>DASUQS010000217.1:0-8489 GCA_036280455.1 Acidimicrobiales bacterium
CGGGCTGCCGGCGTCGAACGTGAGGCCGGCGCGGTCACCGGGGGTGCCGGCGACAGCCCACGCGTCGGCGGGGTCACCGGGGGTGCCGGCGGGCGCGCCGGCGTCCGCGAACGACACCCTGGGGCCACCGGAGGTGCCGGCGACAGCCCACGCGTCGGTGAACGCCGCGGTCAGGGTGCGCACCGCGGCGGCATCCGGGCCGGCGTTCATGTCGCCGAGCAGGATCGTGGGCTCCGGCGTCCCCGGCGGCGGCGACAGCACCTCGACGACGTGCGCCGCCTGAGCGAGCCGTTCCGTGGCCGAACGGTTCTGCAGGTGGGTGCAGCCGACCACGACCTCGGTGCGGCCCCCCTCTGCGCCGTCCACCGCCACCCGCACCGTGAGCAGTCCGCGGGGCTCGGCCCCCTCGCGGCCCGGCAGCGGGATGTTCCGCCAGGTCCCGATCGGATGGGCGGACAGCACGGCGTTGCCGTAGTGGCGGCGGGGTGCGTCCGGTCCCCGCCGGTCGTCGGGATCGAGGTCGATGTTGGCCCCGTAGGCGACGTGCATGCCGAGGCGCTCCGCGAGCCAGCCCGGCTGGTCGATCCAGCCGCTGCGCATGGACAGGTGGCGGTCGACCTCCTGCAGACCGACGATCTCCGCACCCGTATCCCGGATGACCTCGACGGTGCGGCCGAGGTCCAGCACGCCGTCGAGACCGACCCCGTGGTGGATGTTGAACGACGCCACCCGCAACCGCATGCGAACGGTCTAGTGCGGGCGGACAAACGCGTAGGTGTTCGCGTGGCGGCCCGCTAGGTTCCCCTGCGACCACCAGCCGGAGCGTCCCCGCCTCCCGGGGTGCTCGAAGAGGGGGATGGCCATGACGACCGCGACCAGCCGGGCGGACGCGCCCACCGAGCTCGCCGAACGGTTTCGTGCCGTCCGGGGGTTCACGGAGGCGCTCGCCGAGCCGCTCTCCGCCGAGGACCAGACCGTCCAGACGATGGCCGACGTGAGCCCCACGAAGTGGCATCGGGCCCACACCACCTGGTTCTTCGAGACGTTCGTCCTCGGCCAGCACGTGCCGGGATACGACGAGGTCGATCCGGCCTACGGGTTCCTCTTCAACTCGTACTACGAGGGCGTCGGCCCCCGGCACGCCCGGCCCCAGCGGGGCACGCTCACCCGCCCGGGCATCGCCGAGATCGCCGCCTACCGGCAGGCCGTCGACGCGGCGATGGGTGACCTGCTCGCCGGTGCGGTCACCCCGGAGGTGGCGGCGCTCGTCGATCTGGGCCTGCACCACGAGCAGCAACATCAGGAGCTGCTCCTCATGGACATCAAGCACGTCCTGGCCACCAATCCGCTGCGCCCCGCCTACGCCCCGGGCGGCGACGCCCCCGCCGTCGCTGCCGCGGGCGCGGTGGCTGCGGCAGCGGACGACACGCGGACGGAGACCGACCCGGCCCCTGGCGGCTGGATCGAGCATCCGGGAGGCGTCGCCCGCGCCGGGCACGCCGGCGTCGGCTTCGCCTACGACAACGAGGGCCCGCGCCACGAGGTGCTGCTCCAGCCGTTCGCGCTGCGCGACTCGCTCGTGACCAATGGCGAGTGGATCGCCTTCATCGACGACGGCGGCTACCGCGAGCCGAGCCTGTGGATGTCGGACGGCTGGGGCGCCGTGCAGTCGCACGGGTGGCAGGCGCCGGACTACTGGATCCGCGACTCGTTCGGCTGGTCCGTGCAGACGCTGGCGGGCGGTCGTCCGGTCGATCCCGACGAACCGGTCGTGCACGTGAGCTGGTACGAGGCCGAAGCGTTCGCCCGATGGGCCGGCCACCGCCTCCCCAGCGAGTTCGAGTGGGAGGTCGTCGCCGCCGACCGTCCCGCCACCGCCGCCGGCATCGACAGCTGGGCCCTCCACCCGCGGGCGGGCGGCGAGCAATGGTGCGACCAGGTCTGGCAGTGGACGGCCAGCCCGTACGCCCCGTACCCGGGCTTCGCCCCGGCCGCCGGTGCGGTCGGCGAGTACAACGGCAAGTTCATGGTCAACCAGCAGGTCCTGCGGGGCGGGGCCTGCATCACGCCCGCGGGCCACACGCGGCCGACCTACCGCAACTTCTTCTACCCGGCCTCGCGCTGGGCCTTCAGCGGGCTGCGGCTGGCGGCCGACCGATGACCCGCCTCGCTCCCGGCCAGGTCACCGTCGACGTCCGCCTCGTCCCGGCCGACCTCCAGGCGGCGCTCCGGCGCGACGCGCTCGCCGGGCTCTCCGCCACCCCCAAGGTCATGCCGCCCGTCTGGTTCTACGACGACCGCGGCTGCGAGCTCTACGAGGCCATCACCCGCACACCCGAGTACTACCCGTTCCGTGCCGAGAGGGAGCTGCTCGCCCGGTCGTCCGCCGAGATCGCCGCCGCAGCCGGCGCCACCGTTCTGGTCGAGCTCGGTTCGGGCACCTCGGAGAAGACCCGGCTGCTGCTCGACGCCATGGCGGCCGCGCCGGCGGGTCTCACGGGCTTCGTGCCCTTCGACGTGGCCGAGGCGACCCTGCGCGACGCAGCCGCGTCGGTGGCGGCCGAGATGGGCATCGGCGTGCACGCGGTCGTGGGCGACTTCCACGAGCACCTCGACGGCATCCCCGAGGTGGACGCGCCGCGGCTCGTCGCCTTCCTCGGGAGCACGATCGGCAACTTCGAGCCCGAGCAGCGGGCGCGGTTCCTCGGCGAGGTGGCGGCGCTGCTCGCCCCGTCGGATCGCTTCCTCCTCGCCACCGACCTGGCCAAGCCGGCCGACCGCCTCGTCGCCGCCTACGACGACGCCGCCGGGGTCACCGCTGCGTTCAACCTCAACCTGCTCGCCGTGCTCAACCGCGAGCTGGGTGCCGACTTCGACCTCGGCCGGTTCCGGCACGTGGCGGTCTGGGACGACGAGCGCAGCCGCATCGAGATGCGGCTGGCGGCGACCGAGCGGATGACGGTCAAGGTGCCCGAGATCGACCTCGTGGCCGAGTTCGCCGCGGGCGAGGAGATGCGCACCGAGATCAGCACCAAGTTCACGGCCGACGGGGTGACCGACGAGCTGACGGCGGCCGGGATGGCGGTCGAGGGTCGGTGGACCGACCCGGCGGGCGACTACCTGGTCACCCTCGCCCGGCGGCGGTGAGCACGGACGGAGAGCGCCGGCGAGCCACTGGGCAGCGATGCGTCGGTGGGAGCCGAGCTGATGGGCTGGTCGACGCTGGTGCCTCGGCGGGCACCGGTGGTCCGGCACGTGCCGATTCGATGAGGGCGGTGCGGGTCGCCGTCGCGGCGCACGAGACCGAGCTGGCCGCCGACGCGCTGTGGCAGGCGGGCGCGGCCGCGATCGAGGAGCAGCCTGGCGCCCTCGTCGCCGCCACGACGGACGGCGGAGACCCTGCCCGGCTGCTCGCCGCGGTCGCGGGTCGCTGGCCCGCCGAGGCGATCGCGGTCGACCTGGAGGGTGCGCTCGACGCGTGGCGGGAGCATGCCCGGCCCGTGGTCGTCGGCGACCGGCTGATCGTCCGCCCGCCGTGGGTCGAGCGGGAGGAGGCGAGTCGATCGCGTGACGCACCGCCGGATGGCGCGCTCGATGTCGTCGTCGACCCTGGGCGGGCCTTCGGCCACGGCGCCCACCCGACGACGCGGTTGGTCCTCGACGCCCTCGTCGAGGCCGTGCGCGGGGGCGAGCGCGTGCTCGACGTCGGGTGCGGCAGCGGGGTGCTCGCCATCGCCGCCCTGGCCCTCGGGGCACGGACCGCCGTCGGCGTCGACGTCGACCCGGCCGCGCTCGCCGCCACCCGCGCCAACGCGGCGCGCAACGGCATGGCGGATCGCGTCATCGTCGTCGCCGCCGTAGACGACCCCGCGGTGGCGGGTCGGTACGACCTGGTGGTGGCCAACATGCTGGCGTCGCAGCTCGTCGCCGTGGCCCCGACCGTGGCGGGGGCGGTGGCTCCCGGCGGCACGGTCGTGCTGAGCGGGCTGCTGGCGGCGCAGCGCGACCAGGTGCTGGGCGCCTACGGCTCGGACCAACCCACCCGGCTCGCCGTCGTGGGCGAGCGGGAGGACGACGGCTGGCTGTGCCTCACCCTGCGGGCGGGGTGACCTCCTCGACGGCCACGACCGCCTCGACGGGGATGGGTGCGTAGACGTGGGGGAACCGCTCGCCCGGGTGGCTCTCCTCCCACCGCAGGTCGGCCGCGATGGCCGCGGGATCGAGCTCGAGCGTGAGCAACGGCCCGCTGCCGCGGAAGTGGCGGTCGAGCGTCGTGTCCAGCTGGGCCGGGGTCGAGCAGTGGACGAAGCCCTCGGTGTCGAGGCTGGGCGGGCGGATGACCCCGGCCGACTGGGCGGCCGTCCACGCGTCGGGCGTCGTGATGTGGAGGATGGTGTCGTCGCTCATGGTTCCTTCGCTCACGAGCTCGGTGCCCCTCAGCCGGCCGCGTCGATGCGGTAGATCGTGCCGTCGAGCGACAGCACGTAGACCTCGCCCTGGGCGTCCTCGCCGAACGACACGAGCTCGCTGCCCTCGGCATCGAAGATGTGCTCCTCGACCACCGCGCCGTCGGCGGCGCGCACCGCACGGATCCGCCCGTCGCAGTAGTCGCTGAACAGGTACGCGCCGGCGAGCTCGGGGATGGCCGCGCCCCGGTAGACGACCCCGCCCGTGATGGCGCAACCGCCGTCGCTGTGGTCGAACTCGAACAGCGGCAGCACGCCGCCGTCGGGGTTGGTGCCGCCCTCGTAGGGGTGGGCGCCCTCCATCTCGTTCCAGCCGAGGTTGGCGCCCTTGCCGCCGCCGTCGGCCGCGGGCAGCAGGTCGATCTCCTCGATCGACTCCTGGCCGACGTCGGCGATCCACAGGTCGCCGGTCTCGGCGTCGAACGAGAAGCGCCACGGGTTGCGCACGCCGTACAGCCAGATCTCCGGAGCGCCTCCCTCGCCGTCGGCGAACGGGTTGTCGGCCGGGATGGCGTACTCGGTGCCGTCGCCGGGCTGGCTGGGATCGATGCGGAGGATCTTGCCGAGCAGCACGTCGGTGTTCTGCCCGTTGCCCTCCGGGTCGCCGCCCGAGCCGCCGTCGCCCAGCCCGATGTACAGGTAGCCATCGGGGCCGATGGCGAGGTCGCCGCCGTTGTGGTTGTCGTAGGGCTGCTCGACCGCGAGCAGCTCGCGGCGCGAGGCGAGGTCGACCTCGTCGCCGGTGATCGCGTAGGCGTCGACCCGGGTGTCGCCGTCGGGAGCGATGCTGTAGCTCACGTACAGCGTGGCGCCGTCGGGCGAGAACTCGATGCCGAGCAGACCCTGCTCGGAGTCGGTGACCACGTCGTCGCTGATGTCGAGGATCGGCTCGCCCAGCGTGTCGCCGGTGAGCGGGCGCACCCGGCCCGACCGCTCGGCGACGTACACGGTCTCGGTGCCGGCCCGGGCGACGAGCGCGGTGGGGCTCGCGGCCTCGGCCACCTCGGTCAGCGTCAGCCCGATGTCGGCGAGGGGAGTCACGCCCGGGGGCAGCTCGACGGTGCCGGCGGGCGCCGTCGTCGTGGTCGCGCTGAGGGAGGGTTCGTCGTCGTCATCGCCGCCGCACGCGGACGCCACCAGCGCCGCCGCGCAGACGAGAGCTGCAGCTCGTCTCATCGGCGCGAAACTAGCGCCGTGCCCTCCAGGGTCGGTCATCGGCCCTTCGGATGAGCCCCTCCTGCATGACGGTCGCCACCAGCGTGCCGTCGTGCCGGAACACCAGGCCGCGGGACAGCCCACGGCCACCGGTCGCGTTGGGGCTGTCCTGGGAGTACAGCAGCCAGTCGTCCGCCCGGAACGGCCGGTGGAACCACATGGCGTGGTCGAGGCTGGCCATGAACACCGTCGGGTCGAACCACGTGCCCCCGTGCGGCAGCGTCGCCGTGTCGAGCAGGGTCATGTCCGACGCGTAGGTGAGGACGATCGTGTGGAGGATCGGGTCGTCGGGCAACCGTCCGTCGGCCCGCAGCCACACGTTCTGGCGCGGCTCGAGGCTGCGCGTGCCGTCGGGGGCCGGCCAGTCGACGTGGCGGATGTCGATGGGCCGGGGCCGTTCCATCCAGGGCGTCAGCTCGATGCCGGCGTGGGCGAGCCGCTCGCGCATCGTGGGGAGGTCGTCGGGCGCGGGCACCTCGGGCATGGGGAACGCGTGGTCGGAGCCCTCCTCGGGCACCTGGAAGCTGGCGGACATGTTGAAGATCGCCCGGCCGTGCTGGATCGCCACGACGCGCCGGGTGGTGAACGAGCCGCCGTCGCGGATGCGATCGACCTCGTAGAGCACCGGCACGCGGGGGTCGCCGGCCCGCAGGAAGTACGCGTGCAGCGAGTGGACCTGGCGCTCGGGCTCGACCGTGCGGGCGGCCGCCACCAGCGCCTGGCCGGCGACCTGGCCGCCGAAGATGCGCTGCCGGTCCTCGTCGGGCGAGACGCCGCGGAACATGTTGACCTCGATGGCTTCGAGGTCGAGGAGCTTCACGAGGTCGTCGACTGCGTCCTGGGGCACGGGCGGGACGCTACCGTCCGCCGTCGTGACGAGTGACGTGACAGCGGGCAACAGGTTCCCCGACGGGTTCGTGTGGGGCACGGCGACCGCCGCCCACCAGATCGAGGGCGGCAACTGGAACAACGACTGGTGGGCATGGGAGCACGCGGAGGGCACGCCGTGCGCCGAGCCGTCCGGCGATGCCTGCGACTCGTGGAACCGCAGCGGCGACGACGTCGCCCTCGTCGCGGACCTGGGCCTCGGCTCCTACCGCTTCTCCGTCGAGTGGAGCCGGGTCGAACCCGAGGAGGGGGAGTGGTCCCCGGCGTCGGTGGCCCACTACCGGCGCCAGTGCGAGGCGCTGCGCGACCGCGGCATCCAGCCGGTCGTCACCTTCCACCACTTCACGACGCCCCGCTGGGTCGTCGACCGCGGCGGCTGGGAAGACCCCGCAACGGCCGACCGCTTCGCCTCCTTCTGCGGGCGGCTGGCGGGCGAGCTGGGTGACGTCGTCGGCCGCGCCTGCACGATCAACGAGCCCAACATCGTGGCGGCGGGCGGCTGGCTGGCAGGGGTGTTCCCGCCGGGGAAGTCCGACCGCGACCTGCGCAACCGGGTCAACGACGTGTTCGTCGACGCCCACCGCAAGGCGGTCGAGGCGATCCGGGCGGCTGCACCCGACCTCCCGGTCGGCCTCACCCTGGCGATGACCGACTACCAGGCCGTCGAGGGCGGCGAGGAGCGCACCGAGCGCCTGCGCCACAAGATGGAGGACGTCTTCCTCGACGCGACGGAGGGCGACGACTTCCTCGGCGTGCAGACCTACTCGCGCCTGCGGGTCGGCCCGGAGGGCCCGCTCGGCCCGGAGGACGGCGTGCCGGTGCTCGACATGGGCTACGAGCTGTGGCCGCAGAGCCTGGAGGCGTGCCTGCGTCGCGCCTGGGGCCGCACCGCCGGCGCGGTGCCGCTGCTCGTGACGGAGAACGGCATCGGCACCACCGACGACGACCAGCGCATCGCCTACGTGCACGACGCGCTGGCAGGCGTGCTGCGGGCGCTGGCGGACGGTGTCGACGTGCGCGGCTACACGTACTGGTCGCTGCTCGACAACTTCGAGTGGGCCTACGGCTACCGCCCCCGGTTCGGGCTGGTGGAGGTCGACCGCGAGACGTTCGCCCGCACGCCCAAGCCGAGCGCCGCGTGGTTCCGCGAGGTGGTCGCCGCCAACGCGCTCGTCGCGCCGCCCGGCTGAGCGCCACCACGACCGGCGGCCGACGGGCGGCGGGTTCGTCGGCTCGGTGCGAACGGCGCGGGTGAGGACGCCCGCGTCATCGGTCGCGGGGTAGGCGTCCCGGGGCCTGGCGAGGGTACGGTCGCCGGCCGTGACGATGGATGCCGACCTGCTCGCCGCGGCCGAGGCCGCCCGCGGCTTCATGCCGCCCGACGAGGGGCTGGCGCTGTACGAGGCGGCGGCCGCCGTCGGCGTCGACGGCCCGCTGCTCGAGGTGGGCAGCTACTGCGGCAAGTCGGGCGTCTACCTCGGGGCCGCGGCCCGCGAGCGGGGCCGGGTGCTGTTCGCCGTCGACCACCATCGGGGGTCGGAGGAGAACCAGCCCGGCTGGGAGTGGCACGAGCCCGACCTGGTCGACCCGGCCGTCGGCAGGATGGACACGCTGCCGATCTTCCGCCGCACCATCCACGACGCGGGGCTCGAGGGCACGGTCGTCGCGGTCGTCGGCGAGTCGCCCCTCGTGGCCCGGGCGTGGGCGACGCCGCTCGCGTTCCTGTTCATCGACGGCGGTCACGGCGAGGATCCGGCCCGCCTCGACTACGAGCTGTGGACCCCGCACGTGGCGCCGGGGGGCACCCTCGTGATCCACGACGTGTTCCCCGACCCGGCCGACGGTGGCCGTCCCCCGTACGAGCAGATCTACCTGCCCGCCCTGGCCTCGGGCCGCTTCACCGAGACGCGCGCCGTCGGC
>DASUQS010000218.1:0-2028 GCA_036280455.1 Acidimicrobiales bacterium
GGGCGGCCGCGGCTACACCGTGAACTGAGGGGGGGATTGCGATGAGGGACGGGCTTCAGGCCGCCGCCGTGGCGCTCGGGCTTCTGCTGGGCGCCACGCCGCCCGCGGCCGCCCAGGAGAACGCCTCGCCGCTGCTCTGCGCCGTGACGCAGCTGCTCGAGTGCGTCGACGGCGGCGCGTGCAGCCAGATCGACGTCGGCGCCATCGGCGCGCCGCGGTTCCTGCGCGTCGACGTGGCCGGCGAGCGGATCCACAACCCGGAGGCGGGGGAGCAGGCACCCGGCTCGACGGTGGCGCACAGCGCGCGGGTCGACGGCAAGCTGATCCTGCAGGGCACCGATCCCGGGATCGAGGAGGTGCGCGACGGGGTGGGCTGGACGGTCGCGGTCGCGGAGGACGCGCGGCGCCTGGTGCTGACCGCCGCCGGCGACGCCGTCGCCTACGTCGGCTTCGGCGCCTGCCTGCCGGTGCCGTAGGCGCGACGCGGGCCCCGGCGGGACACAACGTGGGACGCCGGGCACGGCTCCGCGACATACGCGGCCGCCGACGCCCGCCGGACCCGCGCCGAACCCGGCGGTAGCGGGCCGCCAGCCGTGCGGGGACCTGTGGTTACCTGGCAATGCGCCGGACGGTGGCAATGAGTTCTTATGTTGCAGCGCGGAACCCCGTGCTGCGGTGGGACAGCGGACGGTCGTCATCGATCGGTCACGGACCGGTGGTGCCATTCCGTTCCGGTTCACGGGAGGAAGACGCATGAACGACAGGGTACGGGAGGCGCGGGGTGCTCCCGCGGCCGATCGTGAGCGCGCATCGGGCGACCACGCCGGCGCGACCGCGTTCCCGGGCTGGCCGCCGGTCGGCAGGCTGCCGCGCTTCGGCCCCGGGGCGGACGCCTGGGAGTACTGGGTCGACTGGTGGCAGCGGTCGATCCTGTATTGGGACGTGATGCGCAAGCGCGGCAACCAGTCGATCGAGCACTGGCAGCGGGGCAAGCCGCCGGTCCTGGTCTTCGACCACGAGACGGTGATCGACGGGCGCACGCTCGACCGGCCGGTCAACTACGCCCTGCTGCGCATCCTGCCGCGGCCGGGCACGGCGGTCGACCCGACCAAGCGCCCCTTCGTCGTCGTCGACCCGCGCGCCGGACATGGCCCCGGCATCGGCGGGTTCAAGGAGGCGAGCCAGGTCGGCGTCGCCATGCGGGCCGGCCACCCGGTCTACTTCGTGAGCTTCTTCCCCGAGCCGGTGCCCGGGCAGACGATCGAGGACGTCGCCCGCGCCGAGGGGCGGTTCCTGGACCGGGTCGCGGCGCTGCACCCCGAGGCCGAGGGCAAGCCGGTCGTCGTCGGCAACTGCCAGGCCGGCTGGGCGATCATGCTGCTGAGCGGCGCCGCGCCCGACCTCGCCGGGCTGATCTGCATCGCCGGCACGCCGCTCTCGTACTGGGCGGGCACCCGCGGCAAGAACCCGCTCCGCTACATGGGCGGGATGTTCGGCGGCTCGTGGCTCGCCTCCCTCGCGGGCGACCTCGGCCACGGCAAGTTCGACGGCGCGCACCTCGTCTCGAACTTCGAGAACCTGAACCCGTCGAACACCCTCTGGACCAAGCAGTACAACCTGTTCTCGAAGGTCGACACCGAGGAGAAGCGCTACCTCGAGTTCGAGCGGTGGTGGGGCGGGCACTTCTTCATGACCACCGAGGAGATCCGGTTCATCGTCGACGAGCTGTTCGTCGGCAACAAGCTCACCGAGGGGGTGATCCAGAGCTCCGAGCGGCGCCGGATCGACCTCAGGCGCATCCGGGCGCCGATCGTGGTGATCGCGTCCTGGGGCGACGACATCACCCCGCCGCAGCAGGCGCTGAACTGGATCCCGGACCTCTACGAGAGCGTGGACGAGATCCGCGCGAACGAGCAGGTGATCGTCTACACGCTGCACGAGTCGGTCGGCCACCTCGGCATCTTCGTCTCGGCCAAGGTGGCGCTGAAGCAGCACAAGGAGTTCGTCTCCACGATCGACCTGATCGAC
>DASUQS010000219.1:0-10022 GCA_036280455.1 Acidimicrobiales bacterium
CCCGACATCACATCGCGCTGACGGACGCGATCGGACGGGCCAGCCCGCCCAGCCGCCCGGCGCATCACCGGACCCTCGACCGCGCTCCATCCGCCGTGTGACCGCCGGCAGTCGCGTAGCAGCCGGCCTCCCGCCCGGCGCTCCCCAACACCGCCGACCGTCTCGATCTCGAACGCCGACGGGTCGAGCCGTTCACCAGGTCGGTGGTGACGTCGGCCGTCGCCACCTGGCTCGACTCGGGCCGCGGCAGCGTCGGCACCGTGAAGTTGGCGCCGTCATCGCGGCAGCAGGAGTTGGCGGTGGTCCCCATCGTGGTGATGGCGCCGTTCGAGTGTCCCGCGACCGCGACCGGTGAGGGCCGTCGTCAACCTGCCCCGAGGCGGCGCAGGGCCTCGTCTCGCACCAGCGTGTAGTCGACCTTCCCGACGGGCGTGCGGGGGATCTGCTCCACGAACACGATCTCCTTCGGGACCTTGAAGTCGGCCATCGACGAGCGGCAGTGTGCCCGCAGGTCGTCGGCGGACACCTCGCGACCGTGCCGCGTGTTCACCAGGGCGGTCACCTGCTGGCCCCACCGGTCGCTAGGAACGCCGACGACGGCGGCGTCGAACACCGCCTCGTGCCGGACGAGTGCGGCCTCGACCTCCTCGGGGTGGATCTTCTCGCCGCCGGAGTTGATCGACACCGAGCCCCGGCCGAGGACGCTGATGCTGCCGTCGTCCTCGATGCGGGCGAAGTCGCCGGGGATCACCCATCGGGTGCCGTCCACGACGGGGAAGGTCTTCGCCGTCTTCGCCGCGTCCTTGTGGTAGCCGAGCGGGATGTGGCCCGTGCGGGCGAGCATCCCGACCTCGCCGGGGTCGCAGCGTCGCAGATCGTCGTCGAACACCGCGACCTCGGGCCCGGTGTCGAAGCGGGGCGCCGCGAAGTCCTCGCCCGCATCGGGTCGGGTGCCGGTGGCGCCGGTCTCGGATGCGCCGTAGCTGTCGATGACCGTGATGCCGGGCAGGGCAACGCGCAGCTGCTCGCGCACCGCGGTCGACAGCGGCGCGCCGCCGTTGCCGATGGCCATCAGGTTCGGGAGGTCGACGTCGGGGCGGTCCGGTCCGAGCAGCACCTCGGCGATCGGGCGGGCCATGGCGTCGCCGATCGTGCTGATCATCGTCGCCTCGGAGCGGGCCGCCAGGTGGAGCACATCGCGAGGGTCGAAGCGGCGGGCGGTGTAGAGCACGAACGCACCGCCACCGACGTGGGTGTTCCCCATGACCCACTGGCTCCCGCCGTGCATCATCGGCCCCAACCCCATCAGCCGCAGCTGCCCGGGTGCGGCCGCCGCTTCCTCGCCGAGCTGCTCCACGCGGTCCAGGGGTCGGCCGTAGCGCATCGCGTTCATGGCGCCGAGCACGATGTCTTCCTGGCGCCACACGACCCCCTTCGGCATGCCGGTGGTCCCGCCAGTGTAGACGATGTAGTGGTCGTCGGGCGACCTCGCCCCGAAGGCTCGCTCGGGCGACGCCGCCCCCAACGCCGCTTCGTACTCGTCGCCGATCACCAGCCGGTGGCGCAGTGCCGGTACGGCGTCGACGAACTCGGGTGCGACGATCGCGGCCACGGCGTCGGAGTCGTCGTACAGGTATGCCAGCTCGTGCTCGACGTACCGGAAGTTGATGTTGATCGGGACGGCGCGCAGCTTGAAGCAGCCGTACAGCGCCTCGACCCACTCCACGCAGTTCATGGCGTGGATCGCCACGTGGTCGCCGGCGACCACGCCCTCGGCGAGCAGGTGGTTGGCCAGTCGCGTCGCCCGCTCGTCGAGCTGCCGGTAGGTCAGGTCCTTCTCAGCGGCGATCAGCGCCGGCTTGCCGGGGATCGCGTCGGCGAGCACTTCGACGATGTCGCCGAGGTGGATGCAACGATCGGTCATGGTTCCTCCAGGCGATGCAGGGACTTGCCGCGGGTCGTCGGGCCCAGTGCCGCCGCCGACTCGATCATCAGAGCGCCCGGGCCACGCGCCACGCCGAGTGGATGGCACCCTCGATGTAGCCCACCTCGGCGGCGTCGCCGACGACGTGTACCTCGACGCCGAGCGCCTCGATGGCGTCGGCGAGCGACGCGCCGGGTCGCACGTCGCCCGCGACGACGACCGTGTCGGCGGGCACCTTCCGGCGCTCGCCGCCGACCTCGTAGACCACCTCGTCGCTGGCGATCTCGACGACGGTGGCCTCCCGCACGACGTCGACGCCGTGCGCGGCGGCCCGGCGAACCGCCGTCCACCGCCGAGGCGCGGCCATGGGCAGCCCCGCGACAGCGCCGGGCTCGAGCACGGTCACCGTCCTGCGCCGCTCGGCGAGGAACTCCGCCAGCTCCAGGCCGACCAGCCCTCCGCCGAGCACGACCACGCGCCGGCCGAGCGGAAGCCACCGGCGCGACAGCGAGCGCACCCGCGACGCGTTCGCGGTCAGTCGCAACACCGTCGCGGCGCGCAGCAGGATCCGCACGCTGCGACTCGCCGCGGGGGCCGGCCCGTCCCCGGTCATGGCGGCGCGCAGGCTGTCGCCGGTCCACACGTGGGGCCGGTCGGCACCGGGCACGGCCGGCCGGCCCCGGGTCGCACCCGTGGCGACCACCACCGCGTCGGGTCGCAGGGCGACGACCGCGTCCGCGGTGGCGGGCGTGCCGAGGCGCACGTCGACGCCGAGCCGGGCCAACTCTGCGGCCTGCCAGTCGACGAGCGGACCGTTCGCCGGGGTCGTCAGCTGCGAGAACCAGGCCGTGCCGCCGAGGCGGTCGGCCGACTCGACCAGCGTGACCCGGTGGCCACGTTCGACGGCGACGCGTGCCGCCTCCATTCCGCCCGGTCCGCCGCCGATCACGACGACGTGCCTCAACTCGGCGATCGGTGGCTGCACCGCCAGGGCCTTATCGCCGAGGGCCGGGTTCACCGCGCACCGGGGGGAGTCGTCGTAGAAGTTCTGCTCGACGCACACGTTGCAGTTGATGCAGGGGCGGATCGACGACCGGCGGCCCGTGCGCAGCTTGACGACGAGGTCGGGGTCGGTCAGGAGTTGGCGTCCCATGGCGACGAAGTCGCACTCGCCGGCGGCGATCATCTCCTCGGCGACCTCGGGCAGCACACGGCCGACGGCGATCACCGGCACGTCGACGGTGGCGCGGACCGCCTTGGCGTCGGCACGGTAGGCGGCGATCGTGTCGGGCAGCGGTCCGTCGGTGAAGTTGACGAAGGAGTTCCGGCCCCAGCCCGTGACGTGGATGGCGTCGGCGCCCGCGTCGACGAACAGCCGCGCCGCCGCGGTGGACTCGTCGACGGTGAGCGCGCCGTCGTCGCCGAACTCGCGGCCCGCGACCCGGACGAGCACCGCCATGTCCGGGCCGGCGGCGGCCCGCACCGCGCGCAGCACCTCGACGGTGAGCCGCGCCCGGTTCTCGAGCGAGCCACCCCACCGGTCCTCGCGGCGGTTGTCGGCGCGGGCGAGGAAGGTCGACAGCACGTAGCCGTGGGCGGCGTGCACCTCGACCGCGTCGCCGCCCGCGTCGCGGACCCGCGTGGTCGCGGCGGCGAACTCGTCGATCAGCCAGGCGAGGTCGTCCTCGTCGGCCTCCCGGTAGGTCGGGAGCTTGCCGCCGGTCGTGGCGGCGATGCGCATCACCTCGTCAGGCGTGTTGTCGCGCAGCGCCGACATGTCGAGCTTGCCGAGCGGCCGGGACGGCACGAGGACGGGTCTGTCCTCGGCGATGTCGACGCGTGCCGTCTTGCCGTGGTGGGTGAGCTGGACGCACAGCAGGCTGCCGGCGTCGTGCACGGCGTCGGCGAGCCGGGCCAGGCCGGGCACGAAGCGGTCGTCGGACAGCCCCGGCTGCTTGCGCGATGCCGCGCCGACGGGGAACGACACCGCGCCGCTGCCGGTGATGACCATGCCCGCACCGCCTGCGGCCCGGGCACGGTAGTGGGCGATCTCGGTGTCGGTGATGGCGCCGTCGTCGCAGTGGTTCATGTCCATCGCCGGGAGGACGACGCGGCTCGACAGCTCGAGAGGCCCGATGCGCCCGGCCGCGAGCAGGTGTTGGAAGGTGGTCGTCCTACTCATCGCATGGGTGCCCGGAAGTCGTCAGCGCGGAACTGGGCGTCGGTGCCGCCGTGGCAGAAGAGGACCGAGCCGCAGAAGAAGCGGGCGTCGAGCCGTCTCACGATCGCTTCCGCCGCTCGGGGAGACCCGAGGGTGCGACCAGGAGTGCCTCGAGCGTGTCGACCATGTGGACGGCGAACTCGTCGGTGGTCAACAGCAGCTCTCCTCCCTCTTCGACCGCGTTGGCCCGCTCGCCGATCAGGGTCGTGAAGACGACCGCGTAGGTGACGAGGCGCTCGCGGCGCACGTGCTCGGGCAGCGACCGCTCCGCCATCCGCTGATCGAGCAGCGCGAGGACGCGGCGCGTCCCCGGCGTGATCGGGTGGACGACACCGGCCCGCAGGTTGCGACTGAGCTCGGGCAGGAGCTGCGGGATGATGCGCACGCAGTCGCGCCCCTCCTGCGTGTCGAGCGTCTTGACCTCGGGCCCGACGACTGCCTCGACGATCTCGCGGATCTCGAGCTGGTGGCGACCGGTCTCGAGATGGTCGAGGGCCTCGGCCGTCTTGGCATCGACCGCGCGCTGGTAGCGCTCGAGGACGGCCTGGACGAGGGCCATTCGGGAGCCGAAGTGGTAGTGGAGCGCAGAGGGGTTGCGCTGGCCGGCGAGCTCGTTGATCTCGCGGATGCGGGCGCCCTGGACGCCGTCGCGGGCGAAGAGCTGCTGGGCGGCGTCGAGGAGGAGGTCCTTCGTGCTGGGAGACCCGTCGGTCACGGCGTGGCTCCGACCGCGTGCTCGGTGCCGAGGTACGAGGCGATCACCCGCGCGTCCTGGCGCACGGCGGCGGGCGGTCCCTCGGCGATGACGCGACCGAGCTCGAGGCAGTACATGCGGTCGGAGATGGCCATGATCAGCGGCATGTCGTGCTCGATGACGACCATGGCCGCCCCGAGCTCGCGGCGGACCTCGAGGAGCAGCGGCCCGAACGCCTCGGTCTCGCGCTGCGCCACCCCCGCGGTGGGCTCGTCGAGGCACAGCACCTCGGCACCGACGGCGAGCAGCCCGGCCAGCTCGACGATCCGCCGCGTGCCCGTGGACAGGTCAGCGATGTAGCTGTCGGCGTAACGGCCGAGGCCCAGGAACGAGAGCAGCTCGTCGGTCTCGGTCGCCCGCCTGCGCTCGCGGCGGAGCGCCACGGGAAGGCCCAGCGCGGTGGTGGTGAACCCGCTGCGACCTCGGGCCTCGAGGGCTACCGCTACGGTCTCGCGCGCCGTGAGCTCGGGGAAGAGCCTCGCCGCCTGGAACGTCCGCCCGAGCCCCGCGCGCGCCCGTGACGCCGCGTCGAGCCTCGACACGTCGTCGCCCGACAGCACGACGCGCCCCTCGGCCGGGACGAAGCCCCCGATCGCGTTGAGCAGCGTCGACTTCCCGGCGCCGTTCGTGCCGATGAGGCCGACGACCTCGCCCTGGGCGACCTCGATGCTCACGCTGTCGACCGCGGCGATCCCCCCGAAGCGGACGCGCACGTCCTCGGTGACGAGCGCCGGCGTACCCTCGGGGGGCGCCGTCCGCGCGTCCTCGCGTCGCACCGATGCCGGCACCGCGGGGGCGCGGGCCGTCGACGTGGCCGGGACACGGGCGTCGAGCCACCGCGCCAACGCGTCGCGGGCGCTGTAGCCGATCTGGACGAGCCCGCCCGGGAAGTAGAGGAGGAGGATCAGCAGCCCCGCGCTCGACGTGATCAGCGGCATGGCGTCGTTGTCGGGGAAGAAGGCGGGCAGCCCGACGACCCACAGCGCGCCGAGCACCGCACCGGCGACGCTCCCGAGCCCGCCGATCACGACCATGGCGACGAGCTGCAGCGAGTCGTCGACCTGAAAGATCCGTTCGCTCAGCGGCACGTTCTGGATCGTGCCGGCCATCAGGCCGCCGGCCAACCCGGCGAGAGCACCGGCGACGGCGAACGCGAGGAGCTTCGCCGGCGCCGGGCGGACCGTGTACCCCGCTGCGGCGTCGGGGTTGTCGCGCACCGCGATGATCGAGCGGCCGACGCCCGAGCGGCGCAGCCGCGCCACCACGACGACGACCGCCGCCAGCACCGCGAGGCAGAACCAGTAGTAGTTGCGCTGGTCGGTGAGGTCGATGCCGAGGAACTGCTGGCGTTCGAACGGCACCGCCGTCGTCCGCCCGTCGGAGAAGAACGGGCGCCGGTAGATGTACTGCTGGGCGGCGAGGCCGAAGCTGAAGGTCACCACGGCGAGCAGCAGGCCGCGCACGCGCAACGCCCCGACACCGACGACGACGGCGACCAGGGCGGCGAACGCGGACCCCAGCAGGATCGACACGGCCCAGTTGACGCCCTGCAGGTGGACGTCGAGGCGGGCGTCGCCCCAGCCGACGTCGAATTCGATGCCCCGGTTGGCGGCCGCCGCGAAGAGGGCGCCGACACCGGCGAAGGCCATCTGGCCGAGCGAGAGCTGGCCCGACCAACCGGTCACGACGACCAGCGACATGGCGGCGATGGCGAACAGCAGGATCTGCGTGTAGAGCAGGTGGCGCGAGGTCTCCGTCACGATCAGCGGCAGGACGGCGGCGGCGACGAGCGCCAGCAGCCCGGTGAGGCGCGGCAGGTTTCGCACCCACCAGATCTGCCGCAGCCGTTCCGGCACCGGGCGCACCCGGGGTGCGAACGAGAACGTCGCCGTCTCGGTGTCACGCGTCCGGGTCTGCATGAACACGGCGACCACGATGGCGAGGAACACGACGAAGTCGATGAGCCCGACCTGGTCGGGGAAGTTGAAGCGCAGCACGGCGTCGGCGATGCCGAGCCCGATGCCGGCGGCCACCGTCCGGGGGAACGACACCATGCCGCCGATGACCGCGGCCGCCAGTGCCCGGTTGAGCGTGCTCGGCCCCAGGCCCTCGATGCCGCTCGGCGAGCCCGCGATCCCCGACAACATGATCAGGGTCGTGCTGGACAGCAGCCCGGCGATGACCCACACGAACGTCGACACAATCTTGGGGCTGATGCCCGACAGCCGGGCCAGGTCGGGTTCGTCGGCCGAGGCGGTAACGGTGTGCCCGAAGGTCGTGCGGTTGAGGAGCCAGCCGAGGGCGATGGCCACCAGGGGCACGACGACGAGCACGATGACCTGGGGTCCCGTCACCCGCAGGCCGGCGACGTCCTCCCACACCGCCCCGATCGGCACGGGGTACCGCGCCGACGACCGCGACTCGATGTCGGGAAAGGTCCGGACGATCGCCTGCGCCAGCTGGGCGACGCCGATGGTGGCGACGAGGACGATCACCCGCGGCGCGCGGAACAGGCGGCGCACGACGAGCAGCTCGACCGCCGCAGCGAACAGGGCGCCGACGAGCAGGCTCACGGCGAGCGCCGGCCAGAAGCCGAGCCCGTAGTTGATGCACAGGAGGGCCATCACCACCGCGGCGGGCAGGCCCATGTTCCCGACGGCGAAGTTGATGACCCGCGTCGAGCGGTACGTGAGAACGACGCCGAGGGCGACGAGGGCGGTGCTGAGCCCGGTGACGACGCCGTTGAAGACCAGCTGCTGAGTGATCCAGGTGCCGAGTACCACGGTCAGCCGCCCTCGGTGCCGAGGAACACCGCTCGGGCCAGGTCGTCGCGCTCGGCGAGCTCGGCCGCCGGGCCCTCGAACCGCACCGCGCCCTTCTCCATGAACACGGCGCGATCCGCGATGCGCAGCGCCACGTCGAGCGATTGCTCCACGATGATCATCGACTGGCCCCGGGTCTCCTTGATGCGGTCGAGGACGTCGAGCAGCTCGGCGACGATCGCCGGGGCGAGGCCGAGGGACAGCTCGTCGATGATGAGGACCTCCGGCTCGTGGAGCAGGACCCGGCCGAGCGCGAGCTGCTGCTGCTGGCCGCCGGACAGCAGGCCGGCGGGCTCGTCGAGGCGCGAGGCCAGCACCGGGAAGTCCGCGAGCACCCGCTCGATGCGCTCGCGCTGGAGCGCCCGATCCCCACGTAGCAGGTATGCGCCCATCTCCAGGTTCTCGCGAACCGACATCGAGGGGAACACGCCGCGGCCGCCGGGAAGGACCTGGATGCCCATCCCGGCGCGCTGCTCGGGGGTGGTGAACGTGATGTTCCGGCCGTCGAGGCGCACCGTCCCTCGTGCCGGGGTGCCGAGCCCGGCGACGACGCGCAGCACCGTCGACTTCCCGGCACCGTTCGTGCCCAGCAGCGCGAGCGTCTCGCCCTTGTCGACGTGGAAGCTCACGTCGAACAGCACCTGCACGGGACCGTACGAGAAGTCGACGCCCGACACGGCGAGGGCGGGGATGTCGTCGGGGTGGGCGGCCATCTCCTCGTGCGTCTCGTGCTCGCGGCGCAGGTCGTCGACCGCCATGGCGATGTCGCCGCGGATGTGTCGCGACGAGCTGATCAGGATCAGGCCACCGGCGAGCGTCGACGGCACGGCGAGGACGATGACTGCGGTCCGCTCGCCGAACGTTCCGACCAGCAGCGCCGAGATCAGCGCGCCGCCGAGGGCGCCGACGACGAAGATGTAGAGCATGCCGAGCGCGGTGCCCATGCCCCGCAACCGGTACGGCATGACCTGCTGGAGCACCGGACCGGCCATGGCGTACGCGGCCCCTGCCGCCACCGTGGTCGGGATGCCGGCGATCGTGAACAGCACCGCGTTCGGCATGTTGAACTGCACCGGCACCATCACGGCACCCGGCAGGATCAGCCAGCCGACCATCGCCAGCGCCTTGGCTGGGTCCCGCTTGTAGAGCCGGTCGAAGGCCCGGCCGGCGAAGGGCAGCACGACCGCCATGCACACGCCGGTCGTGAAGGCCACGACGCCGCGGCCGAACGCGTCGAGGCCGAACTCCTCCTCGAGGAAGAAGTTCGACAGCGATTCGCGGGGGAAGAGGATGAACCCGAGGGCGGAGAAGGCGACGATGACCGCGCGCATCGTCCGGATCTGCCAGATGCGGGCGAAGCCGGCTTCCATCGAGATCGGGACGTCGGCGTCCTCGGTCACCGAGGCGAGCACGTCGCGCTTCTCCCACCGGCCGCGGATCGGCTCGGGCAGCCGGAAGGCGAACACCGCCGCCACCGCGACGGGCAGGCCGAGGAGGTAGAAGGCCCAGCGCCAGCCCTCGTCCTCGACACCGCCGGCGGCGGCGGCGATGCCGCCGACCGCGAGCGGGCTCAGCGCGGCGACGACGCGGCCCGTCATCGCGACCGTGCCCCCGATCCGGCCGCGCACCGTGACCGGGTACGTGTCCGCCAGCAGCGAGCTGTGGACCGGGATCGTGTTGGCCTTGGCGATGCCGGCGCCGAAGCGGACCCAGAACAGCATGAACGCGTTCACGACAAGGCCCGACAGGAAGACCATCGCCGAGAACAGCAGGCTGCAGGCGCCGATGATCGGCGCTCGGCGGTAGCGGTCGGCGAGGTAGCCGAGCGGGACGGCGCCCACCACGAAGAACGCCGCGGCGACGACCGAGATGAACACCATGGCGCCGTCGCTCATCCCGAGCGTGTCGGCGATGTCGGGCCCGAGGACGGTCAGCGCTGCGCTCTCGAGCTCGTCGAGCGAGTTGAGGACGAGCAGGACGACGAAGGTGAACAGGCCACCCTTCGCCAGGCCCTGGCGGAGGGTCATCTCCTCCTCGTGGGCGCCCAGGATCCGGTCCCGGTCGAGGACCGGTTCCTGGCTGCCATGGAGGTCGTCCTCGAGGGCGAGCACACCGCTCGTGAGTGCCGCGGCGCGCCCGACCTCGTCGACCGTCTCCACTACGGGGTGACGTCCTGAACGTCGGTCAGCGAGTCGAGACCGCCGATGGCCCCCAGGTCGGGGTCGAACTCGACCAGCCGGAACGAGTCGTTCGAGTCGAACTTGTCGGGACCGAGCGATGCGTACGGCTGGGTCGCGATCG
>DASUQS010000220.1:0-7068 GCA_036280455.1 Acidimicrobiales bacterium
CATCGACATCGCCCGCGAGGCGGGCACGTCGCCGGCGACCTTCTACCAGTACTTCGCGGACGTCGAGGCGGCCATCCTGGTGCTCGCCCAGGAGATGGCGCTCGACGGCGAGCGGCTCGTCCGCCTGGTGGCCCGGGGCAACTGGAAGGGCAAGGCCGGTTACCAGACGGCGCTCGACCTCACCGATGCGTTCTTCGAGTTCTGGGATCAGCACCGCCCCGTGCTGCGGGTGGTCGACCTCAGCACGGAGGAGGGCGACCGCCGCTTCCGCAACATCCGGGTGCGGTTGCTCAACGCGGTGACGACGGAGCTGGCCCGGGTCATCAGCGAGCTGCAGGACGAGGGCAAGAACCTCGGGGTCGAGCCGCTCGCCCAGGCCGGCACGCTCGTGACCACCCTGGCCAACGTCGCCGCCCACCACCTCGGCTTCGAGTTCTGGGGCATTCGCACCCCCGACGTGCGGGTGTCCGTCGCCCGCCAGGTCTACTGGGGCACCACCGGCCAGCGGCCTCCCACGCCCGCCTGAGCACCCACTACGGCCCGCGGGCCGCTCTGTGGCGCGTGTGATACGAACCGTGTTCGGCTACGGTCCGGGGGCGACGGCCACGCTGGGGCTGGCCGGGGAGGAATCGCCGTGGGGCACGTCGATGCGCAGGGGCCGGTGTCGTTCGGCATCCAGCTGCCGATCCAGGCCCAGTCGGCCCTGACCGCCGAAGGGTGGGAGCAGCAGGCCGGCGTCGAGGAGCTGACGTCGATCGCCACCGTCGCCGAGCGGGCCGGTTTCGCCTACGTCGCCGTGTGCGACCACGTCGCGGTGCCCAAGGAGGAGGTGCCCACCCTCACCACCACGTGGTGGGACTGCGTCGCCACCCTCTCGTACCTCGCGGCCGTCACCCGGCACGTCCGCCTGTTGAGCCAGGTGTACGTGCTGCCGTTCCGTCATCCGCTGGCGGCGGCCAAGCAGTGGATGACGCTCGACGCGCTGTCGGGTGGGCGGGCGGTCCTGGGTGTGGGCGCCGGCCACGTCGAAGGCGAGTTCGCCGCGCTGGGCATCGACCACGCCGAGCGCGGCGCCCTGCTCGACGAGGCGATCGACGCGGTGCGCGCCGCCTTCGCCGGCGAGTTCTCGTCGCACGAGGGCGACCGCTGGTCGTGGGCCGAGGCGGGCCAGTCGCCCCGCCCGGTGCAGGACCGACTGCCGATCTGGGTGGGCGGATCGTCCCCCGCGGCGCTGCGCCGGGCCGCCGAGCGGGGCGACGGCTGGCTGGCGTCGGGCCCGCCCGAGGGCGGTCTGTCGGCCGGCATCGCCCGCCTGCGGGAGCTGCGCGAGCGGGCCGGCCGGGCCGACGAGCCGTTCACGGTCGGCGCCCTGTCCGGGCCGCTGTACGTGGGCGAGCCGCGGTGGGACATCGGACGGGCCGTACACGGCTCGCCGGAGCAGATCGCGTCGTTCCTCCGGGTGCTCGCCGGGCTGGGAGTCGACCAGATCCAGGTGGCGTTCCGCAGCCGCGACGTGCACGAGCTGTACGACCAGCTGCGGGTGTTCGGCGCCGAGGTGGCGCCGCTCGTCGGGTACGCGCCGGCGGCCTGACGCACGCGCCCGGCCGCCCGACTCCCCGTCAGATCAGCGTGAGGCCGCCGTCGACGGCCAGCACCTGGCCGGTGATGTAGCTCGCCTCGTCGGACAGCAGGAAGCACGCCACCGAGGCCACCTCCCAGCCGGTGCCCTGGCGTCCGAGCGGCACGGGGGTCCGGCCCCGCGACGGACGGCCGGCCGTGGCGTTGCGGCCCATCGGCGTGTCGATGAGTCCGGGGGCAATCACGTTGGACCGCACCCCCCGCCGGGCGCTCTCCAGCGCCACGTGGCGGTTGAGCCCGATGAGGCCCGCCTTGGAGCTGTCGTAGGCGGGGGAGCGGCTGCCCGGCTGGAGGCCGGCCACCGAGCTGACGAAGACGAACGCCCCACCCTCGGGGATGTGCGGCGCCGCGGCCTGCGCCACGAGGAAGTGGCCTCGCAGGTTCACGGCGAACACGGTGTCCCAGTCGGCGATGGTGGTCTCGGCCAGGCCCCGCCCGCGCCCGATGCCGACGTTGATCACCACGCCGTGGAGCTGCCCGTCGCCCGCGGCGACCGCGGCGTCGACCAGCGCGGCGCAGTCGGCCTCGTCGCTCACATCCGCGACCACGACCGTGGCGTCGCCGCCCTCGGCCCGGACGAGCTCGGCGGTGTGCTCGGCGGCCGCGCCCACCCGGTCGACGCACACGACCCGGGCGCCCTGCCGCGCCGCGGTGACGGCGATGGCCCGGCCGTTGCCGACGGGCGAGTCCTCGTCCGCGGTCGGCTGGGTGCCCGCGCCGACGACGAGGACGGTGCGGCCGGCCAGGCGGCCGGCGTTGGCGGCGCTGGTCGCGGCGGTGCCGGCGTCGCTCACGAGGCCTCCCCGCGGTTGGTCGCCGCCACGTCGGGCTCGATCTGCACCCCGAGCGAGTTCAGCGTGAACGCGACCAGGTGGTAGTGCCCGACCAGCATCGGCAGCTCGATCAGCTGCGGCTCGTCGTAGCGGGCGGCCAGCGCCGCCCAGGTGGCGTCGCTCAGGCAGGCGTCGGTGTGCAGCTCGTCGGCGGCCCGCACCAGCAGGGCGTCGTGGTCGGACCACCCGTCGGCCTCCGGCCCCTGCGTGACGCGGTCGATCTCCTCGTCGGTGAGGCCCGCGGCCCGACCGATCCGCACGTGCTGGGCGAACTCGTAGTCCGAGCGGCAGTTCCACCCGGTGCGCAGGATGAGCAGCTCGCGGTCGCGGGCCGGCAGCTTCCCGGCGAGCAGCTTGCCGCCGAAGGGCATCCACTTGCGGAAGAGCCCGGGGTGGCGCACGAAGGTGGCGAAGATGTTGGTCGCCCCGGCCGTCGGCCCGCCCGCTTGGGCGAGCAGCTCGCGGGCCTGCTCGTCGGCGTCGTCGGGGGAGAGGGGCGGGATGCGGGGCTCGGTCGGCCGCGGGGACCCGCCGTCGTGGGCGTCGCTCGACATGGCCAGGCAAGCTAGTGCCTCTGGTCACATTCCCGGAAAGGGCGTCCGACGATGATCCGTCTCACCGCGCTGCTGCGGCGCAATCCTGCGCTGACGGCGGAGGAGTTCCACGCTCACTGGCGGGACGTCCACGCCGCCAAGATCCTGTCGGTGCCCGTCGTCGCCGAGACGGTGGTGCGCTACGAGCAGCACCCTCGCGTGCCCGACGCCGCCGGGCACTGGACGGGGAGCGAGGGCTTCGACGGGATGACGCTGCAGTGGTACCGCAGCCTCGACGACTTCGGGGCGATGGTGAGCGACCCCGAGTACCAGCGCGTCGTCGCCCCCGACGAGCGCCACCTGCTGGACCTGGCCAACAGCGTCTACCTCCTCACCGAGGAGCCGAGAGTCGTCATCGACGGTGACATTCCGCGCTGAACGTCCTGACACCAGCACGGTTCGTCACGAGACGTGGTGGCGCGGCTACGGTGCCGGGCGATGATCGAGCTCGCCACCGCTGCGGTCGAGGCCGCTCTCGCAGCCGGGGCCCGCTACGCGGATGCCCGGGTCATGGTCATCCGCCACGAGTCCATGGAGGCCCGCAACCGGGTCGTCGAGGACCTGTCGCAGTCCGAGGACGCCGGCATCGGCGTGCGCGCCCTCGTCGACTCGTCGTGGGGCTTCCAGGCGACGCCGACGCTCTCCGGCCCGGCCGCCCGCGCCGCGGGCGAGGCCGCCACGGCGGTCGCCCGGGCCTCCGCCCGCGTGCCGGGCCCCGCGTTGCGGCTCTCGCCGGTGCCCGTGGTGGTCGAGTCCTGGTCGTCGACGTGGGTCGAGCACCCGCTCGACGACGTCGGCCTGGGCGAGAAGGCCGACCTGCTCGTGGCGGCCACGGGAGCCGCCAACGACGCCGGGGTCGCCCAGGCCCAGGCCAGCTACCAGGTGTGGGACACCGAGAAGTGGTTCGCCTCGAGCGAGGGCAGCCGGGTGGACCAGCGCATCGTCGAGTGCGGCGCGGTCGTCGACGCCACCGCCATCGGCGACGGCGAGACGCAGCGCCGCTCGTACCCGGGCGTGCGCGGCCACTACGGCACGCAGGGATGGGAGCTCGTCCGCGGCCTCGACCTCGTCGCCAACGCCGCGGTCATGGCCGACCAGGCCGCCGCGCTGCTCTCGGCGCCTCAGTGCGAGGCGGGGGTCACGACCGTGATCCTCGACTCCGACCAGGTTGCGCTGCAGATCCACGAGTCGGTGGGGCACGCCGTCGAGCTCGACCGCATCCTCGGCTGGGAGGCCGCCTTCGCCGGCACGTCGTGGCTCGACCCCGGCCACCTGGGTCGCCTGCGGTTCGGCAGCGACCTCATGCACATCACCGCGGATGCCACCCTCCCCGGGGCCATGGGGAGCTTCGGCTTCGACGACGAGGGCGTGCCCGCCCAGCGCGTCGACATCGTGCGCGACGGCCTGTGGGTGGGCGTGCTGTCGGGGCGCGACTCGGCGCCGCTCGTCGGGCTCGCCTCCGGCGGGATGGTGCGGGCCGACGGTCCGGCCCGGCTGCCGATGGTGCGCATGACCAACGTGGGCCTCCTGCCCGGCGACTCGTCGCTCGAGGAGATGATCTCCGGCACCGAGGACGGCATCTACATGCAGACGAACCGGTCGTGGTCGATCGACGACAAGCGCCTGAACTTCCAGTTCGGCTGCGAGATCGGGTGGGAGATCAAGGACGGGGCCATCGGCCGCATGGTGCGGAACCCGACCTACACGGGCATCGGCCCGACCTTCTGGTCGTCGCTCGACGCCGTCGGTGGAGCCGACGACTGGACCGTCTGGGGCGTGCCCCACTGCGGCAAGGGCCAGCCGCTGCAGGTGGGCCACACCGGCCACCACGCCGTGCCGTGCCGCTTCCGCGACGTGCGCGTGGGCGTGCACTGACCTGAGGATCCGGGGTGCAGGCCCCGTCGAACGAGTCGGCGAGGCAATGACGTGCGCCAGCGGACTCTCGAGGCGATGACGTGCGGCCCCCGGAGGTCATTGCCTCGAGAACCTCGGGTCGCGAGTCATTGCCTCGCCGAGTCTCGGACCACTGGGGGGCCGGTGCGACGCCCTCCGAGGTCGGTCAGTCGCCGCCGGCGGCGACGCGGTCGACCAGGTCGGGCAGGTCGCGGATCGACGTCAGCTCGTGGTAGCCGTGCTCCGCGCCGTTGGCCCCCGGCACGTGCTCGACCTCCCACGTGTACGTGTAGGGCAGGTGCGCGGCGTGACCGCCGAGCTCGACCACCGGCAGCACGTCCGACTTCACCGAGTTGCCGATCATGAAGAAGTGCTCGGGCTCGACGCCGGCCGCGGTGATCACGCGGCGGTACGTGGGCACGTCCTTCTCCGACACGATCTCGATGCGGTCGAAGCGGTCGGCCAACCCGGAGCCGGCGACCTTGGCCTCCTGGTGGAACAGGTCGCCCTTCGTCACGATGATCAACCGCCGGTCGCTGTCCGCCATCTGCTCGACGACCTCGGCCACCCCGTCGAGCAGCTCGATCGGGTGGTCGAGCAGGCGCTTGCCGAGGTCGAGGATGGCGCTGATCTCGCGGCTGGTGATGCGGCCCTCGGTCAGCGTGATCGCCGTCTCGATGAGGGACAGCGTGAACGCCTTGGACCCGTAGCCGTACAGCGCCAGGTTGGTGCGTTCGGTGGCGATGACCTGGTCGTCGATGCGTGCCGGGTCGTCGACGTAGGGGCCGAGCAGCTCGCAGAACCGGTGATGTGCGTCCACGAAGTGGCTCTCGCTGTGCCACAGGGTGTCGTCGCCGTCGAAGGCGACGACCTCGATGCCCGTTCCGTTGTCGCTCTGTGAACTCACCGGCCCACCTCGCCATGTGGAGGGGAGGGCAGGGTAACCGTTCGTGCCCCGGTTGCCGACGGGTTTCGCTACCGTCCCGGCCGATGTCCGCTCGTGCCCCCGACCCCACCGACGGACCCGGCGCCGCGGAGCTCTGCGAGCGCGTGCTGGCCGTGCTGGGCGGCCGCGCCGAGGGCGTCGTCGCCGCCGAGGTGGGCTCCGCCGCGCTCACCCGCTTCGCCAACGGTCGCATCCACCAGAACACGAGCGAGGACAGGCGCGGCCTGCGCCTGACCGTGGCCGTCGACGGCCGGGTCGCCCGAGCCACCACCACCCGGACGGACGACGCCGGGCTCGCGGCGCTGGTCGACCGGGCGCTCGCAGCCGCCGCGCTGCGGCCGGTCGACCCCGACTTCGCCGGGTTCGCGCCGGCGGCGCCGGTCGCCGGCATCGAGCATTGGGATGCCGGCACCGCCGCGGCCACCCCGGGCGACCGGGCCGAGGTCGTCGCCGCCTTCGTCGCCGCCGGGGGGACCGGGCGCGAGGGGGGACCGGTGGTCGGGATCGAGGCCGCGGGCTACTGCTCGACCCGGTCGGTGACGCACGCGCTGGCGTCGACGACGGGTCAGCGGGCCTCGGCGCGCAGCACGGTCGCGGAGGTCGACGGCATCCAGCGGGCCACCGGCCACGCCGGCGACCCCGCCGACGGGTGCGCTCAGGCGACCTCGGTCCGCCTGTCCGACATCGACGGCGCCGGCGCCGGCTCCCGGGCCGCGGCCAAGGCCCGGGCGGGGCTCGACCCTGTCGTGCTGCCGCCGGGCGACTACGAGGTCGTGTTCGAACCCCGGGCGGTGGCGGCCGCGCTGGCGTTCCCTGTCCTGTTGGGGTTCAACGGCAAGGCGCACGCCGAGGGGACCTCGTTCGTGCACCTCGGTGAGCCGCAGTGGGACGAGGCGGTCGAGCTGTGGGACGACGCGACCGACCCGCGGGCCCTCGGCGATCCCTACGACGCCGAGGGAACCCCCAAGCGTCGCCACGACCTGGTGCGGGCGGGGATCTCGGTGGGTCTGACCCACGACCGGCGGTCCGCCCGGCTGGCCGGCGCCGAACCAACCGGGCACGCGGTGGGCTCCGATGCCTTCGGGGGCGTCGCCACCGACCTGTTCCTGGCCGGCGGCGACCGTCGTCCCGACGCGCTGGTGGCCGAGGTGGAGCGGGGCCTGCT
>DASUQS010000221.1:0-7123 GCA_036280455.1 Acidimicrobiales bacterium
CAGGCCCGCGAGCAGGGCGATCCACACCGCCACCCGCCCCCACGTCGCCATCACGGCACGGTACCGCTCGAGAAAACTCCCCGGCTTCCCGGTAGCTGGATCATCGCCGCGAAGGGCAGAGCGCGGGCGGTCGCCTCGTGCCAGGCGGGGAACAGCACGATCGGCACGAGCATGCTGCTGTGAGCAGCGCCTGGGTCATGAACGAGAACGTCACCAGCGTGCGCTCGTCCCACCCGCCGACGGTGCCGCCGCCGGCGGCCGCCACGGCGACGAGGACGTACGCGCGCAGGTAGCCGAACACCGTGTTGGTGACCACCCCCGCCACCGTCGCCGCCCGGTAGGTCGACCACCGGCGGAAGCTACGGCGCGCCACCTGCCATGTGAGCCCCATGGTCGACCGTCCTCCCCGGGCCTGCCCGAGGCGCGGGGAAGGTCGACGCTAGCGCGCCGACGCGGGCGTAGGCTCGGCCTCGCAGCCCCGCACGCCACCGAATCGGGGGACGCCGTGCCCTACGTCTACGCGTTCGACAATCGCCACAAGCGCCCGCCCATGGAGATGAAGGATCTCCTCGGCGGCAAGGGCGCCAACCTGGCCGAGATGACCTCGGTCCTCAAGCTGCCGGTGCCGCCGGGCTTCACGATCACCACCGACGCCTGCCGCGACTACATGCGTTCCGGCTGGCCGGCCGGCCTGTCCGACGAGGTCGCCCGCCACACCGGCCGGCTCGAGAAGGCGATGGAGCGGCGCCTCGGCGATCCGTCCGATCCGCTGCTCGTGAGCGTGCGCTCCGGGGCGAAGTTCTCGATGCCGGGGATGATGGACACGGTGCTCAACCTGGGCCTGAACGACCGCAGCGTCCGCGGTCTCGCCCGGCTGACCGACGACGAGCGGTTCGCGTACGACTCCTACCGTCGTTTCATCTCCATGTACGCCCGCATCGTGCTCGGTCTGGACGGCGAACCCTTCGACGACGAGCTCGAGCGGGCGAAGGGCAACGCCAAGGTCGCCTCCGACGCGGAGCTGCCGGCCGAGGCGCTCAAGGACCTGTGCGTCCTCTACAAGAAGGTGGTCAAGGAGGGCACGGGCCGTGCCTTCCCGCAGGACCCGCAGCGCCAGCTGCGCGGGGCGATCGAGGCCGTGTTCAGCTCGTGGGAGAGCCCGCGGGCCCGGGCATACCGCGAGCGCGAGAAGATCCCGCACGACCTCGGCACAGCGGTGAACGTCCAGACGATGGTCTTCGGCAACCGCGACGACACGTCCGGCACGGGCGTGGGCTTCACCCGCAACGCGGCGACCGGCGAGGACAGGCCCTACGGCGACTTCCTCGTGAACGCCCAGGGCGAGGACGTCGTGGCCGGCATCCGCAACACGCTCGACCTCGACGACCTGGGCAAGCACTTCCCGGGGGTCAAGGACGAGCTGCTCGGCATCTTCGCCCGCCTCGAGGCCCACTACCGCGACATGTGCGACACCGAGTTCACGATCGAGCGCGGCAAGCTGTGGATGCTGCAGACGCGCATCGGCAAGCGCACCGGTCGGGCCGCCCTGCGCATGGCCGTCGACATGACCAACCAGCGCCGCCGGGGGTGGAAGATCACCCGCGACGAGGCGCTCTCCCGCGTCACCGAGGACCACATCGAGCAGGTGCTGCACCCGCAGTTCGCGGCGTCCGACGTCCAGGTGTTGGCGACGGGCCTGGCCGCGTCTCCTGGCGCCGCCGTGGGCAAGGCCTACTTCAGCGCCGACACCGCGGCCGAGGCCGCGGCGGCCGGCGACGACGTCATCCTCGTGCGGAACGAGACCTCGCCCGAGGACGTGCACGGCATGCAGGCGTCCCGCGGCGTGCTCACCGCGCGGGGCGGGCTGGTCAGCCATGCCGCGGTGGTGGCCCGGGGTTGGGGCATCCCCGCGGTGGTGGGCGCGGACGGGGTCGTCATCTCGGGGCGCTCGTTCACGGCCGGTGGGGTGACGGTCGAGGAGGGCGACGTGATCTCGCTCGATGGCACCACCGGTCAGGTGGTGCTGGGCGAGGTCGAGCTGGCGGCCAGCGAGGCCCCACCGGAGCTGGAGACGATCCTCGGCTGGGCGGACACCGTGCGCCACGGCAAGAACCGCCGGCGGTCGCGCATGAGCGTGCGGGCCAACGCGGACACCGGCGCGGACGCGGCGAAGGCCCGGGAGCTCGGCGCCGAGGGCATCGGCCTGTGCCGCACGGAGCACATGTTCTTCGGTGACGACCGACTGCCGGTCGTGCGCGAGATGATCCTGGCCGACAGCCCCGATGGGGAGGCCGCCGCACTCGACAAGCTGCTGGCGGTGCAGCGGGCGGACTTCGTCGAGATCCTCGAGGCCATGGACGGCCTGCCGGTGACGGTGCGCCTCCTCGATCCGCCGCTCCACGAGTTCCTGCCCGACGTCCAGGACCTCGCCGTGCGGGAGGCCACCGACGGGCTGTCCACGGAGGACACGCGGCTGCTGGCTGCCGCGCGGTCCTGGCGCGAGCAGAACCCGATGCTGGGGACGCGGGGCGTGCGCCTCGGGGTGCTCAAGCCGGGGCTCTACGCCATGCAGGTGCGGGCGCTGGTCGAGGCGGCGCTCGAGCGGGCCAAGGCCGGCGGCAAGCCGGTGCTCGAGATCATGATCCCGTTGACGGTCACCCGCGAGGAGTTGGCGGAGGCCCGCGGCTGGGTCACGGACGCCATCGCCGAGGCGATGAAGGGGTCGCGCCGCCGGCTCGACATCACGGTCGGCACGATGATCGAGACGCCCCGCGCGGCCGTGCGGGCCGACGAGATCGCCGAGGAAGCCGACTTCTTCAGCTTCGGCACGAACGACCTCACCCAGATGACCTTCGGATTCAGCCGCGACGACGTCGAGTCGCGGCTGATGCCGGTGTACCTGGCTCAGGGACTGCTGCGCCGGAATCCGTTCGACACGATCGACGTCGAGGGTGTGGGCGACCTCGTGGCGACCGCCGTCGAACGGGGCCGTCGGGCCGATCGCTCGCTGAAGATGGGCGTGTGCGGCGAGCACGGGGGCGATCCCGAGTCGATCGCCTTCTTCCAGCGGCTCGGGCTCGACTACGTGTCCTGCTCGCCCTTCCGGGTGCCCGTCGCCCGGCTCGCGGCTGCCCAGGCGATCGTGGCCACCAATCGGTGAGCCGCGGTTCGGGGCCAGGTCCGACGGCCGATACACTCCGTCGGACCGAAGGGGAGTAGCCCTCAACGTGACTCATCGTCAGTACGGCCAACGGGCGGCATCCGCCGCCACGCGGCCCGGTGGGTTCGGCCCTGGTGGCGGGCAAGACCTTCGGCTGGTAGTCCCCGTGGCACACAGCCGGAGGTAACTGGTGTCCCTGTCGTCCCTCGCCGTCCTGGCGTCCGAGTCGTCCGGTTCGGACGAGAACTTCGCCAGCTTCGAGGTCGCTCCCTGGATCTGGGTGGCGTTCCTGGCGTTCGTCACCGCCCTGCTGGTGGCAGACCTGCTGATCGTCCACCGCAAGCCGCATGCGCCCACCACCAAGGAAGCCGCGATCGAGTCGGCGGTGTGGATCAGCATCGGCGTCGCGTTCACAGCGGTCATGTACTTCTGGCACGGCGGCCCCGCCGCCACCGAGTACATCTCCGGCTACCTCATCGAGAAGAGCCTCAGCGTCGACAACGTGTTCGTGTGGGCGCTGATCATGAGCTACTTCGCGGTGCCCCGCGAGTTCCAGTTCCGGGTGCTCTTCTGGGGCATCTTCGGGGCGCTCGTCCTGCGCTTCATCTTCATCTTCGCCGGCGTCGCCCTGCTCGAGCGCTTCGAGTGGATGCTGTTCGTGTTCGGTGCGTTCCTCCTGGTCACAGCCGCCAGGATGATCCGCCACGACGACGACGAGGAGGTCCACCCGGAGAACAACCCGGTGCTCAGGGTGGTCCGGCGCGTCGTGCCGTCGACCACGCAGTACGACGGGCAGAAGATGTTCGTCCGCCACGGCAAGAAGCTGCTGGCGACCCCGCTCTTCGCCGTGCTCATCGTCATCGAGACCAGCGACGTGGTGTTCGCGGTCGACTCGATCCCGGCGATCCTGGCGGTCAGCCGCGAGCAGTTCATCGTGTTCAGCTCGAACGCCTTCGCCATCCTCGGCCTGCGCGCCCTCTACTTCCTGCTGGCCGACCTCCGGGAGAAGTTCTCGCTGCTGCAGCAGGGCCTGGCGGTCATCCTGGCCTTCGTCGGCGTCAAGATGATCATCGCCGAGTGGTACCACATCCCCACGGCGCTCAGCCTCGGGGTCATCGCTCTCGTGCTCGGCGTCGCGATCTGGCTGTCGATCCGCAAGGACGCCCGGGAGAACCCTGACGACCACGTGGCCGTCGGTCCCGAGGGCCTGCCGACGGTCGTCGACGGCACGGCGGGGACCGACGCCGCCGCTCCGACTCCGACAGCCAACGGGGCGAACGGGGCGACGGTCGACTCGCCCGAGGCGGTCGGGCAGCCGCACGATCGCGACGACTGATCGGGTCGCGCACGCCCGGCCGGGCCGCCGGGGGAACTGGCGGCCCGAACGGGCGAGCGACCGGACGACCGGGCGACCGCCGGGGTGGACCATGCCCCGACAGCCGACCGGGTTCCTCCGACCGCCCCGGCCGATCACGGCCGGGGCCGGCCGGACGATCGTGATCAGGCGACGCTGCGGTAGCGGCGCACCGCGAGCGGCACGAACACCGCCACGATGGCGAGCGACCAGCCGACCGAACCGACGACGCCCCAGCCGACGGGCTGGCCGAGCACCAGGTCACGGGCCGCGTTCACGGTGACGGTCACCGGCTGGTGGTTGGCGAACACCTGCAGCCAGCCCGGCATGAACGACGTGTCGACGAACGCCGACGAGGCGAACGTGAGCGGGAAGAGCATCGGGAAGATGGCCGCCTGGGCCGCCTCCCCGTTGGGTGCACCGAGCCCGATCGTCGCCACCACCCACGACAGGGCGAAGGCGAACAGCAGCACGAGCAGCAGCGCACCGAGGTAGGCGGGGACACCGCCGTGGATGCGGAACCCGACCGCGAACCCGACCGCGGTGATCAGCACCATCACGAACACGTTGCGCACCGAGTCGGCGATGGTGCGCCCGGCCAGCACGGCCGAGCGGGCCATGGGCAGGGAGCGGAACCGCTCGATCAGACCCTTCGCCATGTCCTCGGCGAGGCCGATGCCCGTGCCGGCCGCGCCGAACACGGCGGTCTGCACGATGATGCCGGGCATCAGGTAGTCGACGTAGTCGATCGACGGGTCCGACAGCGTGATCGAGTTGCCGAACACGTAGCGGAACAGCAGCACGAACATGATCGGCTGGATCGTGGAGAAGACGAGCAGCTCGGGCAGCCGCACGTAGGCGAGCAGGTTGCGCCACGTGACGGCCAGAGCGTCGCTGACGGCGTACCCGCGCCGCGGCCGGATGGCGGTCGGGCCCGGGGCGGTGGTCGCCGCGGGGGAGGGGAGCGTCGTCGCGGTCATGCGGCACCTCGCTGGGACTCGTCGGTGGGCTGGTCTGCGGACCCGCTCGTGGCGCGGTGTCCGGTGAGGGACAGGAAGGCGTCGTCGAGGCTCGGTTCGCGCACGGCGATCCCGTCGGGGGCGAGGCCGGCGGCGTCGAGCGAGCGCAGGACGTCGACCAGGGCGCGGGCGCCGTCGTCGACGGTGAGCTCGACGGTGCTGCCGTCGGGCCGGGCGGCCAGGCCCAGGCGCTCGCGGGCGAGGACCGATGCCCTCGCTGCGGCGGCGGGGTCGGCGAGCGTGATCTCGATGACCGTGCCGCCGAGCCCGGCCTTGAGCTCGGCGGGGGTGCCCTCGGCGATCACCCGGCCGTGGTCGACGACGGCGATGCGGTCGGCGAGGCGGTCGGCCTCCTCCAGGTACTGGGTGGTCAGCAGCAGCGTCGTACCGTCGGCGACGAGCTGCTCGATGACGTGCCAGAGGTCGCTGCGGCTGGCGGGGTCGAGCCCGGTGGTGGGCTCGTCGAGGAACAGCACCGGCGGTCGGTGGACGAGCGCGGCCGCCAGGTCGAGCCGTCGACGCATGCCGCCCGAGTAGGTCTTCGCCGACCGGTCGGCTGCGTCGGTCAGGCCGAACTGGGCGAGCAGCTCGTCGGCTCGGGGGCCGACCTGATGCCGGGGGAGGTGCGTCAGGCGGCCCACGAGGCGGAGGTTCTCGCGTCCGGTCAGGTTCTCGTCGACGGCCGCGTACTGGCCGGCGAGGCCGATCGTCTCGCGCACGGCCTGGGGCTCCCGGGCGACGTCGATGCCGAGCACCTCGGCCCGGCCGCCGAAGTCCCCGAGGATCGTCGTGAGGATCCGCACCGCGGTGGTCTTGCCGGCACCGTTGGGTCCGAGCAGGCCGAGGACCGTGCCGGCGGGCACGTCCAGGTCGATGCCGGCGAGCGCGTGCACGTCGCCGAACCGCTTGGTCAGCCGCTCGACGCGGATGGCCGCGTCGGTGGGCACGGTGGCGCCCGGGGTCGTGGGAGGAGTCATGCGGAGGACCTTCGCGCCAACCATTGATCTGAGTCAACGATCTTTTCCCGGAGAACGTTGAGACGAGACAAAGAAGTCGTTGCGTGCGGTAGGGTCCGGTGCGTGGATCGTCACGAAGCGGCGAGGGCGGTCACCGAATCGGTGATCCAGCTCTTCTTCTCGGCCGAGAACCAGGGCCGCTTCCACGCCGCGGCCGAGGAGCTCGACGTCTCGCCGCCCACCCTCAAGGCGCTGCTCGAGCTGACCCCGGGCGAGCCGACCGCCATGCGCGACCTGGCCGACCGCTGGCAGTGCGACGCCTCGTTCGTCACGGTGACCTGCGACGGCCTCGAGGCCCGCGACCTGATCGAACGGCGCGTCGCCCCCCACGACCGGCGCATCAAGCTGGTGGAGCTCACCCCGGAGGGCGTCGAGGCGCAGGCTCGCGCCCATGCCGAGGTCTACGGGCCCCGCGCCGGGTTCGACGCCCTCACCGAGGACGAGCAGGTCACCCTGGCCACGCTCCTCACCCGGATGGCGGCCGCGCAGGCGGACTACGACGCCACGCTCCTCGACCGCCCCGGCGCTCGCGCGGCCGCCCGCCGCATGGCCACCCAGCGCACCCGGGGGTTCC
>DASUQS010000222.1:0-11406 GCA_036280455.1 Acidimicrobiales bacterium
GAGCCCCCGGGCGGGTACCCGCCCGGTACTGACCCGCCGACGGTGCTGACACCCGCCAGCCATATCGCCGATCCACCACACGACGACCCGCCCGGCGACAAGACTTCCGGCGACGCTTCCGTGACCTCCAGGCCGGCCAGTACCCCTCTCGCCGATCGAGCCCGCGGCGTCGCGCCCCTCGGGCCGAACGCCCGACCACCCGACCTGGTGGCGACCGTCGGCGACGCCCGCTACGTCATCACGCTGGCGGCGTAGCCACCTCCAGCGAGCGGCGCGCCTCGGCGCGGACCTTGGCGTTGGGGTCGTTGGCGGCCATGTCGGCGAGCCGCTGGCGGATGATCGTCGGCAGCTCGCCGCACCAGGTCGGCTTGCAGGCGTCGCAGCCGAGCGCGTGAGCTGCGTTGCGCCGCACCCGGGGGACGGGGTCGTCGAGCATCACCGCGATGGCAGGTACCGCACGCTCGTCGGGGACGTGGTCGAGCACCTGGATGCACCACCAACGGATCTGCGGGTTCGGGTCACCGAGCCCCTCGCAGAGCGCCTCGAACGCGGAGTCCGACACCGTGGCCCGCCGCAGCTCGGTGGCACCGACGCCCCCGGCGAGAGCGCGGATCGCGTCGACGCGGTCGGTCTTCGAGGCGAGGCGCTGAACGAGCTCGCGTTCGCGGCGCATGTCCGGACGGTAGGCGGGCCGTGCTCGCCGACGTCGTCGAGTTTGCCGGCGGGGGCGGCGCCGGCGGTGCGGGACCCGCCCGTTAAGCCGCCCGCCGGTCCTGGGCCAAGCACCAGTCGGCGGTCGCCGGGAGCGAGGTCTCGAGCGGTGTCGGCTCGATGCCGAACTCGGCCGTGAACGCCGACGAGTCGACGACGAACGGGCGCTCGAACTGGTAGGCGAGCTCGCGGATCTCGCGCAGTTCCGGCGACACGACGCCGAGGGCGCGGAGCAACCAACCTGGCATCGGTGCCACCTTCGGCGTCGGCGCACCCGCCCGTTCCGCCATGCGCGTCAGCGCCTGGCGTTGCGGGATCGGCGGCGCCGTCGGCACGTGCCACGGCCGCCCCCATGCACGCTCGTCGGTGCCGAGCACGGCCAGCGTGCGGGCGACGTCGGGCATGTAGGTCCAGCTGTGCGGCTGGTCGGGGTCGCCGATCACGCGCACGGTACGTCCGGCGAGAGCGGGCGACACGAACCGCTCGCCGAGGTGCGAGTTGCGGACACCCGGTCCGAAGAAGTCGGACGCCCGCGCCTCGGTGGCACGCAGGCGCCCGGCCTCGTGGCGGGCGAGGGCGTCGGTCCACTGCCCGGCTCTCACCGGGCCCTTCACGTTCGTCGCGAGGAGCGGGTCGGTCTCTCGCATCGGGTGGTCGACCGGGCCGTAGCCGTAGAGGTTGCTCATCGAGACCAGGACGGCGCCCGTGCGCTCTGCGGCGCCCGTGATGCCGGCCCACAGCGGCGGCCAGTCGTCCAGCCAGCGGTGGTACGGCGGGCTCGCGCAGTTGTAGAGGGCGGCCGCGCCCGTGGCCAGGCGGCTCAGTTCCTCGGGGTCGGTGGCGTCGGCAGCGACGAGCTCGACGCCGGGATGCTGTGGGCCGCTGCCGGACCGGGTGACGACGCGCACCTCGTGGCCGTCCTCGGCGAGGGTGACGGCGGTGGTGGCGCCGACCGGGCCGGCGCCGACGATGACATGACGGGACATGGTTCCTCCAGATGAACCGCTGCTCCGAAACGTCCCCTCGCCGCTCCGCGGCAGACATCACGCACGCTAACCCATGCCTTCGGCATCACCCACAGGTCAGGCGAGGCCCTGGTGTCAGCTCGGGAGCGAGCAGGTGCTGCCGCCGTCGATGGGGATCACCGCGCCGGTGATGAACGTCGACCGGTCGGAGGCGAGGAACGACGCCAGCTCGGCCACCTCCTCGGGCTGGCCGCCCCGCCGGAGCGCCGAGCCCTTCACCAGCGCCGGGAACCGCTCGGCCGCGCCCTTGCCGCCCGACATCTCGGTCTCGATGAAACCCGGGCAGATGGCGTTGGCGCGGATGCCCTGGGTGCCGTACTCGAGGGCCGCGGCCTTGGTGAGCGAGATCACGCCGGCCTTGGCCGCCGAGTACGCCGACGTCGGCAGCTTGGAGCCGTTCATGCCGCCGGTGGAGGACCAGTTGAGGATGGCCCCGCCCCCGGTGGGCAGCATGGTGCGGATGGCGTGCTTGGTGCCGAGCATCACGCCCCGGAGGTTCACGGCCATCACCCGCTCGTAGTCCTCGAGGGTGGTGTCGGCGAGCGGCGACGCGGCGCCGATGCCGGCGACGTTGAGCACGGCGTCGACCTTCCCGAACGCGTCGAGCGCGGCGGCGAACATCGCCTCGACCGAGGCCTCGTCGGTGACGTCGACCCGGAACGGCACAACGGCGTCGCCCAGCGCCTTTGCCGTGTCCTCCTGCCGGCCGCTGATGTCGGCGGCGAGCACCCGTGCGCCCTCCCGGACGAACACCTCGGCCGACGCGCGCGCCATCCCCGAACCGGCGCCGGTGATGACGGCGACCTTCCCCGTGAGCTCAGTCATGGCCCGTGTTGTACCTGCATTAGAACGCCTGTTCAACTTTCCATCTCATGAGGGGCTGTCGGCGTTGACATCCGCCCGCCTCCAAGTTAGAACGGCCGTTCAAAGTACGGCTGGGGAGGGGAGGGGAGGGACGGATGGATCTCGCAGGACGGTCCGCGGTCGTCGCCGGTGGCGCCGGGGGGCTCGGGAGCGCCACCGTGCGCCGGCTCGCGTCGGCGGGGGTGGGCGCCGTCGTCCTCGATCCCGATCTCGACCGGGCCGGCGCGCTCGCCGCCGAGGTGGGACCGCACGTCGTCGCGGTCGCCGGCGACAGCAACGACGACGACGCCGTCGCCGCGGCCATCACGGCGGCGCAGCGCCTCGGCGTGTTCTCGATCGCCGTCAGCGCCACGGGAGTGGTGATCCCGAGCGGCCGGCTCGTCGACCGGGACGGGACGGTGCTCGGCAAGGACGTCCTGCTCGCCAACCTCGACCTGCACGTCGTCGGCCCGTTCAACCTGGCCCGCCTCGCCGCGGCGGCGTTCGCCGGGAACGAGCCCGATCCCGACAGGCAGCGGGGCGTGATCGTGCAGACCGCGTCGATCAGCGCCTTCGACGGCCAGGTCACCATGGTCCCCTACGCCGCCGCCAAGGGCGCCGTCGTGTCGATGGTCCTGCCGATGGCACGCGACCTGGCGCCCATCGGCGTGCGGGTGTGCGCCATCGCGCCCGGCGCCGTGCTGACGCCGCGGGTGGCGTCACCGGTGGTCCAGGACATGCTCCGCCAGGACGTCGTGTTCCCCCGGCGCCTCGGCCACCCCGAGGAGTACGCCCTCCTCGCCGAGGCGATCGTCCGCAATCCGTACCTGAACGGCGAGGTCATCCGCCTCGACGGAGCCACGCGGCTCTCCAGCGAGATGACCAGACCCTCCCGAGGAGGAACCGACACGTGAGCCCCACCCGCCCCTTCCGATTCGGGTTCACCGGCGGCGTCTCGTCGAAGCCGCAGAAGCTGCTCGACTCGGCCCGCACCGTCGAGGCCCTCGGGTACTCGACGTATGGACTCGCCGACCACTTCGTCCGCCCGTTCGCACCGCTGATCGCCGGGCAGGCGGTCGCCGACGCCACCCACGAGCTGCGCATCACCCAGACCGTGCTGGCCCAGGACTTCCGCCACCCGGCGGTGCTCGCCAAGGAGCTGGCGACCCTCGACGTGCTGTCGCAGGGGCGGCTCCAGGTCGGGCTCGGCGCCGGCTGGCTGCGGCAGGAGTACGAGGACGCCAGCATCCCGTTCGAGTCGGCCTCGGTGCGCATCCAGCGGTTGGAGGAGACGGCCATCGTCCTGAAGGGCCTCTTCGCCGAGGGGCCGTTCAGCTTCGAGGGAGAGCACTACCGCATCCACGAGCTCCAGGGCGTCCCGCGCCCCGCACAGCAGCCGCGGCCGCCGATCATGATCGGCGGCGGGGGCCGGAAGGTGCTCTCGGTCGCCGCCCGGCAGGCCGACATCGTCCAGCTCATGCCCAGCAACCCGAAGGGCCGGTCGCTGCTCGACGCCTCGCAGTTCTCCGCCGAGGCGATCGACGAGAAGATCGGCTGGATCCGGGAGGCGGCAGGCAGCCGCTTCGACGAGATCGAGCTCAGCGCCCAGCTGCTCGAGTGCGCGATCACCGACCGGCCCGAGGAGCACCTCTCCGACTACGTGGAGCGCGTCGCGACCGTCACCGAGCGCATGGGCGGAGCCCGTGTCGACCTCGATCCCGAGGAGCTCCGCCGCTCTCCGCTCGTGGCCGTCGGCCCGCTCGACGAGGTGTGCCGGACGCTGGTCGCCAGCCGCGAGCGCTACGGCATCTCGTACCTCTCGGCGCCGGTGGATGCCCGACCGGAGCTGATGGCCCCCGTGATCTCGGAGCTGGCCGGCACCTGAGCGGGCGGAGCCGGGCGGTCAGGCGATCACGGACGACGATCGGAGGGCGGCCCGCTCGTCCTCGCTGAACCCGGCCTCGCCGAGGACGGCGTCGGTGTCGGCCCCGAGGTCCGGTGGCGCGGCGGTGGCGTTGCTCGCCCGGTCACCGGGCGCGCTGTCGAACCGGAGCGGGTTGGCGAGCACCCGGGTGTCGCTGCCGTCGAGTGTGACGAGGCTGTCCCGGCCGGTCACCTGCGGGTCGTCCACCAGGTCGTCGGCGTCGTTCACGGGCCCGACACCACCGGCGAGCCCGGGATGGGCGACCCACTCGCCCGCCGGCTTCGTCAGGAACAGCTCGGTGAGCCGCCGGCGCACGGGTTCATCGTCGTCGATCCCGAGCCGGTGACCGGCGAGCGCCGGGTCGCCGAGGGCGTCGCACAGCGCGGCCCACGTCCGGGGCTCGCTGGCGGTGACGGTGACGTGGCGGCCGTCGGAGCAGGCGTAGACGTTGCGGGCCGCGAAGGTGCCCCAGGTCGGGCCGGGGGCGTTGGCGGCGCGGGCGACGTCCTCGGACCGCACCCACATGGCGCTGTCGGTCATGTTGGCGTCGAGCCGGCTGCCCCGGCCGGTGCGCTGGGCCTCGTGCAGCGCGGCCAGGATCCCGGTGGAGGCCATGGTCGCCGCGAGCGGGATCGAGACGACGGTGCCCGGCGGTGTCGGCTCGGTGTCGGCGAGGCGGGCCAGGAGCCCCGAGAAGCCCAGGTAGGTCAGGTCGTGACCCGGCTCCTGCGCGTGGGGGCCGAAATCGCCGAAGCCGGTGATCGAGCACCAGACGACGTGGGGGTGCCGGGCCGTCATCGCCTCGTACCCGAGGCCGAAGCGGTCGAGCTGGCCGGGACGATGCGACTCGACGACGACGTGGGACCAGCCGACGAGCCGTTCCAGCACGCCGGCGGCGCCCTCGTGGCGGAGGTCGAGGGCGACCGAGCGCTTGCCGCGGTTGAGTGCGACGTGGCCGGCGTCGAAGCCCGGGCCGTACATGCCCCGCAGGCCGTCGCCGGCGCCGGGCGCCTCGACCTTGACGACCTCCGCGCCGAGGTCGGCGAGCAGCAGCGTGCAGTAGGCGCCCGGGGCGAACCTCGACAGGTCGAGGACCCGGACGCCCGCGAGGGGAGCGGTCGAGGCGGTCACAGCGCGAACGAGTAGCCGCCGTTGAGCGGGTAGGTCTGCCCGGTGATCCACGAGGCGTGGTCGCTCGCCAGGTACACGGCCAGGCCGGCGACGTCGTCGGGGTCGCCGGGGCGGCGGACGACGTAGCCGCGCAGGATGCCCTTGGCGAGGTCGCTGCGGGGCTCGGCCCACACCGGCTCGGTGGCGGGGGTGCGCATGGTGCCGAGCGAGATGTTGTTGGCGGTGATGCCGTGGCGGCCGTTCTCGAGGGCCAGTGCCCGGGTGAGCCCGGCGGCACCGGCCTTGGCGGCGCTGTAGGCCGCGCCGCCGGCGTCGCCGGTGCGGCCGGCGTCGGAGACGATGGTGACGAGGCGGCCCCAGCCCGCCGCGATCATCCCGGGCAGCACCGCGCGGCAGCAGTGCATGGCGCCGTACAGGTTGACCCGCAGGAACGGCTCCCAGTCGGCCGGGCCGGTGTCGGCGAAGGCGTCCCGCCCGCCGAACCCGGCGGCGCCGGCGTTGCCTGCGTTGTTGACCAGCACGTCGATCGGGCCGAGGGCCCCGGCCGCGGCGTCGACGGCCGCTTCGACGGCGGCGAAGTCGGTCACGTCGAACACCGAGACGTGCCCGACGCCGCCCTGGGCCTCGATCTCCGCTACGACGGCTCCGGCACGGTCGGCGTCGAGGTCGTTGACGACGACCTCGGCCCCGGCTGCGGCGAACCCGAGGGCGATGCCGTGGCCGACGCCCTGGCCGCCGCCGGTCACCAGCACGCGGCGGCCGGTCAGGTCGAGGGACATCACCACGTGCTCGTCTCCGTCGTCGGTCGGGGGGTGGGGGTCATGGCGTGCGGGTCCTTCCGGTCAGCGGGGCCACCTGGCGGGGCAGCTGCGGGTCGAGGGCGACGATGTGGTCGAGCAGGCGGGCGCGCGTTCGCGGCGTCGCCACGGCGAGGAGGCTGACGTCGAAGGCGTGGAGGGTGCCGGCGGTGAGCGCAGGTTCGTCGATCTCGCCCTGGGACCACCGCCACAGCAGGTAGAGGAGCACGGCCCCGGCCTGCTCCAGGAGCGTCTCGGCGGTGAGATCGGCGCGCAGGGCCCGTGCGCGGGTGGCGGCCCGGATGGCGTCGAGCGTCAGCTCCATGCCCGGCCAGTACGGGGACAGGTCGCGCTGCAGCGCGGCATCGGTGACCACGGCGGCGACGACGGCGCGGGGCACGTACCGGCAGTTCACCTCGATCGAGAGGGCCACCGCCTGCCAGACCCGGTCGATGGGGTCGTCGGCGTCGAGATCGCCCACGGCGGCGTCCATGGCGTCGAACGACTCGCGCACGAGCGCCCGGAGCAGGCCGTCCTTGTCGCCGAAGAGGTTGTAGATCGTGCGGACGCTGACGTCGGCCTCCTGGGCCAGGCGCCGCATCGAGAGCTCGTCGAGACCGCCGACCTCCACGAGGGAGCGTGCGGCATCGAGGATGCGCCGGCTGCTGCGGGCCCGAACCCGGGACCCGGCCCCCCGGGCTCCCGGTGCATCGACGTCGACCACGGGTCGCACCGTAGCCGCGTTTGCCACGGTGTGTTAGAACTGCAACAGCGTGCACGAGGGGGCACGCGCCGACAACGAGGGGGACAGGCCCGTGCGCATGGAGGACATGATCCTCGTCAGCATCGACGACCACATGGTCGAGCCGCCCGACATGTTCGAGCGCCACGTGCCGGCGAAGTGGCGGGACCAGGCGCCGAAGGTCGTCCGCAACGACCAGGGCGCCGACGAGTGGGTGTTCCAGGGCGAGTCGACCACGACCGCGTTCGGCATGGCGGCCACCGTGGGGTGGCCGTCCGACGAGTGGGGCTTCAACCCCGCCACGCTCACCGAGATGCGGCCGGGCTGCTTCGACATCCACGCCCGCGTGCGCGACATGGACGCCAACGGCGTCCTCGCCTCGATGTGCTTCCCCACGATGGCCGGCTTCAATGCGCGGACGTTCAACGAGGCGCCCGACAAGGCGCTGTCGCTCGTGATGCTCCAGGCCTACAACGACTGGCACATCGACGAGTGGTGCGGCACCTACCCGGGCCGCTTCATCCCCCTCGGCGTCGTGCCGCTGTGGGACGTCGACCTCGCGGTGGCGGAGGTGAACCGCCTCGGCAAGAAGGGGTGCCGGTCGATCAGCTTCCTCGAGGCGCCCCACGCGTTCGGGCTGCCGAGCCTGCTGTCGGGCCACTGGGACCCGATGCTCGCCGCGCTCGTCGACAACAACATGGTGCTCTCGCTGCACATCGGCGCCGCGTGGTCGCTCATCACCCTCGCCCCCGAGGCGGGCGAGGACCACCTCATCGTGATCCCGTCGCAGGTCACGATGATGACCGCGCACGACCTGCTGTTCGGGCCGACGCTCCGGAAGTTCCCCGACCTGCGGGTGGCGCTGTCGGAGGGCTCGATCGGCTGGATCCCCTTCTACCTCGACAGGGTCGACCGCCACTTCCAGAACCAGACGTGGATCGGCAACAGCTTCGGCGAGGGCAAGCTGCCGTCGGACGTGTTCCGCGAGCAGATCCTCGCCTGCTTCATCACCGATCCCTCCGGTCTCAAGTTGCGCGACGAGATCGGCATCGACCTGATCGCCTGGGAGTGCGACTACCCGCACACCGACACGACCTGGCCCACGTCGCCGGAGCACGTGTGGAAAGAGGTGCAGGGCGCAGGGTGCACCGACGAGGAGATCGACAAGATCACGTATCAGAACGCCTGCCGGTTCTTCGACTGGGACCCGTTCGCCCACACCCCGAAGGACCAGGCCACGGTCGAGGCCCTCCGCGCCCGGGCCGCCGACGTCGACACGACCCGCATGCCCCGCGCCGAGTGGCGCAAGCGGAACGAGGCCGACGGCATCGGGCTGGTCTGACCCGGTGCGCTTCGCGACCGGGCTGCCCGGCGTCAACCTCTACCCGCCCGTCGCCCAGCCGTGGGAATCGGCGATGGGGGCCGAGGACTTCCAGCTCGTGGCCCGCACCGCGGACGAGGCGGGGTTCGACTGCATCTCCATCCCGGAGCACATCGTCGTGCCCGACGAGATGGTCGAGCTGATGGGGCCGACCTGGTCGCACGCCATGACGGTGATGGCCTTCGTCGCCGGCGCGACGACGCGCATCGAGGTCGACTCCGCCGTGATCGTCCTGCCGTACCACCAGCCCGTCGTGCTGGCGAAGGCCATCGCCACGCTCGACGTGCTCTCCGGCGGCCGGGTGCGGGTGTCGGTCGGCGTCGGCCATGCCGAGCGCGAGTTCGAGGTCCTCGGCGTGCCCTACCGCGAGCGGGGCCGCGTCGCCGACGAGTACCTCGCCGCCATGATCGAGCTGTGGACGAGCGACAGGCCCAGCTTCCACGGCAGCTACGTCTCGTTCGACGAGATCGCCTTCGACCCCAAGCCGCGCCGGTCGCCGCACCCACCGATCATCATCGGCGGCAACTCCCCGGCCGCGATCCGCAGGGCGGCCCGGCACGACGGGTGGTTCCCCTGGCTCATCTCGGCCGAGGAGCTCCCGGCGTGCCTCGACCAGCTGCGGGCTCAGCCCGGTTTCGACCAGCGCACCCGGCCGTTCGAGGTCGTCCTCCCGCTCGAGCCCCTCGCCGTCGACGAGCACCACCGCCCGCTCGACGGCACCGACGGCCGCCAGCGGGTCACCACGAACGCGCAAGCGGTCATCGACGCCGTCGGCCACCTGCAGTCGCTCGGCGTCACCCAGACGATGGTGCCGCTGCCGCCGGCCCGGTCGCTCGACGAGCACCTCGACGGGCTCCGCTGGATCGCCGAGGAGATCATCCCCGCGTTCCGCTGACCCCGCGGTCGGCCCCCGGATCTCGCCGTCGCCCTCGCAACAGGAGCACCACATGGACGTTCAGGCAGTGCATGACAAGCTCGAGATCCACGAGCTTCTCGCCCGCTACGCCCGCGGGGTCGACGACAAGGACTGGGCCCTGTACCGCTCGGTCTTCACGGCCGACGCCCACATCGACTACACGTCGGCGGGAGCGATCGCCGGTTCGATCGACGAGGTCGCCGAGTTCCTCGAGCAGGGGTTCACCGTCATCCCCTGGTCGCAGCACTACATCACCAACGTCGAGATCGATCTGGACGGCGACGGCGCCCGGGTGCGCGCCATGTTCTTCAACCCCATGCAGCTGCCGGGGGTCGAGGGTTCCAGCTCGTGTGGCGGCTTCTACCACCACGACCTCGTCCGCACCGCCGAGGGATGGAAGAGCTGTCGGCTGGTCGAGGAGAGTCGCTGGTTCCTCAACGGCCCCGGGGACTGAGCGGCCTGGCTGGCACTTCATCGCGCGACGGGGCGCGTCGGTTTCAGGCCTCGGTCCGATGGAGCCGGTCCCAGCACGAGGATCATCGATCGTCGAAGTGAGCCGCCGCGGCCGCCTGCGGTCCGTACGATCGTGGCCGTGGCGTACGACGAGGAGCTCGCCGACCGGATCCGGGACGCGCTCCCGCCGGTCCACGAGGTGACCGAGCAGAAGATGTTCGGCGGGCTGGCCTTCCTGATCGGCGGCAACATGGCGATCGCCGCCAGCGGGCAGGGCGACGTGCTCGTCCGGGTCGACCCGGCGGCGGCCGACCACCTCCTCGCGACGAGCAACGCGGAGGAGGCGGTGATGCGTGGTCGCCCGATGCGCGGCTGGCTCCGCGTCGCGGCGGCGGACCTGCGCACGGCGCCGCAGCTGGAGCGATGGGTGACGCTGAGCGCCGACTACGCGGCCTCGCTGCCGCGGAAGCCCCCCAAGTCCTGATCAGGTCCGGTCTGGTCCGCCGCCACGACGGGCTGTTCCGCCCGAAGCGGGCGGGCCCCCGCGGAACGGCCCTCCCACGCGGGGCCAGACGGGCGACGACCATCGGCGACACCGCGACGATCACGGTCACCGCGGTGGTCGTCGCCAGGCGCCGGGCGAGTCCCCGACGGTGGAAACCGAGATCGTGCCAGCGGGCGGTGACGATGAGGCCCGCATCGCCGCCTTGGAGGCCCAGGACGGCGTCGCAGCCGTCAGTGTGAACAGCCCTGGGGAACACGGGTGTCTCGTAGGGATCCGACGATGACAGCTATCCGGTGGGTCGCGCGACGTGGCAGCGGGAGGCGTTCGACTTCGAGCAACGCCACGGTCACACCGTCCGCGCCGGACGGCGGCGAACCGTTCGGGACAATCCGAAGAGCCTGGCCCGCTACTCGTCGTCCTCGCTGCGGCGGAGTTTCCGCTCGGCGATCCTGTCGGAGAGCTTGCCCTTCACCGAACTCGCCCGGCCTCGAGCCTCGCCCCCAAGCCGCTTGACGCCGTCGACGCCCTGTACCCCGGTCGACCGCGCCTTCTCCCAGCGCTCCGCGGCTGCTTCGCCCCACCGTCTCGTCTCGGCCGACTCGTGGCCAGACTCGATCCCGAGCAGCTCGTGAAACTCGTGAACCTCGATGGCGACGTGGTTGCTCGACCTGACCACAGCCGGCGACTGCTTCGGATTGAACAGCACCTTCGAGTTGGCCATGCCAACAGCCGAGTTCATCCGGTCCAACAGATGCTCGGTGCGTTCCGAGATGATGTCCAACCGGTCACGCCGGGCGGACTTCAGGCCCAGGCGATGTCGGTCAAGCTCGTCCGGAGACGCGTCCAGCACGCGGTCGAGCTCGAGCACGCCGACCGCGTCATGGAGTTCGAAGCAACGAGCGAGCACGACCAGCCACTTCTGGACCTCCGCCTCCGCTTCCTTCGTCCTCTCGGCCAGATCTCCGATCTTGCCCTTCC
>DASUQS010000223.1:0-2989 GCA_036280455.1 Acidimicrobiales bacterium
CGTCGGGGAAGACGTCCTGGATGTTGAACACGAACGGCACCCGCCGCCGCTTCGCGACCGCCCACCCGGCCAGCCCCAGGGTGAGGGGCGGCGACATGGCGAGCACCACGTCGGGCTGCTCGGCGGCGATCGCGCTCTCGACCGTGGCCAGCAGCGTGAACCCGCCGAACGCCAGCGCGCGGGCGGGGATGTTGCGCTTGTCGGTCGGGAACGGGTGGACCCTGGTGATGCGGCCCCACTCGGTGTCCTCGTGGCGGACGATCCGGCCCTCCCAGCCCTCCTCGATGCTGTGGTGCTGGTACCAGGGCAGCGAGGTGACGACGTGCAGCTCGTGGCCCCGGGCCACGAGCTCGGTGCCGATGCTGGTCATCACCTCGCCGGTCGGCGCGGTGTCCGGGGCGTAGTGCGGGCAGAGGACCAGCAGCTTCACGGTGCGGCTCCGTCGTGTCGTGTGTCGGCCCCGGGCAGTGGGGCAGGGTCGTCGGTCGAGGGGTCGGCCGGAGGCGGCGTGCGGGCCTCGGGCCGGACTGCGTCAGGGTCGGCAGGGGCCGCGGCCGCGGTCGGGGGCGCCGCTTCCGGGCTCGCCGGCAGCGTTGCCCCGGCCGCCCGGTAGGCCGCCAGCGTCTCGGACGCCGCCCGCTCCCAGGTGAACGCGGCGACGTGGGCGCGCCCCGCCGCAACCAACCGATCGCGCTCCTGGCCGTCCTCGAGCATGCGGGCCATGGCGTCGTGCCAGGCGGCGGCGTCGTCGACGGGCAGCAGCTGGGCCGCATCGCCCACCACCTCGGGCAGCGCCGCCACGTTCGCGGCCAGCACCGGCGTGCCGACGCTCATCGCCTCCAGCGCCGGGAGGCCGAAGCCCTCGTACCGCGACGGCATCGTCAGGGCCACGGCCCCGCGCACGATGGCCATCACGTCGCGTCGGGGGATCAGGCCGGTGCGCCGGACCCGTCCGCTCAGGCCCATGCGCGTGACCTGCTCGACGACCGCCCGCTCCGCGGGGCCCTCTCCCCCGGTGAGCACCAGCATCACGTCGTGCTCCCGGGCGGCCACCGCGGCGAAGGCCCGCAGCAGCAGGTCGTGGTTCTTGTGGTTCCAGGTGAACGCCGGGTACACGAACCACCGGCGGGGCAGGCCGTAGCGCGCCTGCACGTGCGCGACGCTGACCTCGGCGTTGGGCAGCTCCACTCCCCAGGCCGACAGGTGGACCCGGTCGGGCGCCACCCCGAACCGGTCGATCAGGCCCTGGCGCACGAACTGGGTGGGAGCGATCACCGCCGCGGCCCGGCGCACCGACCGCGGGATCGTTCGCTGGAGCCACGCCCGCTTGGTCGGCTCGAAGTTCTCGGGCATGTCGAAGGGTTGCAGGTCGTGGATCGTCACCACCCCCGGCGGTCCCTGCACCAGCGGCAGCACGCCCCCCATGTGGTGGACGAGGTCGGTGCGGTCGCGGCTGCGACGGGCGAGCCACGAGTTCTCGGCGACGACCCGCAGCGGACGCAACCGCCCGGTCAGCGGCACCAGCTCGCTCGGGAACGCGGCGACGAGGTCCGGATAGGTCTGGCCGAACGCGTCGAGCGCGTAGAGCGTCAGCTCGATGTCCCCGGGAGGCTCGGCCGCGATCTGGCGCAGCATCGCCACGGTCGCCGTCTCCGTCCCTCCCACCTGCCCGGGCACCAGCCAGAGCAGGTTGCAGCCCACCTTCATCGCGCGATGACCTCCTCGTAGGCCGCGATCGTCGCCGCGGCGGTGGCGGCCCACGTCGTGGCCTCCGCCCGGGCGCGCCCGGCGGCGCGCAGCCGCCCGGCCAGGTCGTCGTCGTCGAGCACGGAGGCGATCCCACCTGCGATGGCGTCGACGTCGAGCGGGTCGACCGCCACGCCGGCGCCGCCCACGACGAGCTCCTCGGTGGCGGTCCCCGCCGAGGTGACCACGGGCGCGCCCGCGCCCATGGCCTCGGCCACGGGAAGGCCGTACCCCTCCCACAGGCTCGGGTAGCACACCACCGAAGCTCCACCGTAGAGAGGCGCGAGCTGCGAACGGGGGACGAAGCCCGTCAGCCGCAGCCGATCGCCCAGCCGGGCAGCCGCCGCGGCGACGGGCGACTCGCCCCAGCCGTCGGGCCCGACGACCACCAGGGTCACGTCGTCGTGAGGCAGCCGGGCGAAGGCCTCGACGAGGCGCGCCACGTTCTTGCGGGGCTCCAGCGTGCCGACGGTCAGGACGTACCGGCCCGGGATCCCGTAGCGCTCACGCACCTCGGCGACCGCCTCGGCCGTCACGTCGGCGGTGGTCATGCCCCACGGGACGTGGCGCAGGCGGTCGCGGCCGATGCCGGCCGCCGCGCAGTCCTCCAGGGTGGCCTGGGAGGGGCACAGCACCAGGTCGGCATCGTCGATCACGCACCGCAGACCCGCCTCGAAGAAGCGCACGCCGTTGCGGGTGAACATCGAGGGATCGCGGCGCCACGCCAGGTCGTGCAGCGTCGCCACCAGCGGTGCGGTGCGCGGCGGGATGGCGTACCCCGTGGCGTGCACCACGTCGACGGGGCCGGTCGCCCGCTCGACCGGTGGCCACCGCAGGCGGTGCCACGAGCGGTAGAGCGCCTGCCGCGGCAGTGGGAGGTGGCGCACGGGCATGGCGGGTCGCAGGCCCTCGGGCGGTGGCTCGCCGTGGCGTGCCGCGACACCGACCTGGTCGACGCGCCCGGTCGCGGCCACCGCCGCCACCTGCTCGACGACCGCACTGGCCGTGCCCCCCGGCACGCGGTGCCAGCACTGCTCGATGACGACCGCGGCACGCATGGCCGAGCATCCTCGCACGCGCCGCCGGACCGACGACATACGGCCACCTCACGTGGCATCCAGCGCACCGCCGGTGCGCGGAGGGACCGGTACGATGGACGCCCATGTCCGACTTCTGGTCCGATCGCACCGTGGTCGTCACCGGTGGCCGGGGGTTCCTCGGCCGAGCCGTGTGCGCACGGCTG
>DASUQS010000224.1:0-7580 GCA_036280455.1 Acidimicrobiales bacterium
AGGAGGCGTGATGTCCGTAGTCCTTCACCGATTGGCCCACTGGTCCGTGCGCCGACGCCGCCTCGTGCTGGCGGCGTGGCTCCTGGCTCTCGTGGGCACCGTGGCGCTGGCGATCGCCGCCGGCGGCGAGTCCAGCGACACGTTCGAGATGCCGGGGACCGAGTCGCAGGAGGCCGTCGATCTGCTCGACGAGCGGTTCCCGGCCGAGTCCGGATCGACCGCCCGGGTGGTGTTCGCCACCGACGACGGCTCGACCCTCGACGACCCGGCCCACGCCGGCGCCATCGGCGACCTGCTCGACGAGGTCGCCCGCCGACCCGACGTCAACGCGGTGACCGATCCGTTCACCGCCGGGACGCTCTCGTCCGACCGGACGATCGCGTTCGCCGACGTGACCTACGAGATGCCGGCCGACGAGGTGCCCGCCTCGGCGATCGCCGCCATGGAGACGGCGGCCCGGCAGGCCGACGGCGACGGGCTGGCCGTCGAGCTCGGCGGCGAGGTGTGGTCGGACCAGGCGTCGGCCAGCGAGCCTCCGGTCGAGCTCATCGGCCTCGGACTGGCCGTCGTGATCCTGCTGGTGTCGTTCGGGTCGGTCGTCGCCATGGGTTTGCCCCTCGTGACCGCCGTGATCGGCGCCGGCATCGGCGTGTTCGGCATCGGGATCGCCTCGGCGTTCACGGACCTGAACGAGACCGTCTCGGTCCTGGCCATGATGGTCGGCCTCGCGGTGGGCATCGACTACGCGCTGTTCATCGTGACGAGGCACCGCCAGAACCTGGCGGAGGGGCTCGACGTCCCCGAGGCAGCGGCACGCGCCAACGCCACCGCCGGCGGCGCGGTGGTGTTCGCCGGGATGACCGTCGTGATCGCCCTGGCCGGCCTGGCCGCGGTCGGGATCCCGCTGCTCACGCAGATGGGCCTCGGCACCGCCGGCGCGGTGCTGATCGCCGTGCTGATCGCCGTGACCCTGATGCCCGCGCTGCTCGGGTTCGCCGGCCACAGGATCGACCGGCTGACCATCGGGCGGGCGCGCACGGGTGCACACGCCGAGTCGCACCGGTCCCTCAGCGCCCGCTGGGCCCGGCGGGTGACCCGCCGGCCAGCAGTGTCGCTGACCGCGGGCCTCGGCGTCATGGCGGTGCTCGCGATCCCGATGTTCTCGATGCGACTGGGAACCCCCGACGACGGCACGAAGTCCACCGCGACCACCCAACGCCAGGCGTACGACCTGCTCGCCGAGGGATTCGGTCCCGGCTTCAACGGGCCGTTGACCGCGGTGGTCGACCTGACCGACGCCGACGATCGTGACGCGGCGCTGGTGGCGACGGTCGACGCGGCCGAGCGGACTCCCGGCGTCTTCGCCGTCGGTGAGCCATCGGTCAACGAGGCCGGGGACACCGCCGTCGTGCCGGTGATACCCGACACGGCCCCGGCGTCCGAGGCGACCGACGACCTGGTCGACGAGCTCCGCAGCGATGTCGTGCCCCGATCGGAGGCGTCGACGGGAGCGGAGGTCTTCGTCGCCGGGCCGACGGCCGCCAACATCGACCTGACCGACAAGGTCGGTGGCGCCCTGCCGAGCTTCATGGCCATCGTGATCGGCCTGACGATGCTGCTGTTGCTGGTGGTGTTCCGGTCCGTCCTCGTGATGATCAAGGCCGCCGTCGGCATCGCGCTCAGCATCGGGGCGAGCCTCGGCGTGTCGGTTGCCATCTTCCAGTGGGGGTGGCTGAAGGACGTGGTCGGCCTCGACGGCACCATCCCGATCGTCAGCTTCATGCCGACGGTGATGTTCGCGGTGCTGTTCGGCTTGTCGATGGACTACGAGGTGTTCATCCTCTCCCGCGTGCGGGAGGACTACGTGCGCACCGGCAACCCCCGGGCCAGCGTCGTGTCGGGCCTGACCAGCTCGGCTCGGGTGATCACCGCCGCGGCGCTGATCATGATCGGCGTGTTCGCCAGCTTCGCCCTGGTGGACGATCCGAACGAGAAGCTTCTCGCCATCGGGTTCTCCTCGGCGATCTTCCTCGACGCCACCGTGGTGCGCATGTTGGTCGTGCCAGCGACGATGGCGCTGTTCGACCACAAGGCATGGTGGCTGCCCCGGTGGCTCGACCGCCTGCTGCCCAGGGTCGACGTCGAAGGTGCGCACCTGACCGAACGGCTCGAGCACGAGTCGGAGGAGCCCGCGCCCGGCGAGCCCGCGATGGCCAGGCAGCGCGAACCCGTCGGCTGACCGCCGCCGGCAACCCTCGTTCCCGCCCCCGAAGGTCGTCCCGGACGGCGCCTTCGGGGGCGGGTTCGCGTCCCCGGGCTCGTGGCTTGGGGGCGGATGTCGAGCGGGGGTCGTGGGTTCGAGTCCTACCGGGGGCGCCTCTCGGAGCCCTCCGCGCGCGTCGCTCGTCGTGGAGGAACTACCGTCGGCCGCCGTGTCAACCGCCACCAAGGCGGCAGCACCGGCGGGGAGTCTGCTCGATCGCATCGAGCAGACCGCCTGGCGGGTCCGGCTGCCCACGCGCCAACTCTTCGTCACGCTCGCTCTCGTCGCGGCGGTGGCCCTCGCCGCCAGCGGGCTGGCCGCGGGGTGGGTGGCCTCCCGCAACGCCGACACCATCGCCGACGCACGCGAGCAGGGCCTCGAGCTGGCGACGGCCACCACGGACTTTCGCACCAACCTCGCCGAGGCCGACGCGCTCGCCGCGGCCACGCTGATCGCCGGGGGGTTGGAGAGCACCGACAGCCGGGCCGCCTACGACGCCGCCCTCCTGGAGGCGTCCCAGGCGCTCACCGAGGCCGGGCTGGTCGCGACCGACGACGACCGCGAGGACGTCAGCGAGATGGCCTCCGGCCTCGTCGAGTACGCCGGCCTCGTCGAGACGTCCCGTGCCAACACGCGGCTCGGCTTCCCCGTCGGCTCCGCCTATCTCGACCAGGCCCGTGACCTGGCCAACGACGATCTCATCCCGCGGGCCGACCGGTTGCGCCGCACGGGCGAGCAGCGCGTGGCCAGGGCGGCCAACAGCGTCGGTGGGGCCATCGGCATCCTCGCCATCGTTCTCCTGCTCGCCGCGCTCGTCGTGCTGATCGGCTGCTCGGTGCTCATCGCCGGGCGCACCCGTCGCGTCGCCCACCCCGCGCTGCTGGCCGCGACGGTGGCGGCGGTCGCCGCCCTGGCGCTCGTGGCCAATGGCATCATCACCCAGAGCCGCGAGCTGCGCGAGGCCGCGTCGAGCGACATCGAGGGATACATCGACGCCAACCTGGCGTCGAGTGGCCTCTCCGGTCTCCGTGTCACGGAGATCTCCGCCGTGGCCGCCCGGGGCAGCGGTGCGCCGCTCTACGAGACGTTCGAGAAGGACGCCGCCACCCTTCTCGCCGAGCTCGACGAGGCGGAGGGCGACAGCTCGGGGATCGCCGAGCTGCGCGGGCGGATCGAGAACTACGTGGCGGCGGTGGCCGGGGTGGCCGAGGCCGATCTCGGCGGCAACAACCGCCGGGCAGCCCGGCTCGCGCTGTCGCTCGAACCCGACGGGTCGGCCGACGCGTACGACCTGGCGGCAGTCGGTCCCGAGGTGGACGAGGACAACGACGGCCGGCCCGATGCACCGGTCGCCGGCAGCGCGGCGGGCAACGTCCTCGCCGAGGCAGATGCCCTCGAGGCGCGCTTCGACGACGTGGCCGCCGCCGAGATCCAGCCGATCGTGCCGATCGCGCTCGGCGTGCTCGCCGCCGTCCTTGCGGCGTCGGGCATCCTGGCCCGTGGGCGGAAGTACCGGTGACCGCCGCCGACCCCCGTCCCGGCCGCGCGTCGTGTCCGAGGCATCCGATGCGCCCTTCTGCCCGGGCCCGAGCCCGAGCCGGATCCCGAACCCGCGCCCGAGCCCGCCACGTCGTGGCGCTGGCCACCGTGTGCGTGGCCGCGACCGCCTGCGCGCAGGTGGACGTTCCCGAGTCGCTCTCCGGACCCGAACCGACGATGATCGATGCCGGTGCGACGGCACCGGACGCCGACACGTCCGGCTGCGATCCGGGCACGGTCACCCACAGCCTGCGCCCCGACGCGGCCGCCGTCGCCGCGGTCGAGAGCCGCACGTTCGCCGCCGGCAGCTACATGGCCGAGATCCAGGCCCGGGGGCGCCTGCGCGTCGGGGTGGACACGGCGACGCTCCAGTTCTCGAGCGTCAACCCCTTCACCCTCGAGTTCGAGGGCTTCGACGTCGAGATCGCCCGCGAGATCGCCCTCGCCCTGTTCGGCCGCCCCGACGCGATCGAGTACGTCGCCATCCCGTACAGCCAGCGGGTCGACGTGCTGGCCGCCGAGCCCGAGCCGCTCGTCGACATCGTGGTCAACACGTTCACGATCAACTGCGACCGGGACGCGAGGATCGACTTCTCGACCGAGTACTTCACCTCCCGGCAGAAGCTGCTCGTGCGCACGGACTCCGCCGCCCGGAGCATCGAGGACATGACGGCCGAGCACAGGGTCTGCGCCACGGCGAACTCCACCAGCATCGAGAACCTGGCCGCCCTGCCCGCGCCGCGGCCCGAGGCGGTGCCCGTGCTCGACCAGGCCGACTGTCTGGTCCTGCTCCAGCAGGGCCGCGTCGATGCGATCAGCACCGACGACACCATCCTGGCGGGCATGGTGGCCCAGGACCGCAACCTCGAGATCGTGGGCGACGGCTTCAGCCAGGAGCCCTACGGTGTGGGACTACCCCCCGACCGGCCCGAGTTCGTGCGCTACGTCAACGCCGTGCTCGAACAGGTCCGGTCGTCGGGCCGGTGGACCGAGCTGTACGACGAGTGGCTGTTCGAGCTGCTCGACGAGGATGCCGAGCCCCCGGTAGCCCTGTACGAGGACTGACGGCGCAACCCCGATCGTGACCCCGATGACCGACCCCAACGTCCAGGCCTGGCGAAACGCCCACGCGACGCTGGGCAGCCGGCTGGTCGACCTCGAATCCCACGCGAACGTGGCTCTGGCCCGCACCGGTGTTCTGACGGGCGGCACGGCCGCCACCTGGGCCGACGCCGACGCCGGGTTGGCGCACGCGTGGGAGACCTACCGGGTGCTCGACGACGTCCTGCAGCGGGTCGAGGCCGACCCCGCGCTGGCCGCCTCGTTGCTGACCACCTCGCAGGTCCCGGGTGCGGGGGGCGTTCCGGCGGACCCGTCGACCGCCCTGGCCGCTGCGAGCAACGCGGTCGACGAGGCGGTCGCCGTCGCGGACCGGCTGGCCACTGCGTGGGACGCGCTCGCCCCGCGGGTCGGCGCCGCGCGGAGCACGGCCGCGGCTGCGGGCGACACCGCCACCGAGCGGGCCGCAACCGCGCTGGCCGAGCTGGTCGCCACCGATCCGTTCGCCGTGCGAGAGGCCGACGTCGCCGCCGTCGAGGAACGCGCCGCGGCCAGCGGCGACCGCCACTCCGCCGAACAGACCGCCCTCGCCCGCTTCGACGTCGACCTGGCGGCCGCGCGCACCACGCTGGGCGAGCTCGAGGCCGACGTGCAACGGGCGGCGTCCGAGCTGAGCCACGCCGCCAGCCGTGTCGTCGGCGTGCAGGCCCGGGTGCCCGTCGCCGACCTCGACGCGGTTGCCGCCTGGCTCGACCGCATCACCGCGACGGCGGCCACCGACAAGGCCCGCGCCGCCGCCGACCTCACGGCGTGGACCGCCGCGACCCGCGTCCGCCAGGACGAGCTGGCCGCCGCCCTCGGTGCGGCCCGGGCGGGCCTGCAACGCCGCGAAGAGGGCCAGGGCCTCTGGACCGCCCTCCGGGCCAAGGCCGGAGCCCGCAAGCTCGACGAACAGCCCGACGTCGCCGACGCGCTCGCCGCCGCGCGCGACATCCTGTGGCACGCGCCGTGCGACCTGGTGGCCGGAGAGGCCGCCCTCACCCGCCTGTCCCAGGTGCTGACCAACCGGCCGAAAGAGGATCGAACACCATGACCGCCATCGCGTGCGGCCGCCCCGGCTGCTCCGGCACGATCGCCGACGGATACTGCGACACCTGCGGCATGGCGCCCGCCGCGGGGCGTGCCCCCGCGAACGGCTCCGGCGAGGGCGGCGACGCCAACGGTGCCGGCACGGTCGCTTCGCCGTCCGCCCGGCCGGGCAGCACCGGCCGCACCTCGGGCCGGGTGGACGTGTCGAGCCTGACGAGCCGCAGCAGCGCCCACACCGGCCGGAGCAGCTCGCGTCGCAGCCGCGTCGGCGCCGGCGTCGTCGACATCGCGCCCATGGCGTCGGCCGATCCGGCGACGGTCGTCATGGCCGACCCGAGCGTCCCGGAGCGCAGCCGCTTCTGCACCAGCTGCGGCAGCCCCGTCGGCCGCAGCCAGGGCGACCGGCCGGGCCGCAGCGCCGGCTTCTGCCCCAACTGCGGTGACCGGTTCGACTTCACGGCCAAGCTCAAGGCCGGGGATCTCGTGGCGGGCCAGTACGACGTCGGCGGGGCGCTGGCCCACGGCGGCATGGGCTGGATCTACCTCGCCCGCGACCTCAACGTGTCCGGGCGCTGGTGCGTCCTCAAGGGCCTGCTCGACACCGCGGATCCCGATGCGGCCGAAGCCGCCGTCGCCGAGCAGCGGTTCCTGGCGGAGGTGCGCCACCCCGCGATCGTCGGCATCCACAACTTCGTGGAGCACGAGGGCCAGGGCTACATCGTCATGGAGTACGTGGGCGGGCCCAGCCTCAAGCAGCTCGCCAAGCGCCGGCGGGAAGCGGGGGAGGGCGCCATGCCCGTCGCCGAGGCCGCGGCCTACATGCTGGCCGTGCTGCCCGCGCTCGCCTACCTCCACGACAACGGCCTGATCTACTGCGACTTCAAGCCGGACAACGTGATCCACGAGGGTGACGGGGTCAAGCTCATCGACCTCGGGGGCGTGCGCCGCTGGGACGACGACGAGGCCGCCATCTTCGGCACCATCGGCTACCAGGCACCGGAGGTCCCGAAGACCGGCCCGACCGTGGCGAGCGACCTCTACACCGTCGGTCGATCCCTCGCGGTGCTGATCCTCGACTGGCCGGGCTGGACCACCACCGAGGTCGAGCGGCTCCCGGCGCGGGAGGACCACCCGGTCCTCGTCGAGCACGACTGCCTGTGGCGGTTCCTCCAGCGGGCGTGCGCCCCCGACCCGTCCGACCGCTTCGCCGACGCGGACGAGATGGCCGACGCCCTCCACGGCGTGCTGAGCCAGGTGGCGGCCGCCACCGACGGCCAGTCCCGGCCCCGCACCAGCTCGCGCTACAGCCCGCCGCGGCCGCGCCTCGACGGCCGGGGCTGGGAGGCGCTACCCAGCCCGCTGCTGCCCAACCACCCGCGGCTCGCCAACCGGGTCGCCGGCGTGGCGGAGGGCGATCCCGAGGCCGTGGCCAGCATGGTGGCGCAGGGGGAGGAGCTGAGCTGGGCCGACATCGCCACCGTCGCCCGCGCCCAGTGCGAGCTGGGCAACCACGCCGAGGCCGACTCGGTCGTCGGGCAGCTCGACGCGTCGGCGCCCGACGCCGTGGAGTTCGCGGCCGTCGTCGACAACGCCCGCTCGTACCTGCACGGGGTGTCCGCTCTGGCGGCCG
>DASUQS010000225.1:0-2635 GCA_036280455.1 Acidimicrobiales bacterium
CGACGTCGCTGGGCCCCGCGGTCGGGTCGACCATTGCCGGCCTCGCCGACCTCGCGCCGACGACGCTGGCGCTCATGCACGGCTCGTCGTTCCACGGCGACGGCGCCACCCAGCTGCGGGCCCTGGCCGCGGGCTACGACGCGGCGGTCGCCGACGCCGCCACAGCCGCCGCCTGACGGGACGACCGTATCCCATCTGGTGACGGACAGTGGTACGCTGCCTGCATGAGTGGGACACACATGGTCACGGTGGGAGACCGAGGGAGGATCGTCGTCCCGGCCGAGGTGCGCGCACGCGCCGGCCTTGCCGAGGGAACCCCGCTCATCCTCCTGGAGACGCCCACCGGGCTGGTTCTCCTGACGCGCGACCAGCTGCGGACGCGTGTGCGGGACGAGCTTGCCGGTCTCGACCTGGTCACCGAGCTCCTCGCCGACCGGCGCCGGGCATCGCAGAGCGAAGACGCAGCATGAGCGAGCCACCGGTGGTTCTCGACGCGTCGGCCCTCCTCACGTTCCTCCAGGGCGAAGACGGCTCCGACATCGTCGAGACGGCTCTCGCGGGCGACCCGCGGTGTGGCACCGCGAACTGGTCGGAGGTCGCGCAGAAGGTCCTTGCCGCAGGCCGTGACTGGTCGCTCGTGCGGGCGCTGTTGACCAGCTATCCGATCACGGTCGACCCGGTGACGATCGACGACGGTGAGTGGGCTGCGAACCGATGGCGGCGCGGTGAAGGACTGTCGTTGGCGGATCGCCTGTGCCTCGCGCTCGCCGAGCGCCTCGACGCGGACGTACTGACCTCCGACACCGCGTGGGGGACAGACGGCCGGGTGAAGCAGATTCGCTGACGAGGTCGGTGCGACACCCTCGCCACGTTGCTCGACGTGATCGGGCCGCATCTCGATCAGGTGCTCGCTGCGGACACTCCCTAGCCTGCGCGTGCAGGTCGAACAGGGGAGACCGCCATGACATCCGAGATGCCCGCCGCCACGTCCGCTGACGCCGATGACCACCTCCACGCGACGGCCCGTCGCCTGCGCGGCCTGGTCGAGCCGCTGGCCGCCGCCGTGTACTTCGCACCTGAAGCCCAGCAGCGCTACGAGGCCCTCGGCCTGAACTACTTCGAGGGCTACTTCTGCAGCCGCAGCGCATCCCTGGGCGCGGCCCCGTGGCGGCTGGTGTCGGGGTCGTTCGCGGCCTTCAAGCCCGCGATCGTGGAGCGGGCGGTGACCGGGGGCTGGTCGAAGACGACCCCGGACGCGCTGCTGGACGCGCGCCTGGCGGGCGCCCGGGAGCAGTACGCCCGCATGATCGGCGAGCCCGACGCCACAACGTCCGCCGACATGCTCGCCGCGGCGGCGGTCCTGCTGGAGGTGGCCGACGGCCTCGACATGTCGGGCCGACCGCTGTTCGCGGGCCTCGCCGGTTTGCCCGTGCCGGGCGAGGACGATCCCCTCGGGCGACTGTGGCGAGCGGCCGACCTCGTCCGGGAGCACCGCGGCGACGGCCACATCGCGGCGTGGATCAGCCACGTCGACGCCACCGAGATCACGGTCCTCACCGAGCTGTGGTGGGGGATCGAGCCCGGCAGCTACGTCTGGACCCGCGGGTGGGACGGCGACGACGTCGCCGCGGCTCGGACGCGGCTGGCCGAGCGGGGCCTGCTCGACGGTGACGGCGACGGCGGCCTGACGGACCTGGGCCGCGACCTGCGCGAGCAGATCGAGCGGGCGACCGATCGCGCCGAGCGCGTGATCGTGGAGCGACTGGGCGACCGGGCGGACGATCTGTTCACGCAGCTCGCCCCGTGGTCCGGGGCGCTGGTCGGCGACGGCGGCTACCCCGCCAACGTCTCCGCCATGTTCGGCTGACCGCGTACGATGCAGCCGAGCAGGGCCGAGCGGACAGAGGCGTGGCGATGGGTGGCGAAGTCAGCACACGACCGAGGATCGTGGGTTCACCTTGGTGGTCCCGGATCGAGACCGCGCTGTTGGTCGTCGCCGTGCCTCTCGTCGTCGCGCGGCTCGCCGCGGGGTGGCCGAACGGCGAGCTCCGGTGGTTCGCCGTGTCGGTGCTGAGCCTCGCCGTCAGCGGCATGATGGTCGTCCGTCAGACCGTCGAGCACCGCCACGCCCGCGATGCCTCGACCGCCCGCCACGAGCCGCGAGGCGAGCCGTTCTACCGGCCCCCGTCGAACGACGACGATGACGACGACGGGCGCCCGCCCGCGCACCTGCCGGGCGGCGAGGGCGCTACCGGGGGCGTTGCGGTGCCTCGGCTGCGGCGAGGGCTCCGCGGTCGATCTTCTGCATCGGGGTGAGCGGTAGCGCCTCGACGATCCGGAGCGCCTCGGGCCGCTTGTACGCGGCCACGCGGGCGTCGAGGAACGTCCGCACGTCGTCGAGCGACGGCGGGGCCGCCGGGTCGCGGGGCACCACCACGGCCACGCCGATCTCGCCCATCACCGGGTCGGGCCGGGGCACGACCGCCACCTCGGACACCGCCGGATGGGCCGCGAGCGCGGCCTCGACCTCGGCCGGGTACACGTTGTAGCCGCCGCGGATGAACATCTCCTTGGCCCGTCCCGCCAGGCGGACGAGGCCGCGCCCGTCGATGCGCGCCAGGTCCCCGGTGCGCAG
>DASUQS010000226.1:0-6047 GCA_036280455.1 Acidimicrobiales bacterium
GTACCGGCGATGGCGGTGTCGGCGACGGTCGTCTCGGCGTCGCCCCTACCGGCCATGGCGGTGTCGGGTTGCCGGCCGCCCGCGCCGGCCCCTGTGGTGATGACGCTCGCCGCGCTGGCATCGCCGCCGCCGCGGTCGCCAGCAGGGCCGGCATCGGCCGAACCCGCGAGCGTGCTGTCGGGCCCCGATCGTGGGCCGTAGCCGGCGATCTCCAGGCCGCTGCGGGCGGCGACGAGGCGCAGCCAGCGGTCGCGGCCCCGGTACACCAGACCGGCGAGGCCACCGGGCGCCAGCAGCAGGACCAGGAGGACACCGACGCCCGAGGCCAGGATCTGCCACTCGGAGGTCAGGAACCAGCGGGTGCCGAGCAGGAAGAGCGCCCCCAGCACGGCGCCCGCCAGCGACGTCATGCCGCCGACCACGACCATGGTGAGGACCATCAGGTTCTCCAGCGGCGAGTACGACGTCGGGTCGAATGCCCGCTCGTGGTGGACGAACAGTCCACCGGCCAGCGCGGCGACGGCTCCCGACAGGGAGAACGCCGCCAGGCGCAGGCGCACCGGGTCGATGCCGTAGGACTCGGCTGCGGCCTCGTTGTCGCGCAGCGCCACCAGCGCCCGGCCGAACCGGCTGCGGCGCACGCTGCGCAGCCCGGCGATGACGATGACGAGCACGGCGAGGGCCAGGTAGTAGACGGCCAGCTCGGACTCGACCTCGAACCCGCCGAGCAGCGGCGCCCTGCCGATGCGCTCGGACGGCACCCACCCGAACCGGTCGTCGTCGAGCAGGTAGGACGTGGTGGCGAGAGCGAAGGCGAACGTGGTGACCGCCAGGTACAGCCCCCGCAGCCGGACGGCCGGCACGCCCACCAGCGCGGCGACGACGGCACCCACGACCATCGACAGGATCAGGCCCGCGAACAGGTCGCCCTCCCACTCGCTGACCACGAACCCGGTGACCGCGGCGCCGATGGCGAAGAACGCCACCTGTCCCAGGGAGACGATGCCGCCCCACCCCGCGAGCAGCACCAGCGACAGGCCGAGGATGGCGTAGACGAACAGGGCGGAGGCACGGAACTCCTGGTCGGCCCGGAGCACGACGGGCAGACCCAGGCCGACCACGGCGACCGCGGCCGCAACCCCCCAGCGCCACAGCCGCGCTCCGGTGGTCGCCGCCAGGCGGGCGGGCACCGGGCGCACCTCTTCGGCGGCCTTCCATGCGGCGGCGTCGGCGGCATCGGCGCGGCCGACCTCCCGCCGCCGCCACACCAGGGCGGCGATGACGACGAGCCCGAGGATCGCGTCGGTGAGCGACGAGTCGTGATCCCACCCGATGCCCATCTCGAGCACGCCGAGGGCGACTGCCGCGGAGGTGACGCCGACCAGGTTGGTCATGCGGCCGAGCAGGAGCGCGACGAGAGCACGCAGCAGGACGCCGAACCCCATGGCGGAGCCGCTCGGCAGGTCGAGGATGCCGCTGCGCAGGAACACGGCGGCGAACGCCAGCGCACCGGTGAGCGACCACACGAGGGTCTGCAGGCGAGCCACCGGGACGCCGAGCAGGGCTGCCCGGTCGGCGCTGTCGGCACTGGCCCGGATGGCGGTACCGGCGTCGCTGCGACGGAGGAACACGCTCACCACGACCAGGAGGACGGGCGTGATCACCACGCCCAGCAGGTCGTTGGCGTCGAAGGTGATGAGACCCACGTCGCGGGTGGCGTCGAACGGGGGCTCGATCTTGCCGGCCACGATCTTGAGGTCCCACAGGCGGGGCAGCAGCAGGCCCGCCCCGACGAGCACCTGGCTGAGCCCGATGGTGGCGATGGTGACCAGCAACCGGGGCGAGTGCGAGAACCGGCGGATGACGACCCGTTCGGTGGCGGCGCCCAGCGCGATCGCCGCCGCCAGGCCCGCGAGCACGGCCAGCGGGTAGGGCACGCCCGACTCGGTCAGCAGCAGGAACGTGAGGATCGTGGGCGCCAGGCCCAGGTCGGCTTGGGCGAAGTTGATGATGCGGTTGGCCCGGTAGACGAGCGCCATGCCCAGCGCCACGAGGGCGGTGAGCCCGCCGACGACGACACCGCGCACGACGATGCCCGCCGGGGCCGGAAAGGCCACCTGCTGCACCACCACGATCGCCACCGCCGGCCCGATGGAACCAGCGATGTGGCGCCAGCGGCGCCGCCCCTCCCGAACTGCGCCGTCACGCGCAGAAGTGCTGCCGACGATCATGTTCCCCAGACTCATGCTCGGCGTTTGGTCAAGGGCGAACCCTAGCCCCGGGCATCGCAGCGGTGCGTCTCATCGCGGTCGCCGCGAGAGATCGCCGTGTGGGGACGGCCGCCACACCGCCCCCACACGCGACTCGGGTCAGTCGTCGAGCGTGATCGGCTCGTCGTCGACCGACGTCATCTTGTCGTCGTCGTCGCCGCCCGCCCCGGCGGCGATGCCGAGCTGCGCACGAATGCGCTCGGAGATCTCGACCATGATCTCGGGGTGGTCGAGCAGGAACTGCTTGGCGTTCTCACGCCCCTGCCCGAGCTGCTCGCCGTCGTACGTGTACCAGGCACCGGACTTCTTCACGAGGCCCAGGTCGACGCCGATGTCGAGCAGCGAGCCCTCTCGGCTGATGCCCTTGCCGTACATGATGTCGAACTCGGCCTGCTTGAAGGGCGGGGCGCACTTGTTCTTCACGACCTTGACCCGGGTGCGGTTGCCGACGACCTCGACGCCGTCCTTGATCGACTCGATGCGGCGGATGTCGAGGCGGACCGAGGAGTAGAACTTCAGCGCCCGACCGCCCGGCGTCGTCTCGGGCGAGCCGAACATCACGCCGATCTTCTCGCGCAGCTGGTTGATGAACAGGGCGATGGTGTCGGACTTGTTGAGGTTGCTCGTGAGCTTGCGCAGCGCCTGGGACATGAGCCGGGCCTGGAGGCCGACATGGGTGTCGCCCATCTCGCCCTCGATCTCGGCCCGAGGCGTGAGCGCAGCGACCGAGTCGATGACCACCACGTCGATGGCGCCGGAACGCACGAGCATGTCGGTGATCTCGAGCGCCTGCTCACCGGTGTCGGGCTGGGAGATGAGCAGCTCGTCGACGTCGACACCGATGGCCCGGGCGTAGATCGGGTCCATCGCGTGCTCGGCGTCGACGTAGGCGCAGATGCCGCCGTTGCGCTGGGCCTCGGCCACCACGTGCATGGCGAGCGTGGACTTCCCCGACGACTCGGGGCCGTAGATCTCGGTGACACGGCCGCGCGGCAGGCCCCCGATGCCGAGGGCCAGGTCGAGCGAGAGGGCGCCGGTGGGGATGGCCTCGATGGACATCGCCCCCTTCTCGCCCATCTTCATGACGGAGCCCTTGCCGAACTGCTTCTCGATCTGGCTGAGGGCGAGGTCGAGGTTCTTCGTACGGTCCACCGGTGTGGTCCTTTCTGCGGTGGTGCGGTTGTGGCGGGATGGCTCGACCACTGGCCGAACCGGTGCGATCTCGACGGGGTGGAACATGACCCCTCCGACAACTCAGACCTTAAGGACGGGGTATGACACTTTCGGCGACCCGGGCGGGACAGCGGGACTGTCGCCGGCGTTCGGGGACGACACGACTGTAGTTTCGAACGCCTGTTCGTTCAAGCATCCTGTCACGCGCCCGGTGCGGGGCGGTCGAGCCGTCGCACGGCGAGGTCGTCGTAGCGGGCACCGCCGGGGCCGAGGTGGCTGCGCACCAGCCGGACGTCCTCCACCGGGAAGCGCACCTCCAGCGCCTCCCCCGCCAGCGTGCGCGCCGAGCCACGACGAACCCGGGCGAGCGTCAGGTGGCCGCGGAACGCCCGCGCCGCCGGCGGGGCGCCGAAGGTGGCCGTCGCCCGGGCGACCCCGGCGGCGAGCGCGTCGAGACCGGCCACAGGCACCACCACCGTCGACCGACCGAGCACCGCGACACGCGGGCCCGCCACCGCGGTGCACGCCGCCAGCGGGGTCGCCGCCAGGGCGTCCGCCACGGGCCCGGGGTCCTCGACCTCGCCGAGGAAGCGCAGGGTGACGTGCCACTGCGGCCGCGTCGTCCAGCGCACCCCGGGCTGTTCGGGCCGCGCGAGGCCGGCGACCGCGTCGAGCACCGCCTCGTTCGGTCGCACCGCCACGAACAGACGCACGCAGGCGAGTCTGGCACCGCCGGTTCGGTGCGTCCCGGTCTCGCCGCGGGGCGTGATTGGCGTGCACCTCCGGCACTGCGTCACGCTCGCGCCGTGGCCGACAGCGACGACGCCCCGAAGCCCATCGTCTCCGCGCCAGGCGGCGCCATCGCCCGCGTGCGCGCCGCGCTGGCGACCCCGCGCGGCAAGGTCAGCGCCGCGATCGTCGCCCTGGTGGTGCTCGCCGCATCGGGCATCGTCGCCCTCCAGTTCAGATCGGAGGAGGCGGCCCCGCCCGCCACCACGACCACCACGACGAGCACGACGACGACCACGACCACCGCCCCTCCCCCGCCGCCACCGCCCGTCTATCCCCTCACCGGGTTGCCCGTGACCGATCCGGCCGTGGCCGCCCGGCCCACGCTCGTCGTCAAGATCGACAACTCCGAGCCCAAGGCACGCCCCCAGATCGGACTCAACCAGGCCGATGTCGTCTACGAGGAGCGGGTCGAAGGCGCGGTCACCCGCCTCATGGCCGTGTTCCACTCGCACGACGCGGTTCCCGTCGGACCGGTCCGCTCGGCCCGCACGTCCGACATCGGGCTGTACCGGCCCCTCGGCACCCCGCTGTTCGCCTGGTCGGGCGCCAACGCGATCTTCGCCCAGCGGATCCGCGAGTCGGGCATCATCGACATCGGCTACGACGCGGCGCCGGGCCTCTACAGCCGAGCCGGCAACCGGCCGGCGCCCCACAACCTCATGCTCCGGGGCACCCCGGACGTGTGGGCCGGCAGCTACCCGGGGGCGACACCGCCGGCGGCGCAGCTCTTCACCTACCGGCCCGCCGGCCAGCCGGCCGCAGGCGGCACGCCCACCTCCGGCGTGCGGATCGTGTACGCCACCGGAGCGGGCTCGGCGCCGGTCGAGTACCGCTGGAACGGGGCGGGGTGGGCGCGCTCGCAAGCCGGCACCCCCCACGTCGATGCCGAAGGTGCGCAGGTCGCCCCCGAGAACGTGGTGATCTCGTACACCACCTATGCCAGCAGCGGGGTCAACGACCAGTTCGGCGTGCCGATCCGCGAGGCGCAGCTCGTCGGGGAGGGCGAGGCGCTCATCCTCACCGACGGGCAGGCCTTCGCCGCCCGCTGGGTCAAGCCCTCGATCGAGGCACCGACGCAGTACACCGACCCGTCCGGCGCACCGATCGGGCTGACACCCGGGCGCACCTGGGTGGCGCTGCCCGAGCCGGGCACCACGGTCTTCCTGCCCTGAACCGGCCTGCTCAGGGCGTCGTGAGGAGGCGCCGAGCCAGGTCGAGCAGCGAGATGCACGCGAACTGCCGGACCCGCTCACGGTCGCCCGGCAGCACGACCCTGGCGGTCACCGGTTCGGCGCCGCCCACGACCGCTCCCAGGTGGACGGTGCCGGGCGGCTCGCCCTCCAGCGCGTCGGGGCCCGCCACGCCGGTGACCCCCAAGCCGACGTCGGCCCCCAGCAGGTCGCGCACCCCGGTCGCCATCGCCGCCGCCGTGGCGGCCGACACCACCGGGCCCTCGGGCACCCCGAGCACCGAGAACTTCACCTCGGGGGCGTAGGAGACGACCCCGCCGCGGAACCAGTCGCTGGCGCCCGGCACGTTGACCAGGCGGGACGCCACGAGCCCGCCCGTCAGCGACTCGGCGACCGCCAGGGTCAGACCCCGGTCCCCCAGCGCGGCGGCGACCGCGTGCTCCATCGTCTCGCCGTCGGTGCCGAAGACGAGGTCGCCGATGAGGCCGCGCACGACGGCTTCCTCGGCCTCGATCAGGGCGGATGCGGTGGCCTCGTCGTCGGCCTTGACCGTGATGCGCACCTTGAGGCCCTCGATGCCGCTCGCCAGGAACGCCAGCGTCGGCGCGGTGGCGCCGGCGGT
>DASUQS010000227.1:0-8026 GCA_036280455.1 Acidimicrobiales bacterium
GTCGTCGTCTCCACGACCTCCACCGAGGTGCTGCTCGACGACTGCGCCATCGAGAACTCCGTCGAGTACGACGCCGCAGGCGCCGTCGTGGACACCGCAGAGAACGCTGCCTACAACTACCGGGTCACCATGGTGAACGAGGACGGCACGTGGAAGGTCGCCGACTTCGAGCGCCGGGAGGAACCGTGCGAACCCGCCTGACGGTCACCGTCGCGGCGATCGCCTGCGCGGTGACCGCACTCGGTGCGAGCGCGGCGTCGGCGGACATCGGTGAGGGGCGCGGCGGGTCCAACGACGGCGGGCAGTTCAGCGCGTGGGCCTACTACGGGAGCGCGACAGGGGGCGGCAACGTCGCCATCGCCGAGACGTGCACGCTCACGATGCAGCCTGATGCCCCCGCCCACATCGAGTACAACGTCATCAGCTACGACGACGGCGCCACGTACACGGTCTGGAAGGACTGCGTGCTCGACGGCGAGAACGTCGATGACCGGAGCGGCCAGTTCCCGCCTGGCGACCAGTGGGACATCCTCGACAGCTGGGTGGTCACGCCGGCCGACCCGGAGGAGATGATCAACGAGGCGATCGCTCGCCTCAACCCCGTGCCGCCGACGATCATCACGAATCCTGGGGCGGCGGGGCCCGGGATGGTCGGCATCCCGACCTACCTCTCCTTCGAGACCGCCATCGCGCCACAGACTGCGGTGGTGGAGGACGGCCCGATCAGGGTGGAGATCGTCGCGACTCCCACAGGAGAGATCACGTGGGACACAGGGGACGGACTGCCGGCGTGCAACGCACCGGCCGGCCCGGCCGGCGAGTGCGCACACGTGTACGACCAGTCCTCGATCGACGGCGACGCGACGCACCACGGGTTGCCGGCGTACACCATCTCCGCCGAGGTGAACTACACCGGCGCCTACACGGTGTCCGCCAACGGGGTGCAGGTGGGCGGTGCCACCGACATCGGCGACATCCAGCGCACCTCCGAGACGGCTCTCGCCGTGAACGAGGCCCAGGCCATCAACAACGGGGCCGGTGGGTAGCCGGCCATGGCGATGTTCGCTGGGGTGCTGGGGGCGCTGTGCGCGCTGGGTGTGGTGATGTTCGCCGTCGCCATGCGTCCCGTCGCGCCCGAAGAGGTCCGTCCGCGCTCCCGCCCGATGGCCGACGCCCGCACCCGGTTCGAGAACCTGGTGCTGCGCGTCGCCCTCGGCGTCGGTGCCGCGGTGGTCGTCGGCGTCGCCACCCGGTGGCCGATGGCGGCGCTGCTGGTGGGCATCGCCGGCTTCCTCGCCCCGAGCCTGCTGGGCGGCGAGGCGCAACGGAAGGCCAAGCTCGACCGCATCGAGTCCGTGGCGTCATGGGCCGAGATGCTGCGCGACACGATGGCCGGTTCGGGCGGGCTCGAGCAGTCGATCATCGCCACCGCGGGCCTCGCTCCGGATCCGATCCGCCCCGAGGTCGTGCGGCTCGCCGCCCGCCTCGAACGCGAGCGTCTGGCGCCGTCGCTGCGGGTGTTCGCCGACGACCTCGACGACCCGACGGCGGACCTGGTGGTCGCGGCGCTGATCCTGGCGGCCGACAAGAGCCCCAAGCGCCTCGGCGACCTGCTCGGACGCCTGGCCCGCTCGGCGCGCGAGGACGTCAACATGCGCCTGCGGGTCGAGGCCGGCCGCTCGCGCACGCGGACGTCGGTGAAGGTCATCACCGTGTTCACGACGCTGTTCGCGGTCTTCCTCATCGTCTTCAACCGCAAGTACCTCGAGCCGTACGACACGTTGCAGGGCCAGGCCGTCCTCGGGTTGATCGGCCTGTGCTTCGGGTCCGCGTTCTACTGGCTGTCCCGATCGTTCCGGGTCGAGGCCGAGGAGCGGTTCCTCCGCATGGACCAGGCGGACCAATGATCGCGGCCCTCGTCCTCGGCGCCCTCGTGGGGTTCGGTCTGATCGTCTCGTGGCGGCTCTTGTTCCCCGCGCCGCCCCCGTTGCAGGCCGCGATCGACCGGCTGAACCGTCGCAACGAGCTCGTCGGCATCACCAACCGGGGCAAGCGCGACGAGCAGGCCAGCGACCTGTTCGGCCGCACGGTCGGGGCATCGCTCACGAAGTCGATGCGCAAGCTCGGCCTCAACCTCGAATCGCTCGAGGCCGATCTGCGGCTCGTCGACCGGACGATCGAGGAGCACATGGCGCAGAAGGCGCTGCTCGCGCTGTTCGGGTTCGGCCTGCCCGCCATGCTCGGCGTCTTCTGGTCGGTGCTGGGCATCGGCATCGCACCGCAGATCCCGGTGGTGGGCGCCGTCCTGCTCGCGATCTTCTTCTTCTTCGCTCCCGACCTCAGCTTGCGCAGCGAGGCGGGCGAGCGCCGCAAGGAGTTCAAGCGTTCGCTGGGCTCGTTCCTCGACCTCGTCGTCATCTCCCTCGCCGGCGGAGCGGGCGTCGAGAGCGCGCTGCGCGAGGCCGCCTCGGTGGGTCGGGGCTGGGCCTATGCCCAGCTGCACAACGCGCTCGACGTCACCGCGCTCACCGGCGAGACACCCTGGGCGGCCCTCGCGCGGTTGGGGCAGGAGGTCGGCGTGCCCGAGCTCGTGCAGCTCTCGTCGAGCGTGTCGCTCGCCGGCACCGAGGGCGCCCGGGTCCGCGAGTCGCTCGCGGTCAAGGCGTCCTCCCTGCGCGACCACGCCCTGGCCGAAGCCGAGGCCGAGGCCGAATCGACAACCGAGAAGATGGCGCTGCCGGTCGTGCTGCTCTTCTTCGGCTTCCTGCTGCTGGTCGGCTATCCCGCGATCACCCTGATCCTGACCGGCCTCTAGACACGCGACGTTCCACGAACAGGAGATTCAGATGCTCGGACCGATCCTCACGATGATGTCGGTGATGTGGGGCCGCCTGCAGGACCTGCGCGACGACGACCGCGGCATGACCACCGAGGCCATGATCATCACGGCGCTCCTGGCCGCCGGGGCCATCGCCGCCGCGACCGCCATCGGCACCGCCGTGACCAACAAGGGCAACGACATCGGGGAAGAGATCGACGGGGCGCTCGCCGCGCTCGGATGACACCCCGTCGGCTCCGGGGCGACGAGGGCGCGGCATCGACCGAGCTCGTCATCATCGCGCCGGTCTTCCTCTTCCTGATCCTGCTGATCGTGCAGCTCGGGCTGTACTTCCATGCGATCAACGTCGCCAGCGCCGCCGCCCAGGAGGGCGCCCGCGACGCCAGCCTGCACGGCACCGACCGCGACATCGCCCTGGCGACGGGCGAGGCGACCGCGCGCGACCTCGTCCAGACGCTCGCGCCCGAGCTTCTGGCCGGCGCGCAGGTCGAGGGCACCCTCGTCGACGGGGGCGACAGCGTGCGGATGACCGTGTCGGGAGACGTGTCGCAGGTGGTGACCATCCCGGGCATCGACCTGGCGATCAGCGTGAACGAGAGCGCCGAGACGCCGGTCGAGGAGTTCAGGCCGGCAGGAGACGTGCCCGCCGACAGCACGCCATGACTGCCCCCAGGCGCCGCCCGGCCTCCGCTCCCGGCCGGTGGTCACGCGAGGAGCGCGGGTCGGCCACGACGGAGATGGTGCTGACAATGCCGATCCTGATCGGGTTCCTGTTCCTGGTCGTGGCCGCCGGCCGGCTCACCGACGCCAAGAGCGACGTCGTGTCGGCGGCCAGCGACGCCGCCCGCGCCGCATCGCTCCAGACCAGCGGAGCCGCCGCCGCGGCGCAGGCCCAGGCGATCGCCGAGGACTCCGTCGCCGGCGAGGGCATCGACTGCGTGGGGGGCGTCGACGTCACGCTCTCGTACTCCGGGGGATCGGGCGGGTTCGCGCCGGGCGCGACCGTGCAGGCCACGGTGACCTGCGACGTCGAGACCGGGGACCTCGCGCTCCTGAACCTGCCGGGGGTGGTCACGGTGAGCGAGCACGCCTGGGAATCCATCGACACCCATCGGAGCCGGTGATGGCGCGCCGATCCAGCCGGCGGCCGCTGGCGCGCCCGCGGTCGTGGTCGTGGCCCGGGGCGGGCGCTCCGGCGCGAGTCACCGGCGCCGATGGTGCGGACGACCGGGATGGGTGCGGCCACGGTGGGGACGACCAGGGCGCACGCGACCAGGGCATGGTGTCGGCGTTCGTCGTCATCTTCGCCACGGCGCTCGTGTTCGTGGCCGGGCTCGTCGTCGACGGCGGCCGGATGCTGGCCGAGCACCGCAAGATCGACAACCTGGCCGACTCGGCCGCCCGGGCGGGTGCGCAGGCGATCTCGGACGACGCGGTGTACGCCGGCGAGACCGTGAACGTGCTCGACGAGGCACGGGCCGTCGACCTCGCCTGCGCGTTCCTCGCCAACGCCGGCAACGGCTGCGGGGGCGGCACGAGCGTGTCCGTGGTCGGCGGCGAGGTGACGGTCACGGTGGTGGGCACCGTCGACCTGCTGCTCCTCGCGGGCGGCGACCGGCCCGTGCGGGGCGAGGGCAGCGCGTGCGTCGCCGTGGGCATCGTCTCGGCGGCCTGCTGACAGCGGGGCGACTCGATCGCCATCGCCATCGCCATCGCCATCCCGATCGCCGTTGCCGTTGCCGTTGCCGTTGCCATCGCCGAGTTCGCATCTGGCTGCGTGGCCGTCGACCTCGGCGGCCTGCCGCCGCGACGCCCTGCCTCGCAGGGCATGCGTGCGATGGTCGCGTGACCGATGGCACGTGGCCTCCGCTGCTGGGCCAGACTTTGCCGTTGTGGCCCACGACCTTGCCGACGACCTCGCCCTCGCCCTCCGCCTTGCCGACGCCGCCGACGAGGTGACCCGCCCGGCGTTCACCGGGGCGGCCGTGGCGCACGAGCTCAAGGCCGACGGCAGCCCGGTGTCCGCGACGGACGTCGCGGTCGAGCGCCGCATCGGCGAGATCGTCGCCGCGGAGCGGCCGGCCGACGGCGTGCTCGGCGAGGAGGTGGGGGAGTCCGGTCCGAAGGGGCGGCGCTGGATCCTCGACGGCATCGACGGCACGGTGCTGTTCGTCGCCGGGGTGTCGGGTTGGTCGACCCAGATCGGGCTCGAGGTCGACGGCGATCCGGCGATCGGCGTGACGACGAGCGGGGACGACGGCCGCCGCTGGTGGGCGGCCCGTGGCCAGGGCGCCTGGCGCCGGGACGCGCCCGACGCGGCGGCGAAGCCGCTCCTGGTCAGCGACCGCACGACGCTGGAGGGCGGGCGCTACAGCCTGATCCCCCCGCTCGACGCGCTCACCCCCGAGCGCCGGCGGCTCGTCGCCCCGGTCGACCGGGCGGCGACCTACCTGCCCCCGACGGAGCACGGCGCCCTCTTCGTGGCCGAGGGCCGTGCGGACGCGTGCGTGCAGCTCGGCGGCGGCGCCTGGGACTTCGCCGCGCTGTCCGTGATCGTCGAGGACTCCGGCGGGCGGTTCAGCGACCTGCGCGGCCGGCGGGACATCTACGGCGGTGGTCCGGTGGTCTTCTCGAACGGCCACGTCCACGACGAGGTCCTGGCCGCGCTGGCCGGGTGACCCCTCCGGGGGCGGCCACGCCACGTCCACGCCGACCTGCGCCGTCGGGGAGACCTGGCTCGTACGTGAACGGTGGGGTGGCGCGCGATCTCGCCGCCGGGGCGCTACAACGGTGTCATGAGCGACCGTCCCGAAGGGCGACCGAGCGAGCGTGACGGCATGAGCGGGCAGCGATGACCGGGCGTCCGCTGTCGGCCATCGTCCTCGCCGCGGGGCAGGGCACGCGCATGCGCTCGTCCCGGCCAAAGCCGCTGCACATGCTGTGCGGGCGTCCGCTCGTGCGGTACGTGCTCGACGCCGTGGGGGGCTGCGACGCGGACCGAGCCGTGGTCGTCGTGGGCTTCGGCGCCGACCTGGTGATCAAGATGTTGCAGGAGGACCCGGGCCCGGTTCCCCTCGAGTTCGTCGAGCAGCGTGTCCAGAACGGCACGGGCGACGCCGTGGCCGTCGGCCTGACGGGCATCCCCGACGACGACCTCGACGCGCTCGACGCGGACGACGGCGACGTCATCGTGCTGCCGGGCGACACCCCGTTGATCCGTCCGGAGACGCTGGCCGCGCTGGTGCTCGAGCACCGGTTGTCCGGCGCGGCGTGCACGCTGCTGACCGCCCGCATGGAGGGCCACTACGGGCGGGTCGTGCGCGACAAGGATGGCCGGGTGCGGCGCATCGTCGAGCACCGCGACGCCACCGAGGAAGAGCAGCTGATCGACGAGATGAACACAGGGATCTACGTGTTCCGTCGCAGCCTGCTGGCGCCGGCGCTCCGCCGCATCACGCCGGAGAACGCTCAGGGCGAGCTCTACGTGACCGATGTGGTGGCCGTGCTGGCCGAGGCCGGTCACCCCGTGGTGTCCCTGGTGGCCGCCGACGCGGACGAGACCCAGGGCGTCAACGACCGGGCCCAGCTCGCCGTCGCCGAGGCCGAGCTGCGGCGCCGCACCAACGAGCACTGGATGCGCGAAGGCGTCGGCATCGTCGACCCCGGAGCCACCTACATCGACACCACCGTCACGCTGGCCCCCGACGTCGTGCTGTTCCCCGGCACGGTGCTGCAGGGCGCGACGGTGATCGGCGCCGGGACGGAGGTCGGCCCGGCGACGCGCCTGTCCGACACCCGGGTGGGCGAGCGGGCCAAGGTCAACGAGACCGTGGCCAGGCTGGCCGAGGTCGGCGACGACGCCGTGGTCGGCCCGTTCGCCGTTCTCGAGCCCGGTGCGCGCATCGGTTCGGGGGTCAGAACGGGGCCGTTCTACACTGGCGGCACCGCCTAGGCGCACGCCCCGGCGAAGCGCGGGGAGACACCGTCATGGAGCTCGTCACCAAGAAGAAGCTGCACCTCGTGTCCGGCCGCGCCAACCTCCCCCTGGCGGAGGAGATCGCGGCCGCACTCGGCGTCACGCTGGGTGAGGCCAACACGTCCGACTTCGCCAACGGCGAGATCCACTGCCGCTTCGGCGAGTCGGTGCGCGGCATGGACGTCTTCATCATCCAGAGCCACGGGGCCAGCGGCGCGATGTCCGTGAACGACACCATCATGGAGCACCTCCAGATGGTCGACGCCGCCCGCCGGGCCTCGGCCAAGCGGATCTCGGCCGTCATCCCCTTCTACGGCTACGGCCGGCAGGACCGCAAGGCCGAGGGGCGGGAGCCGATCACCGCCAAGCTGGTCGCCAACATGTTCGCGGCTGCGGGCGCCGACCGGCTGATGTCGGTCGACCTGCACTCCGGCCAGATCCAGGGCTTCTTCGACGGCCCGTTCGACCACCTGGTGGCGATGCCGGTGCTGGTCGACCACATCGGCAAGCACATGGGCGACGACATCGTGGTCGTGTCGCCCGACGCCGGCCGGGTGAAGGTGGCCGAGCGCTACGCCAACGTGCTGCACGCCGACCTCGCGATCGTGCACAAGCGCCGGGTCAAGGGCGCCAAGAACACGGTCGAGGCCAAGGAGGTCGTCGGCAACGTCCGGGGGCGCACCTGCGTGCTCATCGACGACATGATCGACACCGGCGGCACCCTCGTCGCCGCCGCCGAGCAGCTCATCGAGCAGGGGGCCAGCCAGGTGTGCGCGGCCGCCACCCACGGCGTGCTGTCGGGCCCGGCCATCGACCGCCTGAAGAACTCGGTCATCTCCAAGGTCGTCGTCACCAACACGTTGCCCCTGCCGCCCGAGAAGCAGATCGACAAGATCGAGGTGCTGTCGGTCGCCCGGGTCATCGCGGACGCCATCGACGCCGTGTTCGAGGACACGTCCGTGTCCGAGATCTTCGACGGCGCCAACCTGTCCTGATTCCCGAGGCGTCTCCCGCACCTGTGGGTCCCGGTCAGGGGTTTCCGCATCCCTTCGCGCGCCCGCTAGCCTTCAACGGCTCATCCGACAACCGAAGCGCTCCGGCGCGACGTCAGAAGTAGGAGATCCGATGGCTGACGACATCACCCTCACGGCCGAGACCGGCCGTACCACCGGTTCCGCCGCCTCCCGCCGGCTGCGGGCCAACGGCAAGGT
>DASUQS010000228.1:0-12597 GCA_036280455.1 Acidimicrobiales bacterium
AGCGGATCTCGAGGACCGAGAGCTTCGCCTCCGGGTGCACGATGCGCAGGTCGGCGCCGAGGGCGATCTGCAGGCCACCGCCGAGGCAGTGCCCCCAGATGGCGGCGATGACCGGCACGGGAACCTCCGACCAGCCGTGCGCGGCCTGCTGTCCCAGGTGGGTGATCCGCCCGTCGGTGCGCACGATGGCGCCCATCCCACCCCCCTCGCCGCTGTCGCCCGCCGGCTCCGCCGGCTCGTCCGCAGCGCTGTCGTCGACCGTGACGCCGCCGCCCGCCATGGCCATGAACCCGGAGAAGTCGAGGCCGGCGGAGAAGGCGCGGCCCTCGCCCGACAGGACGACCGCCCGGACCGAGCTGTCCTTGGCCAGGCGCGCGGCCGTGTCGACCAGTGCGACGAACATGTCGGTGTCCAGCGCGTTCAGCTTGTCGGGACGGTTGAGCCGCACGTCGGCGACGCCGTCCTCGATCTGGACGGTCACGCGGTCGGTCATCGGGGCCTCCTGGTCGTCGGCGTTCACTCTGCCTCACGGCAGCGCCCGCCTCCCAGGCGCCGGTCGGGCGGGGTCACGATCGGCGACTGGGGCCCTCCGGTCGTGGCGCCCTCCGCCACTCGCTCCGTCAGGGTGGGCCGGCGTCGATGGCGGCCTCGACCTCGGGCACCGTCGCCCCGAACGGGTCGAACCGTGCGAGCCACCAGGTCGCCCCCGCCGTCTCCCACCCGTCGACCGTCTCGCCCGGCGCGCCCTCGACCACGATGTCGAACGGCCGGGCCAGGGCGGCGGCCCGCTCGACGATGCCGGCCAGCGCCGCCGGGTCTTCGGTGTCGATCACGAACACGCCGTCGTGGCGCAACGCCCGCTCGACCGGCCGCCGGTTGGGCCATCTGGCCGCGAGCCAGATCGGCATGCCGCCGGCGCGGGCAGGGCGGGGCAGGAACTGCGCCTCGGCCCGGTAGTGCTCGCCCCGGTGCGCCACGGGCTCGCCGGAGAGCAGGCCGGTGAGCACCTCGAGGCCCTCGTCGAGCATGGCCGCGCGCCGGCGATCGTCGGTCTCCTCGCCGAAGCGGGACAGCTCGCCGCCGCTGGAGTCGAGGCCGAGGCCGACCCCGAGGACGAAGCGCCCACCGGAGAGCTGGTCGATCGCCACGGCCTGGCGGGCCACGACCCACGGCCGGCGCCGGGCGAGCGGTGTGACCATCGGGCCCAGCTCGATGCGCTCGGTGGCGACCGCCATGGCCGCGAGCGCGATCCACGGGTCGGTGGCGGCGACCACGGGCGGCCTGTACAGGAGGTGGTCCCAGACGAAGACGCCGTCCCAGCCGCGGCGCTCGGCGCGGGCGGCGAGGCGGGCGAGCGTGGCCGGGTCGCCCAGCTCGTCGAAGATGGGCAGGAACAGGCCGCGACGCACGACGGGAGACGGTAGCGGCCGCCCCGTTGCCGTTAGCGTCGACATCGATGGCCGACATCCGCTCCCTTCACGTCACCGCCGAGCTGATCGACTACGCGGTCGGTCACGGCTCCTGGCCGGTCGACGAGGTGCTGGCCGACCTCCACGCCGAGACCGTCGCGCTCGGCAGCCCTGCCGGCATGCAGATCGGCCCGGACCAGGGCCAGCTCCTCACCCTGCTCGCCCGCCTCGTCGGCGCCCGGCGGGCGGTGGAGGTCGGCACTTTCACCGGCTACTCGTCGCTGTGCATCGCCCGTGGCCTGGCCGAGGGCGGCAGCCTGCTGTGCTGCGACGTGAGCGAGGAGTGGACCGCGCTCGCCCGCCGCGCCTGGGCCCGGGCCGGGCTGGACGACCGCATCGAGCTGCGACTCGCCCCGGCGATCGAGACGCTGCGGGCGCTCCCGGCGGAGGAGCACCTCGACCTGGCGTTCATCGATGCCGACAAGACCGGCTACGTCGACTACTGGCAGGAGCTGGTGCCCCGCATGCGCACAGGCGGGCTGCTGCTGGCCGACAACGTGCTGTGGGGAGGCGCCATCGTCGACGAGGGCGACGACTCGGCGAACACGGTGGCCCTGCGGGCGTTCAACGACGTGGTCGCCGCCGACGACCGGGTGGAGTGCGTGGTGCTGCCGGCCTTCGACGGCCTCACCATCGCCCGCAAGCGCTAGGGGATAGCGTCCCCGGCCATGGCCGACGAGACCTGCACCGTCCTGTTCAACCCGCGCTGCTCGAAGTGCCGGCAGGCGCGTGACCTCCTCGACGACCGCGGGGTCGAGACCGATCTCGTCCACTACCTGGTCGACACGCCCGATCGGGCGGAGATCGTCCGCATCCACGGGCTGCTCGGCATCGACGACCCCCGCCAGATGATGCGCACCGGCGAGCCCGTGTACCGCGAGCTCGGCCTGGCCGACGCCGACGCCGACCAGCTCTTCGACGCCATGGCCGCCCACCCGATCCTCATCGAGCGGCCGATCGTCATCGTCGGTGACAAGGCGGTCGTCGCCCGCCCGCCCGAGCGTCTGCTCGAGCTGCTCGACGGCGCCTGACGCGTCGCCGCGTCCGGCCGCGCAGGCGACGGTCGCGCCCGTCCCGATGGCGCCACCGCAGGTGAAGTGACCCGTTGGTAACAAATGTCACGGCTCTCGTTGACACGAGTCCAACGAGGCCCATACGGTGGCGGCCGCTGGGAGGGACGTGACCCTCGTCACCCACGTCCGGCAAGCCGCAAGCTGATCAGGGAAGGTACGCGTGCGACCAGGGGCCAGATTGGGAACGCATCGACACGGCCGCTCACGTGTGGTGTGGCTGCTCGCCGCCCTGGCGCTCGTCGTCACCGCGTGCGCCAGCGTCGAGAGCGGCTCGACCCAGGTGTCAGGCGGCGACGACGACGACGCCGCCGCCGGTCCCCCGCAGTACGGCGGCCGCGTCGTCTACGGCATCGAGGCCGAGACCACGAACGGCTGGTGCCTCCAGGAGGGCCAGCTCGCCATCGCCGGCATCCAGGTGGCGCGGTCGATCTACGACACGCTCACCGTGCCGGACGGCGACGGCAACTTCGTGCCGTTCCTGGCCGAGACGATCACCTCGAACCCCGAGTTCACCGAGTGGACCATCAAGCTGCGGTCCGGAGTGACCTTCCACGACGGCTCGCCGCTCACCGCCGAGGTCGTGAAGAACAACCTCGACGCCTACCGGGGCCAGTACCCGGCTCGCACCTCGCTGCTGTTCATCTTCGTGCTCGGCAACATCGCCTCGACCGAGGTGGTGGACCCGCTCACGGTCAAGGTGACGACCACCACGCCCTGGTCCTCCTTCCCGTCGTTCCTCTACTCCAGCGGCCGCCTCGGGATCACGGCCCAAGCCCAGCTCGACGACGCCGAGACCTGCAGCTCGAACCTCATCGGCACCGGGCCGTTCCAGCTCGTCGAGTGGAAGGTCAACGACCACCTCCTGCTCGAGCGCAACGACGCCTACTGGCGCACCGACGCCGAGGGCAACCAGCTCCCGTACCTCGACGAGCTGGAGTTCCGTCCGGTCATCGAGCAGCAGCAGCGCATCAACGGCCTGAAGTCCGGTGAGCTGGACGCCTTCCACACCTCGACCGCCCTCACCATCGACGAGATGCGGGCGCTCGACGAGGCGCAGCAGGTCAACCTGGCCGAGTCGGCCGACAACGCCGAGGTCGCGTTCCTCATGCCGAACTCGACCAAGCCGCCGTTCGACAACCAGACCGCCCGCATGGCGATCGCCAACGCGCTCCTCATCGACCTGGCCAACGAGATCCAGGGCAAGGGCATCCCGCAGGTCGCCAACGGGCCGTTCGCTCCCGGCTCGCTCGGCTACGTCGAGGACACCGGCTTCCCCCGCGGCGACCTCGAGACCGCGAAGGAGCTGGTCGCCCAGTACGAGGCCGAAACCGGACTGCCGTTCGAGTTCCAGATCACCTCGACGCCCGAGCCGGACACCCTGGCGTCCGCGCAGCTCGCCGCCCAGATGTTCGAGGACGCGGGCATGGACGTCAGCGTCACCACGCTCGAGCAGTCCTCGCTGATCTCCGCGGCGATCGGCAAGGACTTCCAGCTGATGACGTTCCGGAACTACCCCGGCCTCGACCCGGACAACAACTACGTGTGGTGGTACGGGGCGGGGAACCCGGTCAACTTCCCGGGCTTCGACGATCCGGACATCAACCGCCTGCTCGACGCCGGCCGCGCCACCCCCGACCGGGCGCAGCGCCAGGAGATCTACGGCGAGCTCAACCGGGTCCTCGGCGAGCGCGGCTACCTCCTGTGGTCGACCTGGGTGCGCTGGGCGGTGCCCATGGATCCCGCGGTCCATGGCGTCGTCGGCGCCCGCCCCGGCGGCGACAGCCCGGACTACACGGGCCTCGCCCTCGGCCACGACATGGCCTACCTCTGGAAGGAGCAGTAAGCGATGGCTCTCGTCCGCGAGCTGGGCAAGCGCTTCCTGTCGCTCGTCCTCGTGCTGTTCCTCGTCACGCTGTTCACGTCGCTGCTGCTCAGCATGGTGCCAGGCGACCCGGTCGACACGCTGGTGCCGCTGGCCGAGTCCGAGCAGGCCGACGCCATCAAGGCCCAGGTGCGCGAAGACCTCGACCTCGATGAGTCGCTCCCCGTCCGCTACGCCAACTGGGTGAGCGACTTCATCATGGGCGACGAGAACGGCGAGCACTTCGGCGAGTACTACCGCGTGTCGGGCAGCGACCCGGTGAGCGAACGCCTCGGCGACGCGCTGCCGATCTCGCTCCAGCTGATGGTGTACGCCCAGGTGATCGCGCTCGTCGTCGCCATCCCGCTCGGTGTGCTCACGGCCTACCGGGCGGGCTCCTTCTTCGACAAGACCAGCAACACCGTGGCCTTCGGCCTGCTGGCCGTGCCCAACTTCGTGTTGGGGCTGGCGCTCGCCTACTACGTGGGCGTCGTCCTCAACTGGCTCCCACCGTCGGGCTACGTGCCGTTCAGCGACGACGGGATGGAGCACATCCGGCGCATGATCCTGCCGGCGGGCACCCTGGCCGCGGCTCAGGTGGCCGTGTACATGCGCCTCCTGCGCTCCGACATGGTGGCGACCCTGCAGGAGGACTTCATCCAGATGGCCCGGTCGAAGGGCATCTCCGACCAGCGGGTGCTGTGGCGCCACGCGCTCCGCCCCTCCAGCCTCACGCTGCTGACGGTGGCCGGCCTCAACGTCGGCACGCTCATCGGTGGCGCCGTCGTCATCGAGGTCATCTTCAGCATCCCCGGCATGGGCATGGCGATCAGCCAGGCGATCTTCGAGCGGCAGTACGTCGCCCTCCAGAGCTTCGTCGCCGTCCTCGCCATCCTCTACGTCGTCGTGAACTTCGCCGTGGACGTCCTGTACAGCATCGTCGACCCCCGGATCCGTCATGCCCGAGCCCGCAACTGACCGCCTCGCGGCGCCGGTGGACGCCGTGGTCGCCCCCGTGGCCGCCACCCGACCCGCCGCCGCAGTCGACGCCGAGCCGATCGAGACGAGCCCGACGCGCAAGCTGGGCGTCGTCGGCTGGTTCTCGATCCTGTGGCTGGGCGGCATCACGCTCGCCGCGATCCTCGCGCCATGGCTGCCGCTGCCCGACCCCGATCGCAGCTACCTCGAGATCGTGCGCATCGGGCCGATCCAGCCCGGCCACTTCCTCGGCGGCGACGGCCAGGGCCGCGACATGCTGTCCCGCATCATCTGGGGGGCGCGGGCCTCGCTCGGCATCAGCGTCGCCGCCGTGGCGATCGGATTCCTGGTCGGCGGTCTGTTCGGGCTGGTGGCCGGCTACTTCCGCGGCGCGGTCGACGCCGTGCTGACCACGATCTTCAACGTCCTGCTCTCCATCCCGGCCCTGGTGCTGGCCCTCGCGCTCGTGGCCGTGTTCGCCAGCACAGGCGAGGACGCCTCCAACGGGCGCAAGACGACGGTGCTGATCGCCGCCCTCGCCATCGTGACGGTCCCGCTGATCGGGCGCATCGCCCGGGCCAGCACGATGGCCTGGTCGGAGCGCGAGTTCGTGAAGGCCGCCGAGGTGCTCGGGGCCGGGCACGTCCGGATCATGCTCCGCGAGGTCCTGCCCAACGTCCTGCCCGCCATGGTGTCGATCGCCCTGCTCGGCATCGCGATCGCCATCGTCGCCGAGGGCAGCCTCGCCCTGCTCGGCGTCGGGCTCACCGAGGTGCCCACCTGGGGCAACCTCATCGCCTTCGGCCGCACCGACCTGGCCCGGGCGCCCCACATCGTGGGCCTGTCCTCCGTCGCCATCTTCCTCACCGTGCTGGCGCTCAACTACCTGGGCGACGTGGTCAGGGCCCGCTTCGACGTCAGGGAGGGGGGCCTGTGACGACGCCCGACATCGCCAACTCGCCGGTCGGCTTCAAGCTCAACGCCCGCGCCGCCGGCCGCCTGCTCGAGGTCGAGGACCTGCGCACCAGCTTCCGCACGCCCGCGGGCCGGGTGCGTGCCGTCGACGGCGTGTCGCTCAGCCTCGACCGGGGCCGCACCCTCGGCATCGTCGGCGAGTCCGGCTCCGGCAAGTCCGTGCTCAGCCGCTCGATCATGGGCCTGCTGCCCAAGCGCAACGTGGTGCGCGAGGGGCGGATCACCTACGACGGCCAGCAGCTCGACGCCCTCGCCGACGGCACGCGCCGCGACCTGTGGGGCACCGAGATGGCCATGGTGTTCCAGGACCCGATGACCGCACTGAACCCGGTCCTCAAGATCGGCAACCAGATCACCGAGGGCCTGCGCTACCACCTCGAGCTCGACCGCAAGACGGCCAAGCTGAACGCGATCGCCCTGCTGCGCTCGGTCGGCATCCCCGAGCCCGAGCGGCGCCTCAAGCAGTACCCGCACGAGCTGTCGGGCGGTATGCGTCAGCGCATCATGATCGCGGTGGCGCTCGCCTGCGGCCCGAAGCTGCTGTTCGCGGACGAGCCCACCACCGCGCTCGACGTGACCGTGCAGGCGCAGATCCTGAACCTGCTCGCCGACCAGCAGCGCGAGCGCGACATGGCGATGATCCTCGTCACGCACGACCTGGGCGTCGTGGCCGGCCGCGCCGACGACATCGCCGTGATGTACGCCGGCCAGATCGTCGAGCAGGCACCGGCCGCCCTGCTCTTCGCCAACGTGCGCATGCCCTACACCGAGGCGCTGCTGCGCTCGATCCCGAAGCTCGACGAGCCCCGCGCCACCAAGCTCGCCGCCATCCCCGGGCGCCCGCCCAGCCTGGTCGACCCGCCGACGGGCTGCCGCTTCGCCCCGCGCTGCCCCTACGCCCAGCGCCAGTGCCACATCGAGGCTCCGCCCCTCGTCGAGAGCGAACCGGGCCACACCTACCGGTGCTGGTACCCCGTTGGCATGCCGACGTCCGCCGGCAACGGCGGAAACGGCGGCAACGGTGGAAGCACCGCCCCCCACTCCCCCGCCTACCCCGCAGGAGCGAACTGATGGCCGGTACCGGCACGGCCCACCTGCGGCCCGAGAGCGAGACGATGCTGCGGGTCGAGGACCTGGTCGTCGAGTTCCCGGCCGGCCGCCAGAAGGTGCACGCCGTCTCGGGCGTGTCGCTCGACATCCGCAAGGGCGAGACCCTGGGGCTCGTCGGCGAGTCCGGCTGCGGCAAGTCCACCACCGGCAAAGCGATCATCCAGCTGCCGGCGCCGACGTCGGGCCGGGTGCGCTTCGAGGGCAACGACCTCACGGGCGTCAAGGGCAAAACGCTGCGCCGCGTCCGCACCCGGCTGCAGCTCATCTTCCAGGACCCGATCTCGTCGCTGAACCCGCGACGCAAGGTCGGCGACATCCTCGCCGAGCCCCTGCGGATCTGGGGCCGCGGCACGAAGGCCGAGCAGAAGGCCAAGGTGCGCGAGATGCTCGACGCCGTCGGCCTCGACCCGGACGTGGCCGCCGACAAGCGGCCCCACCAGTTCTCCGGGGGCCAGTGCCAGCGCATCTCGATCGCCCGGGCGCTCGTCATGGAGCCGGAGCTCATCATCTGCGACGAGCCGGTCTCCGCGCTCGACGTGTCGGTGCAGGCGCAGATCCTCAACCTGCTCGACGAGCTCAAGGCCCGCTACGACCTGACGCTCGTCTTCATCGCCCACGACCTGGCGGTCGTCAAGCACGTGTCCACCCGGGTGGCGGTGATGTACCTCGGCAAGATCTGCGAGGTCGGCGACCCGGAGGCCCTGTACGCCAACCCGGCGCATCCGTACACGGCCGCGCTGCTGGCGTCGATCCCGGTGCCCGATCCGGCGGTGCGGCCGGACGAGGCCGAGCTGCTCACCGGCGACCTGCCGTCGCCGGTCGATCCGCCGAGCGGCTGCCGGTTCCGCACCCGGTGCCCCCGGGCGCAGGCCGAATGCGCGCGGACCGAACCGGAGATCCGCCAGGTCGGGCCGGACCAGTTCGTGGCCTGCCACTTCCCCCTGACCGGCTGACCCCCCGCACCAACGATTTTCTTCGCGGTTCTGGTCGCCGGAGCGACCAGAACCGAGGGCGAGATCCGGGTAGGTCGAGGTGCTTCGTACCCTTCCAGTACGTCTGGCACACTTCCGGTGTGGCGATGCCCCCGGAGATCCACGCGCACGCCGAGCGCCAGCACGGCCTCGTCCTGTCCGCCCAGGTCCGAGCGGCAGGGTTGACCCGTTCCGCCGAGCGGCATGCCGTCGCGTCCGCTCGCCTGGAGCGGATCACGTCGCGGGTGCTCCGTGTGCCCGGGACGCCGCCGACCGAACACCAGCGCGTCCTCGCCGCGGTGCTCGACGCCGCCCCCGATTCCGCGGCGTGCGGCGAGACGGCCACAGCGCTGTGGGGCGTGCCGGGATTCCGATTGCTGCCCGCCCATGTGGGCAGGCCGTTCGGGCGCACGGGACGGCGCTCCGAGTTCGGGGTGCTGCACGAGATCGCCCGCCTCGACCGCCGTCACCTGACCGAGCTGCACGGCATCCCGATCGTGCGGCCCGAGGTCGTCGTCCTGCAGATGTGCGGCGCCAGCTACCCGTACCGGGCCGCAGCCGTGCTCGACAACCTGTGGCGCCGCAGGTTGGTGTCCGGGCGATCGCTCTTCCGCACGCTCGACGAGCTCGCCGCATCGGGGCGCAACGGGGTCCGGGTGATGCGCGAACTGCTGGAGGAGCGCGGGGAGGGCTACGTCCCTCCCGCCAGCAACCTCGAGCGCCGCTTCGCCACGATCCTCCAGCGGGAGGGGGAGCCGTCGCTGCGCCCACAGGTCGACTCCGGTGACGACCGGTGGGTGGGACGGGTGGACTTCCGCGATCCCGAGCTTCCCCTCGTCGTCGAGGTCCAGAGCGAGACGTACCACTCGTCCCTGGTGGACGCCGAGCACGACGAGCGGCGGTTGGCTGCGTTGCGCGCCGCCGGGTTCACCGTCGTCGAGGTGACCGATGAGCAGATCTGGCATCGCCCGGACGAGGTGGTCGAGGCCGTGCGCACCACCCGGAACCGCCTGCGGTTCCCCTGACCGTCCCGCCTCCGTCGATTTCACCCGTGGTTCTGGTCGCTCCAGCGACCAGGACCGCGAAGAAAATCCTCGGGAGTGGTCGGGAGCGCGGGTCAGATGCCGAGGTCGGCGGCCGCCACGGCGGCGACGGCCTCGTCCGGGCCGGTGATGTCGACCTGGGCGGCGCCGCGGCGACCGTAGAGGAACAGCACCAGCTCCTGCGGGCCGCCGGTCACGCGGGCGGACGGCCCCGGCCCCCGGGCCGGCACCTCCCCGACGCCCGGCGCGGCGAGCGCCACCCCCGCGCCCTCGACCTTGCGGAGCATGAGGCGGGACATCCGGCGCACGGTCGTCCAGGCGAAAGCGTCGAGATCGGGCCGATCCGTGCGGGGACCTTCGCCGTTGGCCCGCCGCACGTCCTCGTGGTGGACGAACCACTCGTTCTCGTTGAGCAGGGGCCGCAGCACCGGCAGCCGCCACGGCACCAACGGCGGACCGGCGCGGAGGCGCTCCACCAGGGTCTCGTAGCCCTGGGCACGGGCGCGGTCCATGAGCTTGTGCTCGAGCGAGGCGAACCGTCCGCCGCCGAGGATCGCCAGGCCGGACCGCGGGTCGTGCTCGCGGATCACCAGGTGGGCGGCGAGATCGAGCGTGCTCCACCCCTCGCAGAGCGTGGGGGCGTCGGGGCCGCGGGCGACGAAGAGGTCGCACAGTTCAGCGCGCTCGCGGGCGTCGAGGGGTTGTCCGGGCACCGCAGTAGGGTACGCGCCATGGCAACTCCCCCCGCCCACGAGATCGACGACTCCGCGACCTACGAGGTCACGATCGCCACCGACAAGGGCGACATCGTGCTCGAGCTCGACCCGAAGCTCGCCCCCGTCACGGTGAACAACTTCGTCGCCCTCGCCCGCCGCGGCTTCTACGACAACGTGACGTTCCACCGCGTGGTGCCGTCGTTCGTGATCCAGGGCGGCGACCCGGAGGGCTCCGGTCGCGGCGGCCCGGGCTACAAGTTCGCCGACGAACCGGTGAAGGGCGAGTACACCCACGGCGCGGTGGCCATGGCGAACGCCGGCCCCGACACCAACGGCTCGCAGTTCTTCATCTGCATCGACGACTGCACCCGCAAGCTCGACAAGGCCTACAACCTGTTCGGCTACGTGACCTCCGGCCTCGACGTCACCGGCAAGATCGCCCAGGGCGACGTCATGCGATCGGTCTCCGTCGTCGAGAAGCCCGCCGGCTGACAGCGGGCCGAGCCGCGGGCCGGCCACCACCGAGCGGCCGAGCCCGCGCGCAACGCGGCGACGGAGACGTCACGCGGCCGGTCGAGCCGGCCCCTCGTCCGGCCCGAAACTCCACCGGACGATACGGGGTGCCCCGGCGCTCTCGGTCCAAACGTGCTGGCCAGTAGGCTCGCAGGGATGTCCGACGAGCCGCTGTTCACACCTCGCGGTGCCGATTTCCTCCCCTCCGAGCACACCCGCGGACCGTGGGATCCGCGCCATCAGCACGGTGGCGCGGTCGCCGCACTGGTGGCACGGGTGGTCGAGCGCCGGGCGGGCGACGAGTTCTGCGTCACCCGGCTGACGGTCGAGCTGATGCGGCCCGTGCCGCTCGAACCGCTGGCCGTCGACGTGGCCGTCCCCCGGCCCGGTCGCCGCGTGCTCGGCATCACCGTGTCGGTGAGCGCGGGCGACCTCGAGGTCGAGGTCGTGCGGGCCCACGCCGTCGCCGTCCGCCGGGCCGACCTCCCCACGGGCGAAGGCCACGAGTCCTTCCTCGAGCCGGGGCCGAAGCAGGGCGTGGAGCTGCCATTCGGGTTCAACGACGAGGATCACCCGGCCTTCCACCGCACGGGCATGGAGGTGCGCTTCGTCGACGGCGGGGCCGACCGGCCCGGGCCGGCCCGGGCGTGGTTCCGGCTGCGGCGGCCGGTGGTCGGCGACGAGGAGCCGAGCGGCGTGCAACGGGCCGCGGCCGCCGCCGACTTCGGCAACGGCATCTCGTGGGTGCTGCCGTTCGACCGGTGGATCTTCCTGAACCCCGACCTGACCCTCCACCTCGCCCGGCCCCCGGTCGGCGAGTGGATCGGCCTCGACGCGCTCACCCTCCCGAGCGACCAGGGCATGGCGATGGCCGAGTCCGCCGTGTTCGACGAGTCCGGCCGCCTCGGGCGTGCCGTGCAGAGCCTGCTGCTGCAGCGCCGCGACCAGTGACCGACCACCCGCGCCCGGACTCCGACCGGGCCGACGTGGCCGACGGGGCCACGCAGGCCGACGTGGCAGACCACAACGTGGCCGCGCTCCACGAGGCGATCGCCGCCGCCGTCCCCGACCGGGAGTGCATCGTCGCGGGAGGGGTGCGCCGCACCTGGGCGGACACCACCGACCGCAGCCGGCGCCTCGCCGCCGCGCTCGCCGAGGCCGGCATCGGCCTGCGAGCGCCGTCGAGCAGCCCCGAGCTGCTCGAGCCGTGGCAGTCACCCCACGACCACGTCGCGCTCTACCTCCACAATGGGCACGAGTACCTCGAGGGGATGCTCGGCGCCTGGAAGGCCCGGGCCGCCGGCATCAACATCAACTACCGCTACGTGGCCACCGAGCTGGCCTACGTACTGCGCGACAGCGGGGCTGCGGCCGTCGTGTTCCACAGCGCGTTCGCGGCCACCCTGGCGGAGATCCTCCCGGACCTGTCCACCGTGCGCCTGCTGCTCCAGGTCGACGACGGCACGGGGGCGCCGCTGGTCCCGGGCGCCCGCTGGTACGAGGACGCTCTCGCCGCCGCCACCCCGCGCGCCCCGGAGGGCCTGTCGCCGGACGATCGCTACATCCTCTACACGGGCGGCACCACCGGCATGCCCAAGGGCACGCTGTGGCGCCAGGGCGACTTCCTCGCCACCGCGCTCGGCGTGACGGGAACGACCGACCAGATCGTCGATGCGGCCCGCGGCCGGGCGGGCCTGCGCACGCTGCCGTCGGCCCCGTTCATGCACGGCGCCGCGCACTGGAACGCCATCTCGGCCTGGATCTCCGGCGGCACGGTCGTCGTGCAGGACGACCCGACGCGCCTCGACCCGGCCGACGTGCTGGCCACGTGCGCCCGCGAGCGGGTCAGCGCCCTCCAGATCGTCGGCGACCCCTTCGCCCGGCCCCT
>DASUQS010000229.1:0-7619 GCA_036280455.1 Acidimicrobiales bacterium
GTGGGGCAGCCGGTCGTCGGGGTCGCCGTACACCGACAGCCCGTCGAGGCCGGGCGTGGTCCCGAGGGCGTCGGCGATCCGGCCGGTCAGGCGCCGCTGCTCGGCCCCCTCCTCCTCGGCCCTGGTGAGAGGGCGGTCGTCCCCCGCGGGGCGGTCCGCAGCCGCCTGGTCGCCGGCTCGACCGGCTCCTGCACCCGCTGCTCCACCGGCGGTGGCACCGGCGGCGGGCGCGGCCAGGGCCGCGCACGTGGCACCGAACGCGGCCAGCCCGGGCACGTTCTCCAGGCCGGCACGACGGGCGCGCTCCTGGTCGCCGCCCACGAGCAGCGGCGGCAGGCGCAGACCCTGGCGGACGAGCAGCGCGCCCACCCCCGCCGGTCCGCCGAACTTGTGGGCGCTGACCGACAGCAGGTCGGCACCCAGGTCGCGGAACCGCACCGCCTCGCGCCCGACGGCCTGGGCCGCGTCGACGTGCACGAGCACGCCGCGCTCCCGGCAGGCGGCGACGGCCTCGGCGAGGGCCTGGCGCGTGCCGACCTCGTGGTTTCCCCACTGCAGGTGGACGAGGGCGGTGTCGTCGCGCACGGCGGCGAGCAGGTCGCCGATGTCGACGTGCCCGTGCGCGTCGACCGGCACGATGGTCACGTCCCCGTGGCGGGCGGCGGCGAAGCGCACGGCGGAGTGCTCGACCGCGGGCACCACCTGGTGGGGTCTGCCGGTCCCGGCCCGGCCGCCGTGGCCGTCCGCTCCGCCGGGCTCGGCCGTGCCGCCCGGGCCGCCGGACCTCCGGGGCTCGGGCGTCGGTGCGCCCCGCCGATCGGCCCAGCGCGCCGAGGCCCCCCAGCACGCGGCCGCGATCGCCTCGGTCGCACCCCCGGTGAACACGACCTCGCGCGGGCGTGCGCCGAGGAGGTCGGCCACCTGGCGGCGCGCCTGCTCGACGGCTTCCCGGGCCGTCAGCCCCTCGGCGTGGATGCGTCCCGGGTCGCCGGCGACGTCGAGGGCGGCGAGCAGGGCGTCCCGGGCCTCCGGCCGCAGCGGGGAGGTCGAGGCGTGATCGAGGTACGACCGGGTGGTCACGGTTTGCACCGTAACGGGCAGCCGGCACGACCCGTTCTGCGGTCCCCGGGTCGGATCGCCCGGGCCCGCGGACGGAACGGCGGGCGCACCCTCAGCTGTTCTGCACCGAGGTGACGCACCGCTCGCCGCCCGTGGGCAGCGACAGCGCGGTCTCGGTCATGAGGTCGTGCCCGTAGAGCGATTCGAGCATGCCGCGCACCATGCCCCGGTCGACGGCGCAGATGACCGGATGCTCGATCGCGGCCCCGCCGAAGGGGCAGTGCTCGCTGACGATGCGCAGCTCGTCGCCGTGCCGTTCGGCGTGGGCGGCGAAGCCGTGCGCCGTGAGGGCGTCGGCGACCGCGTGCAGGGCGGCCTGGAACGAGCGGTGCGAGTCGGATCCCGGCGACATCGCCGCAGCCATCGCCGCGCCGTAGTCGAGCCCGACGGACTCCGCGATGCGCTCGGCCCGCTCGTGGCCCAACTCGGCGAGGGCGCGGCCCAGCAGCTCGACGAGGATGTCGTCGTGGCGGAGGGGGAGGTCGAGGGCGATGTCCGGCGCCACGACCCGGTAGTGCTTGGAGGGCCGGCCGGCGCCGCCGCCCACGGGCCGCACGACCGTGACCTCGACGTACCCGCCGGCGACGAGCTTGTCGAGGTGGTGGCGGGCGACGTTGGGATGCAGCGCGAACTGCTCGGCCACCGCGGCGGCCGTGGCGCCGTCGGCGTGCTCGTGCACGAACAGGTAGATCTCCCGGCGGGTGGGATCACCGAACGCCGAGGTGATGGCCGTCACGGCCGAGGCGAATTCGGTCGGGGAGAGGGGCGGCCGGTCCACGGCCGGTATTCTACCTATCGCCATAGGAGTAATCCCCCCGCCAGCCAGGAGCGTCATGCCGGTCTCCGAAGCCCAGGTCCTCGAGGCCCTCCGTCCCGTCCAGGACCCCGAGCTGCATCGCAGCATCGTCGACCTCGACATGGTGCGCCGCATCGAGATCGACGGCTCGCAGGTGGCGGTGACGGTCGCCCTGACCATCGCCGGCTGTCCGCTGCGGGCCGAGATCACCAACCGGGTCACCGCCGCGGTCACCGCGCTCGACGGCGTCGACGGGTTCGACCTCGACTTCACGGTCATGACCGACGACGAACGGGCGGCGCTGCGCACCAAGCTCCACGGCGACCCGGGCGCGACCGCCGGCAGCCAGCCGGCACACGGCCACGCGGAGGGGCGCGCCATCCCCTTCGCCGACCCGGGCAGCAAGACCCGGGTGCTGCTCGTCGCCTCCGGCAAGGGCGGCGTGGGCAAGTCCTCGGTCACGACCAACCTGTCGGTCGCCCTCGCCCAGCGGGGCCGGGACGTCGCGGTCATCGACGCTGACGTGTGGGGCTTCTCGATCCCCCGCATGCTCGGGGTCCAGCACGCGCCGACCGTGATCGACCAGATGCTGGTGCCGCCCGAGTCGCACGGCGTGCGCTGCATCTCGATGGGGTTCTTCGCCGCAGAGGACCAGCCGGTCATCTGGCGGGGCCCGATGCTGCACAAGGCGCTGGAGCAGTTCCTCACCGACGTGTTCTGGGACGACCCCGACTTCCTGGTCATCGACCTGCCGCCGGGCACGGGCGACATCTCGCTCAGCCTGTCGCAGTTCCTGCCCCGGGCCGAGGTCTACGTCGTGACCACGCCGCAGCCGGCCGCCCAGCGGGTGGCGCAGCGGGCGGCGTTCATGTCGCAGAAGGTCAACCTCGAGGTCAAGGGCGTCATCGAGAACATGTCGTGGTTCACCGGCGACGACGGCAAGCGCTACGAGCTGTTCGGCGCGGGCGGCGGCGCCGACCTGGCGCAGCGGCTCGAGGTGCCCCTCCTCGGCCAGGTGCCGCTGGTGCCGGAGCTGCGCATCGGTAGCGACTCCGGAGCGCCGATCGTGGCGGTCGAGCCCGACGGCGAGGCGGCGGGCGTGTTCGCGCAGATCGCCGAGACCATCGACGTCGAGCTCGCGCCGAAGCGCATCTACCACTCCGAGCTGCGCATCAGCTGACCCCCTCCGAGATTTCCCCCACAGATCTGGTCGCTCCAGAGACCAGATCTGTGTGGAAAACCGTCGGGTGCCGGCTACGCGGCCGTCATCGCCGCCTGGAGCTGGCGGGCGGCGCTCTCCATGCCCCGCACGTTCGGGTGCCACGGCATCGCCGCCGAACCGGGGATGTACGGCTCGGTCCACCGGGTGCTGCTCGATCGGCAGGCGTCGTGGCCCAGGCTCGGCGTGTAGATGTCGACGTAGGTCGCGCCGTTGGCCTCGGCTGCGGCCTTGATCACGTCGTTGAGCTGCACGTTCAGGCCGGTGAGATACCCCTGGTCGCCGCGCGCGACCGGCACCCCGGGCCAGCAGCGCGCGCCATCGGCGGGGAAGTAGCTGGCGTAGCCCACGACGAAGATCTCCGCCTGGGGCGCCCGCTGGCGGATGCCCTGCACCACTCCGGCCACCTTGGGCCCGACCGAGGCGATCGTGACCGGGTTCGGGTCGCCGCCGGCCTGGCTGCGGTAGTGGTTGGCGCACGGTGAGCCGAACGGCCAGTACCAGCCGACCTCGACGCACTTGTTGATGATCGTGAGCCAGTTGGTGTCGTTCCCGCCGATGCCCACGCTCACGAGGTCGGTGTCGGTGCGCAACGCGTCGAACTGTGGCGGGTTCACCCCGTCGAACTCGACCGATTGCGCCTGGGTCATGTGGCGGGCTGCGGCGCCGCCGCAGCTGACGTCGGTGAGCTGGAGCCCGAGGGCCGCGGCGGTGAGATGCGGGTAGTTGTGGTCCGACCGGCCGCAGCCGAGCAGCCCGGTCGGCATCGGGATCAGCGGCCCGGACGTCGCCGAGTCGCCGAGCGCGACGTAGCTGTCCCCCGGCGCGGCCTCGGCACCGGCGGGCGGTGCGACCGCCCCGGTCAGGGCCAGGCAACCGACGACGACGGCTGCGAGCAGCCGCCATCGGGACATGGCCGTCGAACGGGCGGATGCGTGTGTTCGCGTCCTTCTCATGTCTGCTTCCCCTCCCTCGATCCGACACGAAGCGTGACGGATGTCATACGTGACGAAGGGAAAGGTACGACGTCAGGCGGTTTCCTGCTCGCGGAGGAACTCGAGCACCGCGTCGTTGAAGGCGTCGTTGCGGTCGCCGGCGACCATGTGGCCGGCGCCGCCGACGTCGACGTACCGGGCCTGGGGCATGAGCTCGAGCGTCTGGCGGACGCCCTCCTCCGACAGCACGTCGCTCTGCCGGCCGCGCACCAGCAGCGCCGGCACGGTGACGGCGCGGGCCGCGTCCTCGAGCCGGCCCTCGTTGCGCACGCTGCGGGTCTCGTCGATGCGGCCACCGAGCAGGAACGACGGATCCCAGTGCCAGTACCAGCGGCCGTCGTCGCGCTGGCGCACGTTCTTGCGCAGGCCGGAGAGGTCCTTCGGGCGCGGCCGGTGCGGGTTGTAGGCGGCGACGGCGTCCGCGACCTCGTCGAGGCTGGCGAACCCGTCGACGTTGCCGAGCATGAACTCGGCGATGCGATCGATGCCCTCCTGCTCCAGCCGGGGCGCGACGTCGACGAGCACGAGGCCGGACGCCACGGTGGTGCCCGCCGGCGCCTCCCCGATGGCGGTGAGCGAGGCGAGGCCGCCGAGCGAGGCGCCGATCAGCACCGGAGGCGACGACTGGATCGCCGCGATCGCTCGCACGTCCGCGGCGAAGTCGTCGAGCGTGTAGCCGTCGCCCTCGAACTCGCGGTGCGGCGCCCACTCGCTCTCGCCGTGGCCCCGGAGGTCGACGGTGGTGGCCCGCCAGCCCTTGTCACCGAGCAGCCGGGCGGTGCCGCCCCAGGCGTGGCGGGTCTGCCCGCCGCCGTGGAAGAACAGGACCGGCGGTCCGTCGGGCGGGCCGTAGGCGTCGGCCGCCAGCGTGAGCCCGTCGCCGGCGAGTCGGAGCGTGGCATCCATGCATCGCAGTCTGCCCGTCGTCCGGGCACTAGTGACATTCCGACCACACCGGCCCGATCCGCCGCCCGCGCCGTTCCCCTCGCCCGCGAGCCGGGGCGGGTGTGCCTACCGTTGGCGCCGTGGAGCGCCGAGGATGAGCCGCGACGAGTGGGTGACCGAGCAGCGTGACCTGATGGAGGGGTACGAGGCTCGCACGATCGGGGCGGAGCGCCGGCGGGTGAAGATCCAGTGGTGGACCGCGGCGGGCAAGACCCGGCGGGTCGACCTGATGGGCACGGTCTCCCAGCTGTGGTCGGGTCGCCGTGGGGGCGCCGATCCGGTGCTCGTCGCCGTCTACGAGGCCGCCGATCCGGTTGGGGCGCCGCCGTTCCTCGTGATCCGGGTGGCGCCCGACAGCTTCGTCGACGCCAGCGGGCGGGCGGTCGCCACCGTGGTCGGGCATGCCGAGCCCAGCGGCGCGCTGCTGATCGAGACCCGGCACGGCCCGGTCCGCCCGGTCGAGCCGCCCGCCGCGGCCGGCGACGACGCCCCGCCCTGGTCCGAGGTCGACGCCGAACCCTGACCGCCGCCGGGGCCGGGCCGGGCCACGCCGGGGCCTCGGGTCAGCCCGTGGCGGCGGGCACCTCGTCGGGCCGGACGAAGCCCGGGACGGGCCGGGGCCGGCGGTGGACGATGATCTCGTCGACGAGCCCGTACCCGACCGCCTCCTCGCCCCGCAGGATGTAGTCGCGGTCGATGTCGGCCTCGATGCGCTCGCGGGTCTGGTTGGTGCGTTCGGTGAGGATGTCGACCATCCGCTCGCGCATCGTCACCATCTCGCGGACCTGGATCTCCATGTCCGTCGACTGGCCCTGGGCGCCGCCGTGAGGCTGGTGGATGAGGATGCGCGAGTTGGGCAGCGCCGATCGGTGCCCGGGCTCGCCTGCGGCGAGCAGCACGGCCGCCGCCGAGCACGCCTGGCCGACGCACACCGTGTGGACCGGCGGCCCCATGAACTGCATCGCGTCGTAGACCGCGAACAGCGCCGTCATGTCGCCGCCGGGGGAGTTGATGTAGAGGTTGACCGGCCGCTCCATGTCCTCGCCCTCGAGGTGGAGGAGCTGGGCGATGATCAGGTTGGCGACGCTCTCGTCGATGGCGCTGCCCAGGAACACGATCCGCTCCCGCAGCAGCCGGGAGTAGATGTCGTAGGCCCGTTCGCCGCGGTTGGTGGTCTCGATGACGGTGGGGATGAGCACTGTCCGGTCCTCCTTCACGCGCAACCGTTCGGTTGCGTGATCGAGGCTAGGGGTGGACCGGACGAAGCGCAACTGTAGAGTTGCGCTCATGGCTCTCCACGATCCCGCCGGACCTGCGACCGATGTCAGCGCCGGCCCCGCCGGTTCGGACGCTCCCGCCCCGGGCGCCCGGGGCGGATCGGGCGGAGACTCCGGTCCGGGTGGCGATGCCGGTTCGGGTGGCGATGCCGGTCTCCACATCGGCCAGGCCAGTGACGGCGTCGGCCAGTTCGGTCTCGACGCCGGCCAGGCCAGTGACGTGACCCGCACTGTCGAGGTCGACGCTGCGCCGGACGACGTGTGGCAGGCCGTGGCCAACCCCACCGAGCGCGCGCTCTGGCTCGACGATCCCGACGCCCTCGCCCGCCATGTGCGCGTCGACGAGAGCTCGCCCGGCCAGCGGCTCGTGTGGACGTGGTGGCGCCCCGGCGACGAGGGCGATGCCTCCACGGTGTCGGTGGTGCTCTCGCCTGTCGACGGCGGTGGCACCCGCGTCGTGGTCACCGAGACGCTCCCGGCCACGCCGCCCGTGTTCGCGTCCGCCCAGGCCGCGGCGGTGTCGTCCACGGCCGCCGTCCTCGGGCGTGCCCCCGGGGCCCGGCTCGGCCGCCGCGATCTCTGGCGCAGCCGCCTCCTCGGCCTGGAGCTGCTGTTCGTGGCCGCCAGTGTCGCCGTCGCCTGACCGGACGCCCTCCCCGGCACCCACCGCACGCGCCTCCGGTGGTGGCGACGGCCGCGCACCGGCTCCCACCGCCCGGGCGACCGGCGGACGCGGACCGGGCGCACTCGCGGCCACCGCGGGAGGCCGCGGCGGCGAGCCGCCCGACGAGCTGTTCGCCGCCCTCGCCGACGGCACCCGCCGCACGATCCTGCGGGTGGTCGCCGAGGACGGTCCCGTCACCGCCACGACCCTCGCCGACCGGCTGCCCGTCAGCCGCCAGGCGGTGGCCAAGCACCTCGGCGTGCTGCGGGAGGCCGGCCTGGTCACCGCCGAGAGGTCGGGACGCGAGACCCGCTTCACCGCGGCCAGCGAGCCCCTCGACGAGCTGGCGACGTGGGCCGAGAGCGCCGGTCGCCGCTGGGACGACCGCCTGGCCCGCCTGAAGGACCGCTTCGGCTGACGGCGGGGCGACGTGCCCTGGGCCGATGCCGTCGTCGAGGACCGGCCGGGCATGACGCCGGCTGCGGCACCGAAGACCGGATGTGGTGCCTGGGTCGAGGGAGGTCGGGGTCGTTTCACGTTCTTCCGAATCAGCGGTGGGGTAGGTGCCGTTTTCGGAGCAACGTCGAACTGGCGGCGGCGCTGC
>DASUQS010000230.1:0-28180 GCA_036280455.1 Acidimicrobiales bacterium
CACGGGTGCCACGTCGGGGGGCAGCGCCGGATCGTCGAGCACCGCCTCCGCCCGGCGACGCACCGCGGCGGGATCGCGGTGCCGCTCCTCGGCCAGTGTCCGCAATGCCGCGATAGGTGCGTCGATCGCCACGGTGCGTCATCGTAGGAGGTGGTCGAGCCCACGGTGCCTCGACCCCGCGACCACGACCCGGGAGGCAGCGACATGTCCGACCCCACCAACAACGAGCCCCGTCCCCCGAAGGGCGGAGGCGGACGCGGCGGACGGCGACAGCTCGGCGACGGCGAGGGCTGGGCCGGCCGGGTGACGGTGGTGCCGGGCCCGGACGGGTTCGCCTACGTGCCCGGCGAGGTGCTCTCGACCGATCCGGAGCGCACGCTCGAGGTCGCTCGGCGCGTGTTCCCGCGGTGGGACCTGCGCGTCGTCGACCCGGATGACGATGCCGAGCTGCGCGACACCCCGGTCCGCCGGTTGCAGGGCGTGCCCGACGTGCCGAGGCTGGTGCGGGAGCTGCAGGCCGCCGGTGCGCCGGTGCAGCCGAACCACGTGTTCTTCGCGCACTGCGCCGGGGGCTGCTGCTGCGGACCGCACCCGGCGACGAGGGGCTGCGGCGGCGGGGCGAGCGCCTCCCCGGTCTACGCGTCCCCCGTCTACGCGTCCCCCGTCTACGCGTCCCCGGTGTACGCGTCCCCGGTGTACGCCTCCCCGGTGTACGCCTCCCCGGTGTACGCCTCGCCGGTGTACGCCTCGCCCGTGTACGCCTCGCCCGTGTACGCCTCCCCGGTGTACGCCTCGCCCGTGTACGCATCACCGGCGGAGGCCGGCACGGGCCTGCGCAAGAGCAGCGCCCGCCCGGTGTCCGACAGCCAGGCTCTGGATGCCGCCGTCGAGAAGCTGGCCACCGCCGCGGCATCGACGACGTCCTCCGGCGAGGGCCCGCACGTCGTCGTGCTCGACACCGGGCTCCCGGATCGCGACGGCGAGCACGTCTCGCCCGCGCTGGCGGGCCTGCCCATGGTCACCCACGACTTCGGCCCCCTCGACCGCCCCGACCAGAACGGCGACGACCTCCTCGACCCCGCGGCCGGCCACGGGAGCTTCATCGCCGGGGTCATCGAGCAGGTCGCTCCGGGTGCGGTGGTCGAGTCGCGTGCCGTGATCGGACCGCTCGGCGACGCCACCGAGTCGGCGATCGCCGCCGCCATCGGTGCGCTGGACGACCCCGGCGATCTGGGCGCGGTGCTGAACCTGTCGTTCGGCGGGCAGGTCATGACCGAGCCCGGCGTGCTCGCGTCCGCGGTCGGAGCCGCCCAGGAGCGCGGCTACGTGGTGGTGGCATCCGCCGGCAACGACGCGACGTGCCGGCCGACCTATCCCGCGGCCTTCCCCGGCGTCGTCGGCGTGGGTGCCATCGGTCCGGGCGGGCCGGCGCCGTTCACCAACTACGGGCCGTGGGTCCGGGCCTGTGCCCCCGGTGTCGACCTCGTCAGCACGCTGTTCCGGTTCACCGGCGCCGAGGAGGCGCTGGGCACGGGCAGCGACCCGGACGACTTCGACGGGTGGGCGGTGTGGTCCGGGTCGTCGTTCTCGGCCCCGGTCGTCGCCGCCGCGCTGGTGAACCACATGCGCACCCACGGCGTGTCGGCCGCCGACGCGGTGGCGCGGGTGATCGACGATCCGGCGCTGCTCCGCCTCGCCGACCTGGGCACGGTGATCAACCTGGCGTGACGGGGGGCTCGACCGTGTCGGGGGCCTCGTGGGAGGTGCCCGCGTCGCGGCGCACCCAGTCCGCGTTCTGCGGCGACCGCATGGCGATCCCGGCGTCGACGAACGCGTCGGCCAGGCGGCGGCGCAACTCGCGCACGACGGGGAACTGCGACGCCGGCCGCGTCTTCACCACCAGGCGCAGGGCCACCACCTCGGGCTCGACCCGTTCGACCCCCCAGATCTCCGGCGCCTCCAGCACCTTGCCCGCCCAGGCCTGCTCGCGCCAGAGGCCGGTCGCGACGCGGCGGATCACCTCCGAGGCCCGGTCGAGGTCGGTGCCGTAGGCGACCTCGACGTCGACCAGTGCCCGCGCCCACTGCTGGGACAGGTTGCCGACCCGCGTGAAGGAGCCGTTGGGGATGTGCCACACCGTGCCGTTCTCGTCGCGCAGGCGGGTCGTGCGGAGGGTGATCGCCTCGACCGTGCCGGTCGTGTCGCCGGCGTCGATGATGTCGCCGACGCCGTACTGGTCCTCCACCAGCATGAAGATGCCGGCGAGGAAGTCCTTCACCAGGCTCTGGGCGCCGAAGCCGATGGCGACGCCCGCGATGCCGGCGCCGGCGATGAGCGGGCCGAGGTGCACCCCCAGCTCCGCCAGGATCATCGCTACCGCGATCGCCCAGATGAGGGCGCTGGCGATCGAGCGCAGCACCGTGCTGAGCGTGCGGGCGCGGGCGCCGGCCCGAAGCGAGTAGGACCCGGTGCTGCGGATCGCCTTCGGCGCCCGATCCCTCAGTCCCCGCATGCGCTGCTGTGCCTGCTCGTCGGTGAGCGTGCTGGTCAGGCGCCTGATGGCCCGGCGCACGAGGCGGTTGGCGAGGAACGCGACCCCGATGATCAGCAGGATCATCAGCGGCGTGTGCAGGAGCTTGTCGGCCGCCTCGGCCCACGCCTCGCTGCCGTTGGTCCACTCGAGGACCCGCTCGCAGATGAACGAGGGCTCCTCCTCGCCGCAGGCGCGGGCGATCTCCTCGGGACTGGGTTCGTAGGAGGGGAGCAGCACGGGAAGCAACGCTAACCAACCAGGGTTGAGCCCCATGCACTCAATCTTGTTGGGGTGGGGAATGCCAAGAACGGCCCTAATGTTGATTGCGGCACTCAACTACTTTGTTCGAGGAGGGCCCTGATGGCCGATCTGGACACGATGACACTGCCCGTCCTGCCGCTCACCGACGACGTCGTGCTGCCGGGCATGGTGGTGACCTTGGCCCTCGAGACCGACGAGGCCAAGGCGGCGGCCGATGCCGCCGACAAGGCGGGCGACACGCTCCTGCTGGTCCCCCGCCACCCCGACGGGCGCTACGCCCGCGTGGGCACGATCGCCCGCATCGAGAACCGCGGCAACCTGCCGGGCGGCATGCCCGCGCTGGTCATCCGCGCCACCCGCCGCGCCGAGCTGGGCCTCGGCGTCATCGGCGAGACCAGTGGCCTCTGGGTCCACGCGTCGCCGATCGACGACGGGGAGATCACCGACGAGGTCGACGCCCAGGCCACCGAGCTGCGGGCCGCCCTGCGCGCCCTGTTCGAGGCCCTCGGGGGCCGGCGGCTGGCGGAGGTCCTCCGCAGCGTCGACGGCCCCTCGGGGCTGGCCGACCTGGCGGGCTGGTGGCCCGACCTGTCCACCGAGCGGAAGGTCGAGCTGCTGGAGACCCTCGACCTCACCGACCGGCTCACGCTGGTGCTCGGGTGGGTCAAGGAGGCCCTGGCCGAGCACGAGCTCAGCGAGAAGATCCGCAACGACGTCACCGAGGGACTGGAGGGTCGTCAGCGCGAGTTCCTGCTCCGCCAGCAGATGGACGCCATCCGCAAGGAGCTGGGCGAGGACGACGACGACTCCGTCGAGGGCTACCGCGAGCGGCTGACCGCCCTCGTCGAGGCCGGCGCGATGACCGAGGCCACGCGCAAGGCCGTCGAGCGTGAGATCGACCGGTTCGAGCGCACGCCCGAGCAGAACGTCGAGCACGGCTGGATCCGCAACTGGCTCGACACCGTGTTCGAGATCCCGTGGGGCGAGCGCAGCGTCGACGACTACGACATCGAGCGGGCCCGTGCCGTGCTCGATGCCGACCACACCGGCCTCGACGAGGTCAAGGAGCGCATCGTCGAGATGCTGGCGGTCCGCAAGCTGCTGGCCGAGCGTGCCGCCGAGGCCGCGGAGGCCGCGGAGGCCGCGGAAGCAGCCAAGGGCGCCACGACAGACGCCAGCACGACAGATGCCGACACGCCGGATGCCGGCACCAGCGACGCCGGCACCACGAAGGACGACGCCGACCGCCCCGAGCGGACGGTGCCCGTGATCGCCGAGATCGAGCCGGTCACTGACAACGGCCGCCGGCCGGGCGCCATCGTGGCCCTCGCCGGTCCCCCCGGCGTCGGCAAGACGTCGCTCGGCGCCTCGGTCGCCCGTGCGCTCGGCCGCAAGTTCACCCGCGTCGCCCTCGGCGGCATCCGGGACGAGGCCGAGATCCGGGGACACCGGCGCACCTACGTCGGCGCCCAGGCCGGACGCATCGTCCGGGCGCTGCAGGAGGCCGGCACCATGAACCCGGTCATCCTGCTCGACGAGGTCGACAAGATCGGTGCCGACTGGCGGGGCGATCCCTCCTCGGCGCTGCTCGAGGTGCTCGACCCGGCGCAGAACCACACGTTCCGCGACCACTACCTCGAGGTCGACCTCGACCTGTCCGACGTGCTGTTCCTGGCCACGGCCAACACGCTCGAGACCATCCCCGGGCCGCTGCTCGACCGGATGGAGGTCATCCGCCTCGACGGCTACACGCACGACGAGAAGATCGCCATCGCCCGCGACCACCTCTTCGACCGCCAGCGGGCCCGCAACGGCCTGCGGGACGGCGAGGTCGAGGTGACCGACGAGGCGTTCGGCGAGATCGTCGACGGCTACACCCGGGAGGCCGGCGTCCGGAACCTGGAGCGCGAGATCGGCAAGGTCCTGCGCAAGGCCGCCACCGCGGTGGCCAAGGCGGAGCCGACGCCGATCCGCATCGACGTCGGCGACGTCGCCACCTACCTGAAGCGGCGCCGCTTCCACGACGAGGCCGCCGACCGCACGGCTGTGCCCGGCGTGGCCACCGGCCTGGCGGTCACCGGCGTGGGCGGCGACGTCCTGTTCGTCGAGACCACGTCGATGCCCGGGGACACGGGCACGATGACGGTCACCGGCCAGCTCGGCGACGTCATGAAGGAGTCGGCGCAGATCGCCCTCTCCTACGTGCGGTCGCAGGCCGAGCGGCTCGGCGTCGACCGGGCGGACCTGGAGGGCAAGCGCTTCCACGTGCACTTCCCCGCCGGGGCCATCCCCAAGGACGGCCCGTCGGCCGGCATCACCATGACGACCGCCCTGGTCAGCCTGCTGAAGGGCACCAAGGTGCGCTCGACGGTGGCGATGACCGGTGAGGTCACGCTGTCGGGCCGGGTGCTGCCGATCGGCGGGGTCAAGCAGAAGGTGCTGGCCGCCCACCGGGCCGGCCTGCGCGAGGTGATCCTGCCGCTGCGCAACGAGGCCGACCTCGACGACGTGCCGGAGGCCGTGCGGAACGAGATGAGGTTCCACCCGGTCGACGACGTCGCCAAGGTCCTCGACCTGGCGCTGGAGCCGGTTCCCGCCTCCGGCTCCGGCGCCGCCCCCGTGGCCGCGTAGCGGCACCGGGGGAGGCCCGGTCCGGCTCTCCCCCGGCGGGGCGAGCCGGGTCGGCCTGGAACTCCGGTCTGGCGTCCCTCAGGTGGCCATGCGCTGCTGGGGGACGCCAGATGGCGCGTCCTGGGGACCGGTCGGCGCGTCCTGGGGACCCACGGGACCCACGGGCGCGTCCTGGGGACGCACGGGCGCATCCTGGGGACCGGCGGCCGTGTCGCCACCGCCACCGCCGCCGCAGTCGATCGGTGGCCGGTGGTGGCGGGAGAGGTGGGCGAGCGTTGCGAACACCAGCACGAGGAGGGCCCAGCCCGCGGCGATCGCGGCGGTGAGCAGGCACAGCGGGATCCACGAGCCCACCTCGGTGAACTGACCGGCGTCGCCCATGCAGAACAGGGTGAAGTTGGTGGACGTCCCGTCGGAGGTCTGCATGGAGTAGCTGACGACGTAGGCATCGGGCTGGTCGTCCGGGCACAGCACGGGCGCGAACAGCTTGAACGACCCCGGCCAGATGACCATGACCAGGCTGGCGGTGACGATCGAGGCCACGAACCACGCCAGCAGCCCACCGAGGATCACGCGGGGCCTCATCGGGGCGTCACCTCGAGCAACGTTCCGTCCGACCCGAAGGTGACGACCACGGTGCGGCGCTCGTCGGTGACGGTGATGGCGGTGACGACGTCGGCCCCCGGGGTCGCGCCCCGGGTCGTCGACGCATCGGATGCCCACCCACCGGCCAGCCCCGCCGCCTCGATCGCCTCGGCGACCATCTCGTCGAGCCTGTCGAGGCCGACCGCAGTGGGGTCGAACACGCGGCTCTCCATGTCGGCGGAGGCGCTGTTCGTCGACAGCGGTTGCGGTTCGCTCAGGCCCCGCCCGCCGTACCGCCCGCTGGTGCCGTAGCGGTAGCTGTCGAGCGCGTCGGGCTGCGCCGGCAGCCGCACCTGGAGCGTGACCGCCCCCGGGACGATGCTCACGCTCCACACCTCGATGTCCTCGACGCCGAGGTCCTGCGCGACGGCGTCGACGCCGTCGGACACGAGGCTGCCGTCGAGGCCTCCGCCGCGCGACCGCACCTCGTCGTCGAACTCGTCCCGGTCGATCGATCCGACGCAGGCTCCGAGCGCCAACACGCCCGCGATCGTCGCCGCCACGCGCCTCGCGGCGCCCGCCCTGTCCCGCACGGCACGAAAGCTATCTGCGGGGCGACGGTGCGGTCGCGCGACCGGCTCGACCGACCGCGATCGCCCACGTCGAGACGGCCCGAGCCGACGCGTCGGATCGCCGACCGCGTCCGGCCCGGCGCGCAGTTCTAGGCTTCGACCTCGATGCCCACCGAGGCCCCCCTGACGTCGGCAGACGACGCCCCCCAAGGCGCCCCCGCCGAGTACGAAGCGCCCGAGCCCGCCCGTTCCCAACCCGGGGTCCCGCTCCCCCCGGACAGCGCCGGCTACCGGCTGAAGCGCAAGCTGCTGGGCAAGCCGATGCACTCCGAGCAGCTCGAGCACGAGCGGCTCGGCAAGCCCACGGCCCTGGCGGTGTTCGCCAGCGACAACCTCTCGTCGTCGGCCTACGCCACCGAGGAGATCCTGCACGTCCTGGTGCCCGCGGTGGGCGTCGCAGCGTTCTCCCTCGTCATGCCGCTCACGGCCGGCCTGCTGGTCGTGCTCGGCCTGCTGATCATCAGCTACCGGGAGACGATCAAGGAGTATCCGTCGGCCGGCGGGGCCTACCTGGTCACGCGCGACAACTTCGGCATCATCCCCGCGCAGGTGGCGGGCGCCGCCCTGCTGATCGGCTACATCCTGACGGTCGCCGTGTCGGTCGCCGCCGGCAGCGCCGCCCTCACCTCGACGGTCGACTCGCTCACCCCGTACCGCGTGCCGATCTCGCTGTTCTTCATCGCGCTGATCGCCTACGGCAATCTGCGGGGCGTCCGCGAGTCGGGCCGCATCTTCGCCGCGCCGACGTTCTTCTTCATGGCGAACATGGGTGTGCTGCTGGTGCTGGGGGTGACCCGCTACCTCACCGGCGACCTGCCGGTGCTGGGCGTCGAAGTGGAGGGCATGGTCGAGTGGGGGGACGAGGGCACGGGGCTGCTGCTCGGCGCCTCGGCCTTCGTGCTGGCCAAGGCGTTCGCCTCGGGCGGCGCCGCCGTGACGGGCGTCGAGGCGATCAGCAACGGCGTGCCCGCCTTCCACAAGCCGGAGTGGCGCAACGCCCGGCAGACGCTCGTGATCATGGGCAGCGGGCTGGCGGTGATGTTCCTCGGCCTGTCGTTCCTCGCCTCCAAGATCAAGGTCGGGCCGTTCGAGGACGGCACCCCCACGGTCCTCGCGCAGATCGGCGAGGCCGTGTACGGCACCTCCGGCGTCGGCAACGCGCTGTCGAACGTGCTCAACGTCGCCACCATGCTCATCCTGGTGCTGGCGGCGAACACGGGCTTCGCCGACTTCCCGCGGCTCGCCAACCTGCAGGCCGGCGACAGCTTCCTGCCCCGCCAGCTCACCAAGCGGGGCCACCGGCTCGTCTTCTCGAACGGCATCCTCGCCCTGGCGGGCGCGGCCGCCGTGCTCGTGGTGGTGAGCGGGGCCGAGGTCACCCGCCTGATCCCGATCTACGCCATCTCGGTGTTCACCGGGTTCACGCTGTCGCAGGCGGGCATGACGAAGCACCACCTGCGCAAGCGGGAGAAGGGGTTCATCCGCGGCATCATCGCCAACGGGGTCGGCGCGGTCATCTCCGGTGCGATCGTGCTGATCGTCATCGTCACCCGGTTCGACGACGCCTGGGTGATCCTGCCGATCATGCCGATCGTGGTCGTGGTCCTGCTGCGCCTCAACCGGCAGTACGAGGAGGAGCGCGTGTCCCTGGAGGCCGACATCCCGGCCGCCGTCGGCGCGCCGATCCTGCACCGGCACGTCGTGCTCGTGTTCGTCGACCGGCTCGACCTGGCGGCGGCGCGCGCCATCCAGTACGCCCGCACGCTCACACCCGACGAGCTGCGGGCCGTGCACTTCGTGGTCGACGACGAGGCCGGCGAGCGCCTGGCGGACGAATGGCGCCGGCTCGGCCTCTCGCGGGTGCGGCTGGAGCTGGCGGCGTGCCCCGACCGCCGGCTGACCCACGCGGCCGTCGAGCTCGTCGCCCACGAGCTCTCCGACGGCGACACCGAGGTGTCGGTGCTGCTGCCGGACCGCAAGTACAACGGCCTGTGGCGCCGCGTCCTGCACGACCGCACCGCCGACAGCATCCAGGCCGAGGTGTCGAAGCTGCCGCACGCCAACGTCACGACCGTGCCCTTCCACCTCGATGCCTGGCTGTCGGACGAGACGGTCGACCTCGTCGCGCCCGTCGCCCGCGGCCGGCTCACGACCACGCCGCGTCCCGTCACCGACCGTCCCCCGCGCGCCGACATCGACACCGTGACGCCCATCGGGGACGTCCGCTGGCGCGACCAGGTGCGGGTGGCGGGGCAGGTGCGGTCGCTGCGCATCGCGCCGCAGCGGGACGTGCCGACGCTCGAGTGCGTCCTCGACGACGGCACCGGCACCATGCTGGCGGTGTTCCTCGGCCGCCGCGAGCTGGGTGGCCTCCGGGTCGGTGGCCGCCTCGAGGTCACCGGCACCGCGGGCGTGCACCAGAACCGGCTGGCGATCCTCAACCCGGACTACCGACTGCTGCGGTGATGCGGCCCGGCGATGGCCGCGATGTGCCCGAGATCGCGTCCGAGGGGGCAGACTGCGGAAGGTGACGATCGACACGCTCGGTGACCTCGCCGCAGACCTGGCGGCGGCGCTGGCGCCCGATCGCGTGCGCACCGGGGGCATCGAGCTCGGGCTGTACGGACGCGACGCCTCCGTGCTGTCCGGCACCGCCGCGGTGGCCTGCTTCCCGCTCGACACCGACGAGGTGGCCGCGGCCGTGCGGATCGCCCGGCGCCACGGCCGCCCGTTCGTCGCCCGCGGGTCGGGCACCGGTCTCGCCGGCGGGGCCGTCCCGGTGGGCGACCCGGTCGTGATCGTCACCACCAAGATGGACCGGATCCTGGCGGTCGACGCCGACGACCGGGTGGCGTGGGTGCAGCCGGGCGTCATCAACCTCGACCTGACCAGGGCGCTCGCCCCGCACGGCCTGCAATTCGCGCCCGACCCCTCGAGCCAGCAGGCGTGCACCATCGGCGGCAACGTGGCCAACAACTCCGGCGGGCCGCACTGCCTCGCCTACGGGGTGACGAGCGCCCACGTGCTGGCGATCGAGGTCGTGCTGCCCGACGGCACGGTGACGGTGCTCGGCGGCCTCGACCCCGAACCGGACGGCCTCGACCTGCGCGGCGTGTTCGTGGGCAGCGAGGGCACGCTCGGCATCGCCACCCGCATCGCCGTGCGGCTCACCCCCGACCCGCCGGCGGTGGCGACGTTGCTGCTCGACTTCCCGACCGTCGACGCCGCCGCCGCGACCGTGAGCGGCGTCATCGCGTCCGGCATCCTGCCCGCGGCGCTGGAGATGATGGACCAGCGCATCACCCGGGCCGCGGAGGAGTTCGCCCACGCCGGCTATCCCGTCGACGCGGCGGCGGTGCTGCTCGTCGAAGTCGACGGGCTGCCCGCGGGCGTGGCCGACGCCGTCGAGCGGATCGGGGAGATCGGCCGGAGCCTCGGCGCCCGGCACGTGCGCGTGGCGGCCGACGACGCCGAGCGGGCGCTGCTGTGGAAGGGCCGCAAGTCGGCGTTCGGCGCCGTGGCCCGCGTCGCCCCGAACTACTACCTGCACGACACCGTCGTTCCCCGCACCCGGCTCGTCGACGTGCTGACCGAGGTGTACGCCATCGCCGAGCGGCACGACCTCGGGGTGATGAACGTCTTCCACGCGGGCGACGGCAACCTGCACCCCCTCCTGCTGTTCGACGCCCGGGAGCCCGGGGTGATGGACCGGGTGCACGCGGCCGGCGACGCGATCGTGCGGGCCTCGATCGAGGCCGGTGGGGTCCTCTCCGGCGAGCACGGCATCGGCCTCGAGAAGCGCGACCTCATGCCGCTGCTGTTCTCGGCGGACGACCTCGACGCCCAGGCCCGCCTGCGCGACGCGTTCGACCCCGACGGCGTCGCCAACCCGACCAAGGTGCTGCCCGCCGGCAGCCGCTGCGGCGACCTGCAGTCGGTCCCGGAGGGCGTGTGGGTGTGACCCCCGACGCGGCCGACCCGACCGGCACGTCCGGCGAAGGCATCGCGGCCTTCGCGGCCGACGTCGGCCCCACGGAGGCCGGCCCTGTCGTCGCCGTCGGCGGACGCACCCAGTGGGACGTCGGCGGACCCCTCGACCCGGCTGCCGGCGCCCGGACGGTACGGGCGCCCGCCGGCATCGTCGCCGTCGAGGCCGCGGACATGACCGTGCGGGTGCGCGCGGGGACGACAGTCGCCGACCTCGCCGCCGCGCTGGCCGAGGTGGGCCAGGCCGTGGCGCTGCCCTCGTTGCCGGGCGCCACGGTGGGCGGTGTCCTGGCCGTCGGCCAGAGCGGCCTGCGCCGCCTGGGCTGGGGGGCCGTGCGCGACACCGTGCTCGAGGTGCGGTACGTGTCCGCCGCGGGCACGGTGGTCAAGGCCGGCGGCCCCACCGTCAAGAACGTCTCGGGATTCGACCTGTGCCGCCTGCTGGTCGGGTCGCTGGGCACGCTCGGGCTGCTCGCCGAGGTCGTGCTGCGCACCCGCCCGCTGCCGGCCACCGAGCGATGGCTGGCCGGGCCGGCCGACCCGTTCGCCCTCGCCCGACGGCTGCACCGCCCCGCCGCCGTGCTCTGGGACGGGTCGACGACGTGGGTGCTGCTCGACGGCCATCCCGCGGACGTCGACGAACAGGCCCGGCTCACCGGCCTCGACGACACGGACGGCCCGCCCGCCCTGCCGCCCCACCGCTGGTCGCTGCGGCCGACCGCCCTGCGGAGCCTCGCCGGCGCCGGCGCTCCGGCCGGGGACGCCCGGCGGCTGCCGGCCGACGGCGGCACGGCGGCCGCCGACCCTCGCCTGCCCGGCGGTGCCATCAAGCCGGGGGCATTCGTCGCCGAGGTGGGGGTCGGGATCGTGCACGCCGACGTGCCGCCGCCGACGCGGCCCCTCGACCCCGCGGTGGCGACGCTCCACGCGGCGATCAAGCGGCAGTTCGACCCGACCGGCCGCCTCGCCCCAGGACGCGATCCCCGAGCGGCCGCACGCGGCGGTGTCGCCTGATGGACCTCGGCATCGACGACGACGAGCTGGCCGGCTGCGTCGCCTGCGGGCTGTGCCTCCCCCACTGCCCCACCTACCGGGTGACGGGCGAGGAGGCGCTGTCGCCCCGCGGCCGCATCGCCGCCATGCGCCAGGTCCAGTGGGAGGGAGGCGCGCCCGACGACTCGTTCGTCCGGTCGATGGAGACCTGCGTCCAGTGTCGTGGCTGCGAGACGGCGTGCCCCTCCGGGGTGGCCTTCGGGCACCTCATCGAGCCCACCCGCGCCACGCTGGCGGAGGGCCCGGGGCCGGGGGCCCTGCGGCGGCCGCCGCGCCTGCTCCGCGTGGCGCTCGGGACGCTGCGCTGGCACCGCCTCGTGCTGGCCGGCTCATCCGCATTGGGACTCGCACAGCGGCTGCGGCTCGTCCCCGACCGCCTCACCCGGCGGCTGGGACTGCCGGTGCGCACACCCGTCCGTCGCCCGCGCCTCCGGGCCTCGGGCACCGGTGCCGACCCCGATCGTGACGTGTGGCTGGTCACCGGCTGCGTGATGGACGCGTGGATGCGCGACGTCCACGCCGACGTGCAACGGGTCGTCGAGGCGGCCGGCGCCCGCGTCGCGCTCCCCGGCCCGGGCGGGGCGTGCTGCGGCGCGCTCGCCCTGCACGCGGGCCTGGCGACCGAGGCCCGCGCCCACGCCGAGCGGACGATGCAGGCCTTCCCCGGTGACGCGCCGGTCCTGGTGGACTCGGCCGGATGTGGCGCGATGCTCGCCGACTACGGCCACCTGCTCGGCACCCCGGAGGCGGCGGCGTTCTCCGCCCGGGTCCAGGACGTGCACACCTGGCTGGCCGCCCGCATCGACCGGTTGACCGCCCGTGCGCCGCTCCCGGCGGACGGCCGCGCCGACCGACCCGCTCGCCCCGACCACGCCGGCCGCCCGACGGTGGCGGTGCAGGACCCGTGCCACCTGCGTCACGTCCAACGGTCGCACGAGGCGGTGCGCACGGTCCTCGCCCCCTTCGCCACGGTGGTCGAGCTCGACGACGAGGGCCTCTGCTGCGGCGCGGGCGGCGCCTACGCCGCGGTCCAACCCGAGTTGGCCGCCGCCGTCCGGGAGCGCAAGCTGGCGGCCATCGCGCGGTCCGGTGCGCCGGTGGTCGTGTCCGCCAACCCCGGGTGCGCCCTGCACCTGGCTGCGGCCGGGACGACGGTCGTCCACCCCTGCCAGATCGTCGCAGCGCGCATGACGACCGCCGACCCCGCCGATCACACGGAAGGCGCCGATCCCGCCGGCCTGCCAGAGCCGCTGTGATCCGACCCCGCGCGCGCCCGCGCCGTCGCCGGCCTGCGCTCCTACACCACCTCGCGCAGGTTGCCCGACGCCACCTCGTACACGAAGCCGCGCACGCCGTCGCGGTAGGGCACGAACGGCGCCTCGCGCACCTTGGCGACCGACACCCGCACCGATTCGTCGAGGTCGGTGAAGCCGTGGAAGCGGAACGGCGGGCGGACGCCCGACTCGGCGGTCACCTCGTCGAGCAGCTCGTCGTCGTCGAGGCGGTACAGCCCGCAGTCGGTGTGGTGGGCGATCAGCACCTCGCGGGTGCCGAGCTTGCGCTGGGAGAGGACGAGCGATCGCAGCACGTCGTCGGTCACGACACCGCCCGCGTTGCGGATCATGTGGACCTGCCCCAGCTCCAGCCCGAGCACGGCGAACAGGTCGATGCGGGCGTCCATGCACGTGATGACCGTGGTGCGCCGGGTCGGGCTCGGCGACGACACGTCGCAGCCTGCACGGTCGATGTCGAAGCTGGCGGCGTAGTCCTCGTTCGCCGAGACCAACTGGTCGATCGTCGTCTCCCCCCGGGTCTCGGGGGCGGCCGGATCAGCGGCGTGCGACATGTCGCCACAGTGCTGGAGCCCGGCCGCCAGCCGCAAGCCGGGAGCGACCTCGGTGCCCCTCAGTCCGCCCGGGCGTCGCCCAGCCGGCGCCGGTGGTCCGCGTCGTCGTAGCCGTCGAAGAACGCCCCGAGCTCGTCGACCATGCGCTCGAACGATTCCGCCGCGAACAGGACCGGTTGGTAGCGGGTGATGTCGTAGTCGAGCGTGCCCATGCGTGCGATGTCCCAGGGCCGCACCTCGGCGTCGCGGAACTCCTCGATCTCGCCGTACGACGACAGCAGGCCGGCGCCATAGGCGCGCAGCTCGCCGTCCTCCCACAGGACGCCGAACTCGAGCGTGAACCAGAACACCTTCGAGAAGAAGTCGAGCGCGGCGTCGCTCTCCGCCCGCAGCGACGCCTTCCCGGCCGCCTCGTAGAGGTCCGCGAACACCGGGTTCCCGAGCATGTTGGCGTGGCCGATGATCTCGTGGACGATGTCCGGCTCCGGCGTGTAGAAGGGCACCGAGTGGTGGCGCACGTACTGGGTCGACCGGAACACCCGCTCGGCCAGCGACCCGTAGAACTCGCGGGTGGGCACCAGGCCGGGCACCGGCTCGATGTGGAACCCGGTGAGCCCGTGCACGCGGGCGTCCACCTCCCGGAGCTGGGGAACGCGCTCGGTCGGCAAGGTCACGGCCGCTGCGCCGTCACGGTAGGCACGGCACGCGAATCTCTCGTGCTTCCGGGCCAGCTCGTGAGACACGATGCGCCAGACCTCGTCCTCCTCGGACGTGTACTCCACATCCGCGATCGGCTGCCCGCGCCGGTGGGCCCGCCCGACCGCGGCGATGGCGGCACGCCGGGCGCGGTATGCGGGGTCGGACACGCCGGGGTGGTCGTCGGGTAGCTCGAACGCCGCGACAGCGTCATCGGCCTCGCTGCTGGTGTCGTTGCCGGATCGCAACATCACGTCGATCGTCGTACCGGAGGAAGATATGTTCAACATCACGGCACGATTTCGAGACATATTGCGGGCATGACGCACAAGGTCCGGACGAACTTCCGTCCGGGACCCGGAGGTATCGCACGATGGCCAGCCCCACCCGCCGCGCTCGCCCGGCCGGCCCCCCACCACAGGCGACACCCGATTCCCCCACTCCGCCGGCCCTCGACGACGTCGACCGCCGCATCGTCGCCGCCCTGGTCGACGACGGCCGGCTCTCGGTGAACGAGCTGGCGTCGCGGGTCGGCGTCAGCCGGGCGACCGCCTACTCGCGGCTCGACCGGCTCCGCTCCGAAGGCGTGATCACGGGTTTCACCGCCACCGTCGACCCCACGAAGCTCGGGCTCGGCGTCGCCGCCCTCATCCTCGTCAACGTCGAGCAGAACGAGTGGCGCGCCGCCCGGGACGAGCTGCTGCACCTGCCCGGCGTCGAGTACCTCGCCTTCACCAGCGGCGGGTTCGACATGGTGGCGCTCGTGCGTGTCGCCTCGATCGAGGCCCTGCGCGACGTCGTGCTCGACCACCTCCACGGCGCCACCCACGTGCGCTCGACCCAGACCGTGTTCGTGCTGGACGAGCAGCGCCGCCTGATCCCCCTGACGTGAACCGGCCTGGGTCGGCCCGTGTGCGACGTGCAGGACGGCCGGGCTGCCGATGGGACCCTGTCGGCCTCAGGCGGGGGGCGCGGGCATGCCCGCGCGCGTGGCCACGAACTCGGGACGGGGGGCGGGGGCGGCGAACGGTTCGACGAGCGTGTTGAGGACGCTGTTGAACACCACGAACAGGTTCCGGCGGGGCAGCGGCGAGATGTTGCCGTTGGACCCGTGCATCACGTTGCAGTCGAAGAACACCACGGTCCCCGGCCCGCCCAGGCACTGGTCGATGCTGCCCTCCTCGGTGAGCGTGCGCAGGCACGCGTCGTCGGGGGTGCCCACCTCCTGCCGGCGCAGCGACTGGGCGAAGTGGTCGGCCGGCGTCTCGCCCACGCAGGACACGAAGCGCTTGTGCGATCCCGCGATGGTGAGCAGCGGACCGTTCCACGGCTGGTTGTCGTCGAGCAGCACCGAGCAGCTCAGCGCGCGCATGGCCGGCATGCCGTCCTCGGTGTGCCACGTCTCGAAGTCGGAGTGCCAGTAGAACTCCTTCCCCCGGAAGGCTGGCTTCAGGTTCACCCGGCTCTGGTGGACGTAGACGTCGCTGCCCAGTATCTGCCGGGCGACCGCCACGATGCGTGGATGGTGCGCGAGCGCGGCGAGCGGGCCGTCGCCCTCGTGGATGGCGAACAACGAGCGCAGGGCACCGCCGCCCGGCTCCACGATGGCCTCGGGACGGGACCGCTGGGCCGGGTCGGCCGCCAGGCCGTCGACCGCATTGTTGAGCTGGTCGACCTCGCGCGGCGTGAGCAGGCCGTCCAGCACGACATAGCCGTCCTCGGCGTAGGAGGAGAGCGTCTCGGGGTCGAGCGGCCCGTCGGCCACCCCGTGGACCACGGGGTCGAGCCGGTCGGCGATCGACGGAGTGGACGCGAAGCGCGACGGATAGCGGTCGTCGCTGCGGGGCATCGCCGCCGGACGTGGCGCCGGTGGCCGTGGCGCCGCCGGTCGTGGCGCCGGCGCGGTCTCCTGGGCTGCCGTGGGCTCGATCACCGGCTCCGGCTCGGTGAGCAGGGGGTAGGCGCCGTCGGCATCGTGGGTCTCGCGACCGGTGCACGGCGGGTTGAACACGCACACCATGCGCATGCGGGTGCGGGCACGCAGCACGTGCCGGTCGTGCTCGTCGAGGGCGTAGACCGTCCCCGCGCCGATCTCGTGCACGGCGCCGTCCTCGACCGCCTCGACCGTGCCCTCGCCCTCGATGCAGTACACGGCCTCGAGGTGGTGTCGATACCACATCGGTGTCTCGGTCCCGGCCTCGATGATCGTGTCGTGGAGCGAGAAGCCCATGTGGTCGCGGGCGAGCAGCAGCCGCCGCGCCCGCCAGGTGTCGCCGACCACGTCCTGCTCGCCGCCGACGATCCCGTCCAGGGTGACGATCTTCATTTCGCCACTTCCTCGCCCGCGTCCTCGTCGGCCGGCGCGGTGCCCGACAGCAGGTCCTCGCCGAGCTTGTCGATGACGCGCTCGGTGGCGAGGCCCAGCACCTCGACCACGTGGTCGATGGCGGCGTCGTCCACCGTCAGCGGCGGCAGCAGCTTCACGACCTCGTCGGCGGGGCCCGCGGTCTCGACGAGGACCCCCTCGTCGAACGCGGCGGCGGCGATCTCACCGGCCGCCTCCGGCATGGTGGTCCTCACGCCGTTGATCAGACCGCGTCCGCGCACCTCCTCGAACACGCCGTCGTGGCGGGACGCCAGCGACTGCAGGCCTGTGCGGATGCGGGCACCCTTGCGCTCGACCTCGCGGTGCAGTGCGTCGTCCGTCCAGAACTCGTCGAGGGCGGCCATGGCGGTGACGAACGCTGCGTTGTTGCCGCGGAAGGTGCCGTTGTGCTCGCCCGGCTCCCACACGTCGAGGTCGGGGCGCATGAGCGTGAGGGCGAAGGGCAGGCCGAGGCCGGACAGCGACTTCGACAGGCACACGATGTCGGGGACGACGCCGCTCCCCTCCCACGAGAAGAACGGGCCGGTGCGCCCGCACCCGACCTGGATGTCGTCGACGATGAGCAGGATGGCGTGCTCGCGGCACAGCGCTGCCAGCCGGCGCAGCCAGTCGAAGCCGGCCACGTTGAGCCCGCCCTCGGCCTGCACGGTCTCGACGATCACCGCCGCGGGCGTGTCGAGACCGGTGCCGTCGGCGAGGAAGGCCTCGAAATAGCCCACCGTGTCGACGTCGGCGCCGAAGAACCCGGCGAAGGGCAGCGAGTCGGCGAACGTGAGCGGCACGCCGGCGCCTCGGCGCTTCATCGAGTTGCCGGTGACGGCGAGCGCGCCGAGCGTCATGCCGTGGAAGGCGTTGGTGAAGCCGATGACACGATCACGACCCGTGACCTTGCGGGCCAGCTTGAGCGCCGCCTCGACGGCGTTCGTGCCGGTCGGTCCGGGGAACTGGAGCTTGTAGTCGAGACCGCGGGGCTTGAGCACCACCTCGTCGAACTTCAGGAGGAAGTCCCGCTTGGTGGTGGTCGCCATGTCGAGGCCGTGGACCACACCGTTGCGAGCGAGGTGCCCGAGCAGCGCCTCGATCAGCGCCGGGTGGTTGTGGCCGTAGTTGAGGGCGCCCGCCCCCGCGAAGAAGTCGACGTAGTGGCGCCCGTGTTCGTCGACGAGGGTGCTCCCCTCTGCGGAGGAGAACACGACGGGCCAGGAGCGGCAGTAGCCCCGGACCTCCGATTCGAGGAGGTCGAACGTCTGCACTTGGAGATCACGTCCTTCGGTTTGCTGACAAGAGACGTCGTGCCGTGCACGGCGGAGACCGTCACGCGAGCGGGCCGATGCGGTACAGCAACTCGGCCTCGTGGGCCGGCGGGAACAGGTCGGCGCCGTACGCCGGGCTGACGACCAGCTCGGCGTCGCGGCGCCCGGCCACGCCGGTGAACAGCGCGGCGGACGCCTCGTTGGCGGGCGTGACCGTCGCCTCGAGCCAGCGTGCGCCGGTGCGGCCGATGAGCTCGTCGAGCATCCGCCCTGCGAGCCCCGTGCGCCGGGCGGCCGGGGCGACCCCGATCTGCCACACGAACAGCGTGCCGGGATCACCCGGTACCTGCAGACCCGCCACGAAGCCCGCCACCTCGCCCGTTCCGGTCTCGGCCACCGTGCTGGTGCCGGCGAACCGGTCGCCCCAGAGGACGTAGAAGTACGGGGAGTTCAGATCGAGGCCGACCTCGTCGGCGAGCCGCCAGAGAGCCTGTCCGTCGTGGGGGGTCGGCGGTCGCAACCGGACCTCGGGCCCGGTTGTGTCGCTCGATCCCAGGGGTCCGCTTCGAACTGGCACAACCCGAGCGAACCTAGGCAGCCCCTCGGGACCGATCTCAAGTTCCGGGCGAGAAAACCCCGTGCCCAGCGGATACGCGACGGCGCCCGCCGAAGTCCCCGAAGGACCTTCGCTGCGGTGACCACCCGACCGCCGTCAGTAGCCGAAGTTCTGGGTCCAGGTCCACGACGCGGCGTGGAGACCCACCCCGATCGTCGTGAAGCTGCAGTTCAGGATGTTCTCGCGATGGCCCTGGGAGTTCATCCACGCGTCGTGCACCGCCTCGGCGCCCCGCTGCCCCTGGGCGATGTTCTCGCCCCCTGGGCTGGGGTACCCGGCGGCCCGGACCCGGTCGGCGAACGAGCGGCCGTCGAGCGAGGTGTGCGAGAAGTAGCCCTGCGCGGCCATGTCGTCGCTGTGGCCCTGGGCCGCGGCGACGAGGCGGTCGTCCACCGTGAGCGCACCGCACCCCGCCTGCGCGCGGGCCGCGTTCACCAGGTCGACGACCTGGCCCTGCTCGGTCGGCGCCGGAGCCGGCGGCGGGGTCGTGGGCGCGGGGGTGGCGGGCGGATCCGGCGGCGCCGTGGTGGGCGGAGCCGTGGGCGCCGAGGTGGCGGGCGGCGCCGTCGTGGCCGTCGTCGGCGGGGCGGTGGACGACGTGGTGGTCGACGCCGGCGAGGTCACGGTGGTGCGTCCGCCGCGCCCCGGCCACTCACCGTCGATCCGGAGGGCGAGCTCGTCGCCGTCGCCGCCGTGGTCGCCGCCCCGGCCGCCGTCGGACGCGGTCTCGACCTTGTCGGCGTGGGCGCCGCCGGTCATCCCCGTCGCCACCATCGCGCCGACGGGAGCCAGCAGCGCGATGACCAGGACGACCAGCAGGCGAAGCGGTGACGGGAGACCGTCCCTCACGCTCCGACCCCCGCGCCACCCAGAGCGGCGGAGATGTCGCACATCGTCATAGGACTGTCGCACACCCGACGGACGGACCTGGGTAATGATCGGATCACCCGATCAGCCCTCCCCGGATGGTCGGGTGGCCCGCCGACCAGGCCGGGTCTCCATCGCCCAATGGCGGGCTGTGAGCAAGGTGGCGAATCACGATGAACGAGATCCTCTTGATCGGGTTGGTGGCGATCGCGGTAGTGATCGTCATGGCTGGGCTACTCGGCCGACTGGTCGACCACGACGACCTGTCGTCCTACGTCGAAGGGTGATCAGCTTCCCCACGCGCTGATCGGCACCCCGACTGTCTAGCCGACGCCCCGCTGCCCCGTCAGGCGGCGGGGCGTCGCTGCGCCCGCACGCAGGGGCGTCGTCCGTCCCGACCCGGCCGGCCCGTGCCTCACGCGCACAGCAGGCGGTGCGCGGCGGTCGCGATGTCGTCGACCTGCGGGAGGATGGCCGTCTCCAGCTCGGGGGCATAGGCGACGTGGCACTCCTGCGCGCCGACGCGACCGATCGGCGCGTCGAGCTGCCAGAACGACTGCTCGGCCGCCCATGCGGCGATCTCGCCACCGAACCCCCCGCGCACCACGTCTTCGTGCACGACCAGCAGTCGCGACGTCTTCGCCACCGATTCGGCCACCATCTCCTGGTCCCACGGCACGAGGGTGCGCAGGTCGACCACCTCGATCGAGGCGCCGTCGGTCTCCGCCAGCTGCGCGGCGGCCAGGCGAGAGCGCTCGACCGTCGCCCCCCAGGTCACGATGGTCAGGTCGGCACCTCGGGTCACGTAGCGGCCCCGCCCGAACGGGACGACGTAGTCGTCCCCCGGGTACGGATCGCGGGTGTAGGGCTGGCGGAGCAGGTGCTTGTGCTCGAGGAACAGCACCGGGTCCTCGCACCGGAACGCCGCCCGCAGCAACCCCGCCGCATCGCTCGCGCGTGACGGGAACGCGACGAGCAACCCGGGGATGTGGGCGAAGATGGACTCGCCCGACTGGCTGTGCCAGATCGAGCCGCCCTGCAGGTAGCCGCCGATCGGCACCCGCATCACCGTCGGGCACGTGAACGCGCCGTTCGACCGCCAGCGGATCGTCGCCGCCTCGCTGCGGATCTGCTGCATCGCCGGCCAGATGTAGTCGAAGAACTGGATCTCCGGCGCCGGCCGCAGGCCCCGGACCGCCTGTCCCACGGCCCGGCCGATGATGTTCGCCTCGGCCAGCGGCGTGTTGTAGCAGCGCGCCCGGCCGAAGTCCCGCTGCAGCCCGTGGGTGGTGCCGAACACACCGCCCTTGCCCTCGACGTCCGCCAGGATCGCCTCGCGGGCGTCCGCCACATCCTCTCCGAACACGCGGATGCGCTCGTCGGCCGCCATCGACTCGTGCAACGCGCGGCGGATCGCCTCGCCCAGCGCCACGACGTCGTCGCCCTCGGGACCGGTGGCGACCTCGCCCGGATCGGGGATGTCCGGCAGCGCCACCACGTTGTCGAGCACGGAGTCGACGCGCGGCCGGGCGCCGGCGAGAGCCTCCTTGGCCGCCGCGGCGACCGTCTCCCGGGCCTCGGCGCGGATGGCGGCCGCCTCCTCCTCGCTGACCACCCCGGCCTCGATCATCGTGCGCTCGAGCGCGTCGATCGGGTCGTGGCTCGCCTCCCACTCCATCTCCTGCGCCAGCCGGTACTTGCTCTGGGTGTCGGCGGCGGAGTGCGAGTACGGGCGCGTCACCCGCGCGTGCACCAGCGCCGGCCCCACACCGGCCCGGACGTGGCTCACCACCTTCTTGGCCGTCTCGCGCACGGTGGCGTAGTCGGTGCCGTCGATCGACCACACCTGCAACCCGGCGAATCCCTGGACCAGCTCGTTGATCGGCGCCGGCGACTGCTCGGAGGCCGGCACCGAGATGGCGTACCCGTTGTCCGCCACGATGTAGAGGACCGGGAGGTGCTCGGTGCACGCCGTGTTCAGGCTCTCCCAGAACTCGCCCTCGGACGTCGCCCCCTCGCCCAGGCTGACGTAGGTGATCTCGTCGCCGTGGGCGGGGAGGCCGAGACCGGGGCGACGGACGATGTAGCGGCCCGCCTCGGCGCAACCGACCGCCGGGATGCACTGGCTGCCGGTCGGGCTCGACTGCGTGACGATGTTGCGGGCGGGGTCGCCCCAGTGGGCCGGCATCTGCCGCCCCCCGGACGCGGGATCGTCGGCCGACCCGACCGCCTGGCGGAGCACGTCGGTCGGCGAGACGCCGAGGCCCAGCACCAGCGCCAGGTCGCGGTAGTAGGGGAAGAACCAGTCGTAGCCGGCACGCAGCTCGCGCGCGAACCCGAGGTACAGCGCCTCGTGCCCGGCCCCGGAGATCTGGAAGAACACGCGGCTCTGCTTCTGCAGCGAGATCTCGCGGTCGTCGATGGCGCGGGAGATGCAGGCGAGCCGCAGATCCTCCCGCAGCTCATCCGGGTCGAGCGCCGCCAGCCGATCGGCGGCGGACGCACCCGTGCCGACCCGGGCCTTCCTTCCCTTGGCTTCGTCCGTCGTCGTCGCGGGGCCGTTGTGGCCGTCATGGCCGTCATGGCCGTCATGGCCGGTCTTGCGACCGTCCCGACCGTGTCCGTTCCCCGCCTTCTTCCCCTTCGCCTTGGTGGCCTTCTCGGACTTCCTGGCCGCGGCCGCCTTGCGCGCCTCCTCGGCCTCGGCCTCGGCCGCCTTGGCGGCCTTCTTGCCCTTCGCCTTCGTGGCCTTCTCGGACTTCCTGGCCGCGGCCGCCTTGCGCGCCTCCTTGGCCTCTGCCTTGGCCGCCTTCCGCGCCTTCTTCTCCTCGGCCTTCGCCGCCTTCCGCGCCTTCTTGCGCTCGGCCTTGGCCGCCTTCCGCGCCTTCTTGCCCTCGGGCGTCGCCTCGGGCCACTCCCCGACGGCCTCTTCCACAACCGTGCCCTGGTCCGTCGGCCCCTCGGCTCTGCCGTGGCTCTCCTCGGCCTCGGCCTTCGCCGCCTTCCGCGCCTTCTTGCCCTTCGCCTCGGCCGCCTTCCGCGCCTTCTTGCCCTCGGGCTTGGCGACCATGCGCCCGGCCGGTGTGACCTCGGCGACGGAGGCACCGTCGTCGTCGGCGACGTGGCCCAGCGAGCGCCCGTTCCCCGTTACCGGACCCTCGGGGACTGCTCCGTCGACGCCGCCCCCAGGGTCGACCCGGGGCGTCGACGGCGTCGTGAGATCGATGGCCACCCGCGGCGCGGCGAGGCCGGCAACCGCGCTTGGCGCGACCGAGGCGCCCCCCGGGACGCCGTGCCCGTTGCTCTCCGGGAGGCGGCGACCCCCACCCCGCTGCCTCGGCTTGTTCGACCTGGCCCCCATCGCGACCCCCTGGGCGATCAGTCGGGTGGATCGGTCCGATCGTCCCACATCTGCACAACGAACGCGAGCCATGTGCCGCGAAGTGACAGATCCTTGATACGGCGGCCTGCCCGCCCAGCGCTCCGGCCATGAGACGCGCCAGCCGCGACCGCGGGCCGACTCGTTGGACGTATGTGGTTGCTGAGCAACCATTTTGGTCCACGCGGGTCGTCCAACGACGCGTACGCCCCACCGGCGACGAGCCGAGCCGCCAGCGAGCCGACCGACGATCCGCCGTCGAGTGTCACACCCCGTCACTAGCGTCGGTCCATGGCCCGTGCGCTCGACGGGGCCATCGCCGAACTGGCCCCGAAGACGCTCGGCCTCCTCACCTACGCACAGCTGGACACCCTCGGTGTCACGCGCCAGCAACGACGCACACTCGTGGCCCACGGGGTGCTCGAGCCGGTGGCCGCCAGGGTGGTGCGGCACGTCGCCCACCCGGAGTCGTGGCGGCAGCGCGTGCTCGCGGCCGTGCTCGCCGCGGGCGATGGGGCGGTGGCGTCGCATTCGGCGGCTGCCGTGCTGTGGCGCTTCGACGGGCTGTCGCCCGGTCCGGTCGAGGTCACGGTGCCCCGAACACGGCGCCCCCGAGCGAGCTCGGCCACGATCCATCGCAGCGACCTCGGTCCGGCCGACGTCGACCTCGCGCACTCCGTTCCTCGCACCTCGGCTCCACGCACGCTCCTGGACATCGCGTCGTCGCTGTCCTCATCCCAGCTCGAGGAGGTGCTCGACGGCGCCGAACGCGACGGGTCGATCTGGCGACCACGCCTCCGGTGGCACATCGACCTGCTGCGGCGCAATGGTGTCGCGGGACGGCCCGGCCTCGCAGCGGTCGAAGCCCTGCTCGACCGCACGGAGGGTCGACCTCTCGGCGACTCCTGGCTCGAGCAGGAGGCCATTCGCCTCATCGAGGCCGCCGGCCTGCCCCGGCCCCGTGCCCAGGTCAAGCGGCGGACGCACGGTGGGGGCATCGCCCGCGTCGACCTGTTCTGGGACACAGCCCGACTGGTCGTCGAGCTTGCCGGGCACGGCACCCACGCCACCCGGCGTCAGCGCCAGCGCGACGACGAGCGCGCCGCCCGACTCGGCCTGCGCGGGTGGCGCGTCGTCGAGTTCACCTACGAGGACGTCGTCGAGCGGCCGGGCTACGTCGTCGAGATGATCCGGAGGTACCTGATCGAGCGCACCTGACGAGCCGCGTGGACGGATGTGGTTGGCCAGCAACCAGTTGTGTCCACGCGCGTCGGGCATGGGCCGCTCCTGGCCGGGCCCGGGAGGAGCCGGACCCGACCTCGTGCCTCGTCACACGTTGCGTCGGTAGCGGCCGCCCACCTCGAACAGCGCGTCGGTGATCTCGCCGAGGGTGCAGACGCGCACGGCGTCGACCAGCACGGCGAACAGGTTCTCGTCGGACAGCGCGGCGGCGCGCAGGCGGTCGAGCACGGCGGGCCGCTCGGCGGCGTGCTGCGCCTGGAAGGCGCGCCGGCCGGTCAGGCACCGCTGCTTCTCCTCCTCGGTCGAGCGGGCCAGGGCGAGGGGCCGACCCTCGGATTCGGGCGTGTCGGCATGGGCGTCCGACGCATCCGGCGCGAGGAACGTGTTGACGCCCACGATGGGCAGGGACCCGTCGTGCTTGCGCTGCTCGTAGAGCATCGACTCGTCCTGGATGCGGCCCCGCTGGTAGCCGGTCTCCATGGCGCCGAGCACGCCGCCGCGCTCCGAGATGCGGTCGAACTCGTCGAGCACGGCCTGCTCGACCAGGTCGGTGAGCTGCTCGATCACGAACGACCCCTGGTTGGGGTTGTGGTTGCCGGCCAGCCCCCACTCCTTGTTGATGACCTGCTGGATGGCGACGGCCCGGCGCACGGACTCGGCAGTGGGGGTGGTGACGGCCTCGTCGTAGGCGTTGGTGTGCAGGCTGTTGCAGTTGTCGTAGAGGGCGATGAGGGCCTGCAGGGTCGTGCGGATGTCGTTGAACGCCATCTCCTGGGCGTGCAGCGACCGGCCGGAGGTCTGCACGTGGTACTTCAGCTTCTGCGACCGCTCGTTGGCCCCGTAGCGATCGCGCATGGCGACGGCCCAGATGCGCCGCGCGACCCGCCCGAGCACGGTGTACTCCGGGTCCATGCCGTTGCTGAAGAAGAACGACAGGTTGGGCGCGAACGCGTCGATGTCCATGCCCCGGGCCAGGTACGCCTCGACGTAGGTGAACCCGTTGGCGAGGGTGAAGGCGAGCTGGCTGAGAGGGTTCGCGCCGGCCTCGGCGATGTGGTAGCCGGAGATCGACACCGAGTAGAAGTTCCGCACCCCCTCGTCGACGAACCACTGCTGGATGTCGGCCATCATCCGCAGCGCGAACTCGGTGGAGAAGATGCAGGTGTTCTGGCCCTGGTCCTCCTTGAGGATGTCGGCCTGGACGGTGCCCCGCACGGTGCGCCGCACGAAGCCCTGGAGCTCGGCCTCCTCCTCCGGCGACGGCGGCCGCCCGTGCTCGGCCTCGAAGCGGGTGAGCTGCTGGTCGAGGGCCGTGCAGAAGAACATGGCGAGGATCGTCGGCGCCGGACCGTTGATCGTCATCGACACCGACGTCGACGGGGAGCACAGGTCGAAGCCGTCGTAGAGGGCCCGCATGTCGTCGAGCGTCGAGATCGAGACGCCGGAGTTGCCGACCTTGCCGTAGATGTCGGGGCGCTCGTCCGGGTCGAACCCGTAGAGCGTCACGGAATCGAAGGCGGTCGACAGCCGCGCCGCGGGCTGCCCGGACGCCAGCAGGTGGAAGCGCCGGTTCGTGCGCGTGGCGTCGCCCTCGCCGGCGAACATGCGGGTCGGGTCCTCATCCGCGCGCTTGAACGCGAACACCCCGCCCGTGAAGGGGAAGCGCCCGGGAAGGTTCTCGTCGCGCAGGAAGCGCAGCAGCTCGCCGTCGTCGCCGTAGCGGGGGAGGGCGATCCTGGGCAGGTGGGTGCCGGACAGCGACTCGGCGGTGAGGGGGGTGCGCACCTCGCGCTGGCCCACCTGGGCGACGTGCTCGTCGCCGCTGTACGCCTCGACGGTCGCGGGCCACCCGTCGAGCAGCGCATGGGAGGTGGCGTCGAGCTCGCGATCGGCCGCGGCGAGCAGCCGCCCGACGTCGGACGCGGACGAGTCGGCAACGGCCGGCGCGGAAGTCACCTCGGCGGCCGCAGCGGTCGTCGCAGGTGTCTCCGCCGGGGTGGTCGGCGGGGTCGCTGCGGCCAGCAGCTCGCTCGTGGTGCGGAGGGCCTGGCGGCGCCGGGCGGCGTCGACCTGCGCAGCGGTGTGGGCGTGGTAGGCGCGGACCGTGTCGGCCACCTCGGAGAGGTAGCGGGCCCGCTCGGGCGGGACGACCGTGGTGACGCCGGTGGGCACCCGGGTGTCGACCGGCGCCAGCCCGCCTTCGCCGGTCGGCAGGCCGTGCTCGCGCAGCCGGCCCCGCAGGTGCTGGTAGAGCGCGGTGACGCCGTCGTCGTTGAAGCGGGCCGCGATCGTGCCGAACACCGGCAGATCCTCCAGCGGCGCACCGAAGGACTCACGGTTGCGCTGGAGCTGGCGACGCACGTCGCGCAGCGCGTCCTCGGCCCCGCGGCGCTCGAACTTGTTGATCGCCACCGCGTCGGCGAAGTCGAGCATGTCGATCTTCTCGAGCTGCGTGGCGGCGCCGAACTCCGGCGTCATGACGTAGAGCGAGACGTCGGACAGGTCGACGATGCCGGCGTCGCCCTGGCCGATGCCGGGCGTCTCCAGCACCACCAGGTCGTACCCGGCGGCCCGGCAGGCGGCGACGACGTCGTCGATGTGCTCGGGCACCTCGGCCGTCGCGCCACGGGTGGCGAGCGAGCGGACGAACACGTTGGGGTGGTCGACCGCGTTCATGCGGATGCGGTCGCCGAGCAGTGCCCCGCCGGCCCGGCGGCGGGTGGGGTCGACGGCGATGACCGCGATGCGCAGCTTGTCGCCGAAGTCGAGCCGGAACCGGCGCACCAGCTCGTCGGTGAGCGACGACTTGCCGGACCCGCCGGTGCCGGTGATGCCGAGCACCGGCACCTCCCGCCGCACCGCCGCCGCCCGGATGTCGTCGAGCGGGTCGCGGCCGAGCGTGCCGCCCTGGATGGCGGTGATGGCGCGGGCGAGCGCCCGCTGGTCGCCGCCCAGCACCTCGTCGATCGAGGTCGGGGCGTCGAGCGCCAGGTCGACGTCGCACGCCCGGACGATCGTGTTGACCATCGGCGCGAGGCCCAGCTGCTGCCCGTCGTCGGGGGTGAAGATGCGGGCGACGCCGTAGGCGTGCAGCTCGGCGACCTCGTCGGCGACGATGACGCCACCGCCGCCGCCGAAGACCTGGATGTCGGGCCGACCCTCGGCTCCGAGCCGGTCGACCAGGTAGCGGAAGTACTCGACGTGGCCGCCCTGGTAGGAGCTGACGGCGACGCCCTGGACGTCCTCCTGCACCGCGGCCCGCACGATCTCGTCGACGGAGCGGTTGTGGCCGAGGTGGATGACCTCGGCCCCCTGGGCCTGGAGGATGCGCCGCATCACGTTGATGGCGGCGTCGTGCCCGTCGAACAGGCTCGCGGCGGTGACGAGGCGCACCGGATGGATGGGCCGGTGGAGGTCGGGCGCGCCGGTCATGGACCGTAGAGTAGTTTGATATCCGAGTTTCCGTCTACCGAGAGTGTCATCCCCGACAAACGGCCATCCGATGTCATGCCTGCCGACTACTCGCCGCCGGACGTTAGGATGCCGGCGTGTCAAACACCCGACCGCTGGGCTTCGACGCCATCGCGGAGGCCCGGCGCCAGTGGGAGAACCACGGCTGGGCGGCACCGGCGGCGATGGCCGCCACCACGTCGATCATGCGGGCGCACCAGATCCTGCTGGCTCGCACGGACGAGGCGCTCCGTCCGTTCGACCTCACCTTCGCCCGCTACGAGGCGCTCGTCCTGCTGGCGTTCAGCCGCCAGGGCGCCCTGCCGCTCGGCAAGATGGGCGACCGGCTGATGCTCCATCCGACGAGCGTCACCAACATCGTCGACCGGCTCGAGGCCCAGGGCCTCGTCCGCCGCGTCGCGCACCCGACCGACCGACGCACCACCCTCGCCGAGATCACCGAGGACGGTCGACGCGTGGTCGACAAGGCGACCGAGGCCGTCACCGCGGGGGCGTTCGGCATGGGCGCGCTCACCGACGACGAGCTCGACCAGGTCACCGCGCTCCTGCGCACGGTGCGGGTCGACGCCGGCGACTTCCCCGCGGACGCCTGACGCCGGGGGCGACCGCCGTCCTCCCAGGTGGGTCGGCCGCCCACCACGGGGTCACCCCACCCGGCCACCGCCCCACGGTGTCGCCCGCCCGGCCGCCACCCCACGGGAGGCGAGGCAATCACTCGCGCCAGCGACGTCTCGAGGCAATC
>DASUQS010000231.1:0-27247 GCA_036280455.1 Acidimicrobiales bacterium
TGGCAGGCCGACGACATCTACACGGCCTACGAGCTGTCGATCGGCCACGACCGCGGCACGCTCACCGACCCGCTCGCCGCGGCCGGCGACCTGCTCGACGGCGACCTCGCCGTCGGTGTCCGCGAGGTCGTCGGGTGGATGCTGGTCGAGAACGGCGACCTGACGCGCGCCCGGCAGGTCGTCGGGCCCACCGGTTCGGCTCCCGACCTACCGGCCGACTGGCTCTGGGCCGAGTCGGTCACCGCTGCCGCCCATGTCCGGGCTGCTCTCGGGGACCTGCCCGCCTGCGCGGCGCTCCGGCAGCGGCTGGCGCCGATGGCCGGGCGCCTCGACGTCACCGCCGGCCCGTTCCTCGGCGGCATCGACCTCGCCCTCGCCCGCCTCGCCGACGCGCTCGGCGACGGACCGGCGGCCCGCCGGCACGCGGCCGACGCGGTGGCGATGCTGGAGGGGTTCGGCGCCGGGCCGGCGCTGGCCCGGGCGCTCCTCTGCCAGGGACAGCTGCTCGCCGCATCGGATGACGTCCGGGACCGTGCCGCCGCCGACACCGTGCTCCTGCGAGCCGGGCGGATCGCCGACGAGGTCGGCCTGGCGCCGGTGCGGACGGCCCTCGACCGGATGCAAGCCGCGTCCAAGGTCGCCACCGTCTGACACCACCGGGATCCAAGAGGCCGATGCGACGGTCGGCCCATGGCTACGACCCATCCCCCCATCGAGCGGGCGCCGACCCATGCGCCCGATCTCACGACGTTCACCGTCGTCCATCGCGCACTGCGGCGCGGCGGGTCCCGTCTACCTCTCGCGCTGCGCGGCCTCGGCGTGGCCGACACCGCCAGGGCCCGCGCCATCCGGCGCTGGTACGGCGGGTTCCGCGCCGAGCTCGACAGCCACCGCACCATCGAGGACCAGGTCTGGTTCCCCGTGCTCGCCGAGCGGGTGCCGACGTTCGCCGAGCACACCGACCGGCTCGCCCGCGAGCACCAGATGCTCGCCGACGCCCAGCTGGGCGTGGCGCTGGCACTCGACCGGCTCGTCGAGACGGAGGCCGCCGGCACCGCCCGGACCGCAGCCCACGAGGCCGCCTGCGAGCTGTCGAGCCTGCTCGACAGCCACCTCGGGTTCGAGGACGCGGACATCCTGCCGCTCTACCTCCGGCACTTCACCGATGACGAGTACCGCGAGGTCGAGGACCGAGCTCGCGAGCTGGTCGACGTCCGCCACCTGCCCTTCGCGGTGCCGTGGACGCTCGAGGCGGCCACGCCGGACGAGCGGCGACGGCTCCTCGCCCGCGCGCCGCTGGCGGTCAAGGTGCTCTGGTACGCCGGGCGTCGGCGCCATGCCCGCCTGTCCGCCCGGGCCCTGGGCCCCACCATGGAAGGAGTCGCGTGATGCTGCGCGCACTCGTGACCGCGAGCTACGACCGCCGCCGGCGCGTCCTGGTCCTGTGGATCGGCGCGCTGGTCGCGGCGATCGTCCTGGCCGCCACCGCCGGCGGCGACAACGAGATCGACTTCACCGTCCCCGGCAGCGACTCGGCGGACGCGGTGGACCTGCTGCAGCAGCGCTTTCCCGAGTTCGCCGGCGGCACGGTCGACGTCGTCTACACGGCCGACGGCGGAGTCACCGCCCCCGACGTCACGGACCGCATCGACGCCCTCGCCGCCGAGCTGGCCACCGTCCCCAACGTGGTGGCCGCCGAGCCCGGGCTCGTCTCCCCCGACGGGAGCACGGGTGTGCTGCGGGTGCGGTTCGACCTGCCCGGCGAGCAGCTCCCGGCCACGTCGGTCGAGCGGGTCATGGACGTGGCCGGTGAGACCGCCGGCGACGATCTGCAGGTCGAGCTGGGCGGCTACCCGATCGAGACCGTCGAGCAGAACGAGGCCGGATCCGAGTCGGTCGGGCTGCTCGCCGCCATGATCATCCTGCTGGTGGCGTTCGGGTCCGCCCTCGCCGCCGGGTTGCCGCTCGTCATCGCCGGGTTCGGCCTCGGCGTCGCCCTCGGCGGCGTGTGGCTGATGGCCAACATCCTCGACGTCCCCGACTTCGGCGTGCAGCTCGCCACGATGATCGGCATCGGCGTCGGCATCGACTACGCGCTGTTCATCGTCACCCGGTTCCGCTCGGCGCTCGCCGACGGGCACGAGCCCCGCAGCGCCGTCCTGCTCGCCGGCGCCACCGCAGGCCGGGCCGTCGTGTTCGCCGGGTCGACGGTGGTCGTGTCGATATTCGGCCTGGTGCTGATGGGCCGCGGCTACCTCTGGGGCGTGGCGCTCTCCACCTCGCTGGCCGTGATGCTCGTCGTGCTGGCCTCGATCACGCTGCTCCCCGCACTGCTCGGCTTCGCCGGACGGAACATCGACCGGTTCAAGCTGCCCTGGTTCCGCCACGACGTCGACGGTCGCCGCACCCTGTCGTGGCGGTGGAGCCGGGTCATGCAGCGCCGACCGCTGCTGGCCGGGATCGCGGCGCTCGCCGTGCTGCTCGCGCTCGCCGCGCCCGCCGTCGACATGCGCTTCGGGATGCCCGACGCCGGCAACGGCTCCGAGGATCTGACGAGCCGGCGGGCGTACGACCTGATCAGCGACGGCTTCGGGGCGGGTGCCAACGGTCCGTTCCTCGTGGCCGTCGACCTGGCCGGCACCGGCTCGGACGACGCTGCCACGGCGGCGGTCGACCGCCTCGCGGCCGATCTCGACGCCACCGACGGCGTGGCGACCGTCGTACCCCCGGTGGTGAACGAGGCGGGCGACGCCGCCGTGATCTCGGTGGTGCCCGAGACGGGGCCGCAGGACGAGGCCACCGAGGCCCTCGTGCACACGCTGCGCGACGACGTCATCCCCGCCTCGGTCGCCGACACCGGCATCGACGCCTCGGTCGGTGGCACGACCGCCTCGTTCATCGACGACAGCGAGCAGACCGCCAGCCGCCTCCCCCTGTTCATCGGGGGCGTGGTCGTGCTGTCGTTCATCCTGCTGATGTCCGTGTTCCGGTCGCTGGCCGTGGCGATCAAGGCCGCGTTCATGAACATCCTGTCGATCGGTGCGGCCTACGGGGTCATGACCGTGGCGGCCGACGGCGGCTGGTTGGGCGGCCTGGTCGGCATCGACGAGGCGACCCCGGTGCCGGGGTGGCTGCCGATGACGATGTTCGCCGTGCTGTTCGGACTGTCGATGGACTACGAGGTGTTCCTGCTGTCCCGGGTCCGGGAGGAGTACGTGCGGACCGGCGACAACCGCCGGGCCGTCGCCGACGGGCTGGCCAACACCGCCCGGGTCATCACGGCGGCCGCCGCCATCATGGTCACCGTGTTCGGCGCCTTCGTGCTGGAGGACGCCGTCTTCCTGAAGCTCGCCGGGCTCGGCCTGGCCACGGCGGTGTTCGTCGACGCCACGATCGTCCGCATGGTGCTCGTCCCCGCCACGATGGAGCTTCTCGGCGACCGCAACTGGTGGCTGCCCCGCTGGCTCGACCGCATGCTCCCCCGGGTGGACATCGAGGGCGAAGCGGTTGCCGCCGGGCTCACGTCGCCGGTGGATCGCACCGCCAGCGACGAGGCCCGCGTGCCCGTGAGCTGAATCCGTCTCCCCAACCGCCCACGGGCACCGGTCGCCGGCCGGTGCCCGTGGCGCGCGTCCGGGGGTCGCGGTCCCGTCGGCCGGTCGAGCGGTCGGCCCGGGCCCGTCGGCCCGTCGAGAGGTCGATGCCGCCCGTGGGCCGGTTCGGCCGGTCGGACGCGGCCTCGCAGGTGCGATGCTGGGCCGATGACACCGGTCGAGCGGGTTCCGTACGACGAGTTCTCGATGTTCCACGAGAACGCCGCGGAGTTCGGCCTGGCCTTCGACGGGCCGCCCGTCGTACGGCGCGAGGCGGTCGAGGTCGCCACCGGGCGACACCTGAGCGCGCTCGTGTGGGGCGACGCCGAGCCCGAGCTGGTGTTCCTGCACGGCGGGGCGCAGAACGCCCACACCTGGGACACGGTGGCACTGGCCCTCGACCGTCCGCTCGTGGCGATCGACCTGCCGGGCCACGGGCACTCCGACGGCGGGCTCGCCGGCGCACTCGACCCGGCGGCCAACGCCCGCGACGTGGCCATCGCCGTCCGGGCCCTCGCCCCGGAGGCCCGCGCCGTCGTCGGCATGTCCCTCGGCGGGATGACCGCGATCGCCCTCGCGGCGACCGCACCCGACCTGGTGCGTTCGCTCGTGCTGGTGGACATCACACCGGGCGTCGACGAGAAGAAGGCATCGGGGGTGATGGCGTTCGTCAACGGGCCCGAGAGCTTCGACAGCTTCGACGACCTGCTCGCCCGCACCGTCGCCTTCAACCCGACACGATCCGAGTCGTCGCTGCGGCGGGGCATCCTCCACAACGCGGTCCAGCGCGAGGACGGCACCTGGGTGTGGCGCTACGCCCGCCACCGCGCGTCGGGCCCCGCGGCCGCGCCGCCGGCCGAGGCCGAGACCGGCGCTGACGACGCCCCGGCCCTCCGCCATCCCGAGTTCGGGTCGCTGTGGGACGCCGTGTCGGGCCTGACCATGCCGGTCATGCTCGCCCGCGGGATGGCCGCCGGATCGGTGGTCGACGACGCCGACGAGGCCGAGCTGATGCGTCGCTGCCCCCACGCCCGCGTGGAGCACGTCGCGGGCGCCGGCCACAGCATCCAGGGCGACCAGCCGGTCGAGCTCGCCCGCCTGATCGCCGACTTCGCCGCGTGACGCGCCTCCCGACGACTACGACCTCGACCGAGATGCGGACGGCATCGGCTGCGAACCGTGACTCCCGCCGTTCGACGGAGCAGCGGTAGTACCTTGCCGTCAGGACAAGGGGGTTCGGATGACTCGACCGATGCGTGGGTCGGCCACGCCCGCTGCTCGCCGCCTGTTGTCGGATCGAACGGGGCGATGAGCGCCACCGAGGGACGCCCGTCCGACGCGGGGGCGGAGGTTGACCCCGTCGCGGTCGTGCGGGCCTTCCTCGCCGCCCTCGAGGACCTCGACGTGGACCGCGCGCTCGAGCTGGTGTCCGACGACATCGTCTACCAGAACGTTCCGCTGCCCCCCGCCCGGGGACTGGACGAGTTCGGCCGGCAGATGCGCTGGTTGCAGCGCTACTGCACGGGTTTCGAGGCGAAGATCCACCACATCGCGGCCGACGACGGCGTCGTCCTGACCGAGCGCACCGACGTGATCGAGCGCGGTGCCTACCGGCCCGCGTTCTGGGTGTGCGGAACGTTCGAGGTGGTCGACGGGCGCATCACCGTGTGGCGCGACCGCTTCGACTGGACGACGCTCACGTGGGCGATGGTGGCGGCGGTGCCCCGTGCCCTGCTCCGGGGATCGGCGGCCGACCGCCACTGAGCCCACCACGGGAGACCGAGCCGCCGCTCCGGGGCGGGCGGGATTCTCTCGTGCTCCGTGGTCAGAGCGCGTAGCCGGTGGTGCTGTCGACGTTGTCGGGCAGGGCGCCCTCGTGGTCGCCGGTCGACGACGTGCCGGTCGGCTCGAACATGAGGATCGATCCGCCGGGCGACGACGGCTTGTGCTCGGTGCCACGCGGCACCACGAACGTGTCACCGGTGTGCAGCGACACGGTCCGCTCGTTGCCCGACTCGTCGCGCAGGGCGACGTCGAACCGGCCGTCGAGCACCAGGAAGAACTCGTCGGTGTCGTCGTGGACGTGCCACACGTGATCGCCGAGGGCGTGGGCGATGCGGACGTCGTAGTCGTTGACCCGGGTCACGATGCGCGGGCTGTAGATGTCGGAGAACGTGGCCAGGGCCTCGGTGAGGTTCACGGGAGGAGCGATGTCCATCCCGCGATCTTCCCTCCGTGGACGTGCCGGTGGCCCGTGGATTCGCGACGACCCCGCGGCCCCTCCCGAACCGGCGTCCTCGGATGGCGGACGCGGGCGGGTCAGGCGTCTCCCCAGGCGGTGGCGCCCTCGGGGAAGCTGTCGTTCTGCGGACGGACGACGCAGAACTTCAGCCCGGCCGGGTCGCGCATCACCCACCACGTCTTGATCTTCCCGACCCGCTCGGCGCCCAGGGCCTCCAGCCGGGCGACCTCGGCGTCGACGTCGTCCGACTCGACGTCGAGGTGGATGCGGGGGCCCTCGTCGCCGATCCGCTGCGCGAACAGCTCCAGCCCGCCGGCGTGGCCGACCGTCAGGTACGTGCCGTCCTCGTCGCGTTCGACGTCCGTCCCAAAGGCGCCGGACCAGAACGCGGCCTCCTTCTCGTGGACGTCGGCGGGCACGTCGATGCCGATGGCGGTGAGTCGACTGTGGTGCATGCCCGCCCACCGTACGGACGCGGGCAGGCCCACCGAAGGCGATTTCCGCAGGGCCGGCGACCACCGACAGCGCCCGACCGCTCGCTCGGCGACGCGCCCACCGGGCCGCCTCGATCGACCGCCAGGCGAGCACACGGACAGCGACACGGGGCAGGGCCGCTCACTCGGCGATCCGCGATCGGGTCCCAGGTCGACCGACCGGGCGGGCGAGCCACCTCGGACCGCGACGCGGGCGGCGTTGGTCGCCGGCTACGGGGCCCCGACCGCGGACGGCTCGGTCGTCCCGTCGGCCGCATCCGGCCCGGCGGGCTCGGAGGGCGCCGCGGCACCGGCCGCGCTCGTCGCCGAGGGCACACCGGCCGGCGCGGGGTTGCCGAAGCGCATCACGCCGTCGTCGATGTCGCTCATGCGCAGCGCCCGGTAGTCGCGCAGGTAGCTCTGGTACACCTTCCACGGGAAGCGGTCGCCCTGCTTGGGCAGCCGGTCGGCCGCCCGGCGCACGTACCCGGACGACAGGCCGAGAAGCGGCTCGGTGGTCATCGCCGTGTCGTCGTTGACGGGCGTGCACTCACGCAGCCCGCTCGTGCGCAGGTGGTTCACCAGCCGGGTGACGTACTCGCAGGTGAGCTCGCACTTCAGCGTCCACGAGGCGTTCGTGTAGCCGACCGCGGTGGCGAGGTTGGGCACGCCCTCGAGCATCATGCCCTTGTAGACGAGGGTGCTCGGCACGTCGACGGGCTCGCCGTCGACCGTCAGCTCGATGCCGCCGAGGAACAGCATCTCGAGGCCGGTCGCGGTCACCACGACGTCGGCGTCGAGCTCGGCGCCGGACTCCAGCCGCAGCCCGGTCTCGGTGAACGTGTCGATGCGATCGGTCACGACCGAGGCGTCGCCGGCCTTGATCGCCCGGAACAGGTCGCCGTCGGGCACGAGGCACAGGCGCTGGTCCCACGGGTCGTAGGTGGGGCTGAAGTGGGTGTCGATGTCGTACCCGGGCGGGAGCTGGCGTTCGAGACCCTTGCGCAGGATGCGCTTGACCAGCGCGGGTCGGCGCTGGCTGAGCTGGTAGAAGGCCTGGGTCGTGAGCGCCTTGTACCAGCGCACCAGCGGGCCGGAGGCACGCGCGGGCAGCACCCGCCGCGCCAGGTTCGCGAGCCCGTCCTGCGCCGGCAGCGACATGATGTAGGTCGGCGACCGCTGCAGCATCGTGACGTGCGCGGCGGTGCGGGCCAGCGACGGGATGAGCGTGATGGCGGTCGCCCCGCTGCCGATCACGACGACGCGCTTGCCGGTGACGTCGAGGTCCTCCGGCCAGAACTGCGGGTGGACCAGCCGGCCGCCGAAGCGGTCCTGCCCCGGGAAGTCGGGCTTGTGGCCCTGGTCGTAGCGGTAGTAGCCGCTGCACGAGAACAGGAAGCCGCACGTGACCTCGACCGTCTCGCCCGTGTCGGTGCGCTCGGCGGTGACGTGCCAGCGGGCGTCGTCGCTCGACCAGGCGGCGCGGACGATGCGGTGGTGGTAGCGGATGTGCCGGTCGATGCCCTCCTCCGCCGCCGTCTCGCGGATGTAGCGCAGGATCGACGCGCCGTCGGCGATCGCCGCGTCGTCGTCCCACGGACGGAACGAGTACCCGAGCGTGAACATGTCGGAGTCCGACCGGATGCCCGGGTAGCGGAACAGGTCCCACGTGCCGCCGATGGCGTCGCGGGCCTCGAAGATGGCGTAGGAGGCCCACGGGCACTCGGTCTGCAGGTGGTGACCGGCGCCGATGCCGGACAGGCCGGCGCCGACGACCAGGACGTCGAGGTGTTCGGTCATGGCGGGGCGTCGTCCTCTCAGGCGGCGGGTGCGGCGGGCGCCGACAGCTTGTCGTTGAGCGTGCCCTGCTCGCCGAAGAGCTCCGCCCGCCAGCGGGCGACCAACTCGGTCGTGTCGTGGTCGTCGGGGTGGAAGTCGGGCCGGTTGTAGTCGCGCAGCCTGTCCCACACCGCGCGGGACACGATCGGCGAACGGCGGAACCGCCGCCAGCTGCGGCGCAGGTTGCCCCGGCGGTAGGTCACCGGGTCGCGCAGCAGCGACAGCACGACCTGCAGCGCCAGCCCGGCGACGAACCCGTAGCGGAAGCCGTTCATCGTCCAGACGCGCATCCGCTCGCTGCCGCCGACCAGCTTGTAGACGTCGAAGGCCACGGCCTTGTGCTCGGACTCCTCGAGCGCGTGCCAGAGGAACACGTTGCGCACCTCGTCGTGGCCGAAGAGCTGCCGGGTCTCGGCATCGGTGAGCAGCAGCTCGGCCAGGGTGGCCGTGAAGTGCTCGAGCGCGGCGGTGGCGGCCAGGTTGGCGATGGGCGGGGCGATGCGCTCCCGGGTCTCGAGGCCCCACTTGGTGAAGCGCTCGACCTGCTTGGTGGGGTAGCCGAGCTCGGCGAGCCGGTCGTTGAGCACGCGGTGTTCGCGCCCGTGGACGGCCTCCTGACCGATGAAGCCCGCGACCTCGCGCTTGAGCCGGGGGTCGGTGATGCGGTCGCGGTAGTGCCGCACGGAGCGGACGAAGAAGTCCTCGCCGTCGGGGAACACGGCGGACAGCGACGCCGCCAGGTGGCTGAGGATGAGGTCGCCGTCGGCCGCGAAGTGCTTGGGCAGGTCGCGCAGCGACGCCTCGAACGAGATGCGCCGGGTGGGGATGGTGCGGCCGGCGTCGGACGTGGTGGCGTGGGGGGTGCTGGCGTCCGTCATAGTTACCGACGGTAGCATCATTTTGAGAGAATCCAAGAAGTTCTCAATTTTCCCCTGGTACCCTGCGGCTCGATGGTCGCGACCTCCGCCACGAACGCCCTCAGCAAGGGCGAGCTGACCCGGCGCGACATCCTCCGGGCGGCGGTCGCCCGCTTCGGCCGCGACGGGTACCGGGCGACGTCGGTGGCCGACATCGCCCGCGACGCGGGCGTCGGCGGCACGGTCCCCTACGCCTACTTCGCCAACAAGGAGGCGCTCTTCCTCGCCGCCGTCGACGAGGACGCCGCCGCGGTGATCCACCGGGCGCTCGACGGGATGTTCGAGGGTGCCGTCCTGCCCGACTGGCAGGAGACGCTGCTCGTCACCCTTCTCGGCGCCGTCGAGCAGCACGCGCTCGCCCGGCGCCTCCTCGCCGGGCTGGAGCCCGAGGTCACGCCGCGCGTGCTCCAGATCCCCGCGCTGGAGGAGCTGCGCGACGTGTGCGCGCAGCGCCTGGCCGCCGACCAGGTGGCGGGCACGGTCCGGCCCGACATCGACCCGGTCACGACCGCCCAGGGCGTCGTCGCCATCGTGATGTCGCTGCTGATGTCGGTCGTGCAGCTCGGCCTCGACGCCACCAGCCCCTACGCCGCGTCTGTGGCCGCGGTGCTCGAGGCGGCGATCGAGCGCACACCCCCGCCGCGGGGGTGAGCCGGCAGCATGGCCGAGCGTCCCGTGCGGACTGGGACGCACGGTGGGCCGTCACATCGGTGCCGCGGTGGCCCCCGGCGTCACACGGGCTCCCCGGCGACGCCGGAGCGACCGGTGGGGATGCCGACGATGGTGACCACGAGGTGGTCGCGGACGGGGTCGCCGAGAACGCCGACCATGGCATCCGTGATGGCGGCGATCAAGCGGGCGGGGGCATCGTCGACCATGTGCAGCGCCGGTTCGCGCATGTGGAGCGTGACGATCGGGCGGTGGTCGGCAGCCGGGACGCCGCCGACGCCCCACCGGCTCCGGGGGACGCCAAGGATCTCGACGACGGCCAGCGAGCGGGCCCGCTCGCCGTAGACCGCCACCACGGCATCGGTGAGGGCCCGGATCGTGGCCCCCACGACCACCCCGTCGAGCGACTCCTCGACCAGGTGCACGTTGAAGTGGGGCACCAGCAGGCTCCTTCCGATACGTAGACTGACTTGGAGGGCAAAACATCTTTGAGAGCAAAGCTATCTTTCCGAGGAGTCCATGCCAACCGGCCTGAGCACGGATGACGCGACGCGAGCGCTGCTGCTGCTCGGTCCGCGCCTCGTCGGGCGCGCCAAGCGGGCTCCCGTCCCCGAGGACCTGCGCGACCTCGCGCTCGCGCCCCGTCACCTGTCGATGCTGTCGTACCTGCTGTTCGACGGGCCGATGACGGTCAGCGACCTCGCCGCCCGTCTCGAGCTGGCCCCGACCACGGTGAGCCTGATGGTCGGCGAGCTGAGCCGGAACGGCATCGTCGAACGCCGTGAGGACGACGACGACCGCCGCCGCCGCATCGTCAGCATCCATCCCGACCGCCGCGAGGCGATCCGCGCCTGGCTCGGCCGGGGCGAGGCCGCCTGGCGCCACGCGCTCGATCCGCTGACTCCTGCGCAGCGCCAAGCCGTCGTCGAGACCCTCCGCCGCTACGACGAGTACAGCGGATCGCCCGACGCCTGAGGCTGCGGCGTGCCGCCGTCATCGCGCTCGTGCCGCGTGTCGCCTGCGGTCGGGCCGTCCGACCGCCGACGCCACGACCTCGTCGACGCCGCGATCAGTCCAGCTCGTCGCCGCCGAACGACGGACGGTGCGCGGACGGTCCGGGGTGGCGGACGACCACCGCCTCCACCTCGTCGCGCCGATCGTCCCCGGCGCCGGTGCCGACCGTCCGGTCACCGCCGTCGCCTGCGGCCGTCGCCGCGCACGCCGACACGAAGGCCGAGACGATCGGATGTGGGTGCACCAGCGTGCTGCGGGCCTGGGGAACGAACAGCGTCGCCAGGAAGAACCGGCGGTCGGGCAGCTCCACGATCCGCACCTCGCCGTCGGCGTCGACGCCGCTGACCCGCACGCCGGCCGCCACCAGGTCATCCAGGTGGTCGGGGTTCAGGCCGAAGTTGCAGTAGTACCGCTCGCTCGCCGACGTCGCGCCGTAGGCGGCCGCGGCCGTGGTGCCGGGGCGGACGTCGACCTCCATCGTCTGGCCGGCCAGCGCGCAGCTCAGCGGCGTGACGAACAGCGTCGACGCCTGCGGGTCGTACTCGGCGTGCTGGGCGTCCTCGATGCCGAGGACGTTGCGGGCGATCTCGACCACGACGTGCTGCAGGCCGCCGCACGTTCCCAGCAACGGCACGTCCTCGGTGCGGGCGTGCTCGATCGCCCGCAGCGCGCCCTCCAGGCTCCGGTAGGGGCTGCCCGGGGCGATGAACAGTCCGGCGAACCCGGCGAGGTCGACCGCCGGATCGGCGATGTCGGCCGTCGACACCCAGGTCGGCTCGACGCCGAGGCCGAGGTTCATCGCCGAGTGGCCCAGCGCGTCATCCGTGGCGACGTGGGTCTCGTTGTCGGGGTCGTGCTCGCCGATGACGCCGATGCGGATCATCCCGCGAGCATGCGGCCCGAGATCGGTCTCGCCAAGTCACTTCGCATTCTGTCGAGCACGCGCATCCCCACCCGTCAGGATCCGGATGCGGCGATCGTCCCGACCGGCGTGATCCGATCGCTGCGCAGGGCGTCTCGCCGTGCATCGGACCGGCGACCGGAAAGCGCTCGACACCGCCGCGCCGGCTGACGAGCCTGGTGGGGTCCCCCAACGAGGAGGCACCACCGTGTCCCCACCGATGAGTTCGCCCCGCGGCGACGGTCAGTCCCGCATGGACACGACTCTGGCCATCGAGACCGAGGGGCTCGTCAAGGTGTTCGGCGAGACCCGGGCGGTCGACGGCATCGACCTGTCCGTGCGCGCCGGCACCGTCTACGGCGTGCTCGGGCCCAACGGTGCCGGCAAGACCACCACCATCCGCATGCTCGCCACACTGCTCCGGCCCGACGCCGGCACGGCCCGGGTGCTCGGTCACGACGTGACGACCGAGAGCGACACCGTGCGCAGCCTGGTCAGCCTGACCGGGCAGTTCGCCTCGGTCGACGAGGAGCTGACGGGCCGCGAGAACCTCGTGCTGCTGGCCCGCCTTCTCGGGTTCGTCCGGCAGCAGGCCGAGGAGCGCGCCGACGAGCTGCTCGACGCGTTCGGCCTGTCCGATGCAGCGGAGCGCCTGGTGTCGACGTACTCCGGCGGCATGCGGCGGCGACTCGACATCGCGGCCAGCATCGTGGTCACCCCGGAGATGCTGTTCCTCGACGAGCCCACCACCGGCCTCGATCCACGCAGCCGGAACCAGGTCTGGGAGATCGTGCGGGTGCTCGTGGCCGCGGGCACGACCGTGCTCCTGACCACGCAGTACCTCGACGAGGCCGACCAGCTCGCCGACCGCATCGCGATCATCGACCACGGCCGCATCATCGCCGAGGGCACACCGGGCCAGCTCAAGGCCTCTGTCGGATCCGGCGCCTTCCACGTCCGGGTGCAGGACCCCGACCGCCGCGCCGAGGCCGAGCGCCTGCTGGCCGACACGCTGGCGGTGCCGGTCGGCCTCGACGCCGATCCCGCTGCCCTGACCGCGCATGGCGCCGACACCGCACGCATCGCCGTCGCACTGGACGAGCTGACGCGGGCGGGCATCGCCGTCAGCGAGATGTCGATGGGCCAGCCCAGCCTCGACGAGGTGTTCCTGGCCCTGACGGGCCACCCGACCGAGGAATCGAGCGACGAGGAGGTCGTGGCGTGAGCGACCGCACCGACCACAACCCGGCCGCCGGCTCCCCCGACGCCGGCAACGGCGCCGACAGGGCCGACGTGAACCCCGCCACCAGGACCGAGGGCGCCCCGGGACCCGTGACCACTCCCGGCACGGCGACCCCCGGCACGGCCACCGCCACCGCCGCCCCCGAGAGAACGACCACCCCAGCGACGACCAGCGCGGGCACGACGAACTCGGACACGACGACCCCGGGCACGTCCACCTCGGGAACGACGAAGTCGGACACGGCGACTCGAGGCACCACGAGCCCGGGCAAGTCCCGCCCGAGCACGGCGGCGGCCGAACCGGCGATCTCCGAGTCGACCCTTCGGGCGGCGCTGTCGACCCGCACCCGGCCGCCGCGGCCCTCCGGCGTGACGGCGTCCCTCATCTTCGGCTGGCGGGCGATGCTCAAGATCCGCCACGTCCCGATGCAGCTGTTCGACGTGACCGTGTTCCCGATCATGTTCGTGCTGATGTTCACGTACCTGTTCGGCGGCGCTCTGGCCGACTCGCCCCGCGAGTACCTGCAGTTCCTGCTGCCGGGGATCCTCGTGCAGACCGTGGCCTGGATCACGATCTACACAGGGATGGGCCTGAACAGCGACATCCACAAGGGTGTCTTCGACCGGTTCCGGTCGCTGCCGGTGTGGCGGCCGGCGCTGCTGGTCGGCATGCTGCTCGCCGACGTCGCCCGCTACACGATGGCCACCGTCATCATGCTGGCGCTCGGCCTGGCGCTGGGCTTCCGCCCCGACGGCGGGCCGGTCGGCGTCGTGGCCGCGGTGGCGCTGCTGCTGCTGTTCTCGTTCGCCCTGTCGTGGCTGTGGACGGTGCTCGGCATGAAGATGCAGACGCCCGAGGCGGTCATGCAGACCAGCATGACCGTGATGTTCCCGCTGACGTTCGCGAGCAACGTGTTCGTCGACCCCGACACGATGCCGGGCTGGGTGCAGGCCTTCGTCAACCACAACCCCATCACGCACCTGACGAGCGCGATCCGCGACCTCATGCACGGCTCCCCCGCCGGCACCGAGATCGCGTGGGTGCTCGGGTGGAGCATCGGGCTGGTGCTGGTGTTCGCCCCGCTCGCCATGCGCCTCTACAACGCCGAGCGCTGAGGGTCGCTGGTCGGCCCGTCCGCCGGTCAGGGCCGCGTCATCACCTCGAACAGGCTGGTCCAGCTGTCGCCGCCGTGCCCGGCGGCGATGGCGCGGTCGTAGTGCGACTTCACGGCTCTCGGCAGGGCGAGGTCGATGCCCGCAGCTTCGCTCGACCCCAGGATGTGCCCGGCTGTGGCGCCCATCATCGTGGCGGTGGCGAGGTCGCCGGGGTGGTCGCCGGCATCGAGGCTGCGTGCGACCTCGTCCGTGGGGCCGACCATGGCGGGGGTGTCGACGATCGTCCTGATCGCCTCGGGCAGGAACTCGGCCGCCGTCACCCCCGCGGACCCCACCAGGGCGGTGGCGTGCAGCAGCCCCGACAGGGTGGTGAGGAAGATGTCGAGCTGCGCCTGGTAGTACAGCTGCGCCAGGCCTGGGTCGGCGCCGACGTAGCGGGCGTCGCCGAGCAGGCGGAGCACCGGCTCGTACGCTCGGAACACCTCCTCCGGCCCGCTGTAGTACGCGTATGCGCCGTCGCCGCCCAGCATCTCCGCCGGGACCATCACCCCGCCGGTCAGCAGGCGGGCGCCGCGCTCGGCGGCCCACGTCGCGGCGGTGCGGGTGCGGTCCGGGGTGTCCGAGCTCAGGTTGGCGAGCACCTTGCCGGCCAACCGATCACCGCCGGTGTCGCCCACCGAGCCGAGGATGTCGTCCATGGCCTGGTAGTCGGTCAGGCTCAGGACCACGAGGTCGGCGGCGGCGACGGCGTCGGCGGGCGAGGCCGCCCGTGTCGCGCCCTCGGCGACCAGCGCGTCCGCTCGGGCAGCGGTGCGGTTCCACACCGTCACGGCGTGGCCGCCCTTCATCAGCAGGCGCACCATCGCCTGCCCCATCGGCCCCAACCCGATGACGGTCACGTGGATCTTGTCGTGCGTCCTCATGCGTCTGTGCTCCTGATCTCCTCGTAGATGCGGGCGAACCCGTCCTTGCCGTGGCCGGCGGCGATCTGGCGCCGGATGAGTGCCTGCACCGGCGCGAGCACCTCGGTGCTCACGCCCTGGTCGGTGCTTGCCTGCAGCAGGTCGCCCAGGTCGGAGAACTCGAGGCTCTGCTGACCTGCGACCGAGTAGTCCCCGCCGTCGATCACCTCGGCGAAGCCCGCCAGCGCGCCGGTCATGGCGGCCAGGAACGGAGCGGCCCGAGCCGCGAACTCCGTAGCTGGCACACCCTCGGTGCCGACCATCGCCGCGCCGTGCAGGAACCCCGCGAACAGCGTGTACATCCCGGACAGGATCGCGAGGTCGTACAGCGACGCCATGCCGGCGTCCGGGCCGAACCAGGTGCTCTCGCCCCACACGTCGAGCGTCGCTCGATGGCTGTCGAACACGCCGCGATCGCCGCTGTAGAAGACCGCCGAGCCCGGCCCGCCGATCATCTCGGGCACGGCCATGATGCCGCCGTCCAGGTAGGCGGCGCCGTGGCCCGCGGCCCAGGTGGCCAGGGCACGAGCCTGGCGGGGGGTCGTCGTGGTGAGGTTGAGCAGGCTTCGACCGGCGAGCCGATCGGCGAGGGGGTCGAGCACCTCGTGGACCGAGTCGTGGTCCAACAGGCAGGCGATCACCAGCGGCGCGGCGTCCACGGCCTCCTCGGCCGAGCCGGCCACGGCGGCACCGCGGGCGGCCAGGGCGTCCGCCCGGCCCGGCGACCGGTTCCACACGGTGATCGGGTGGCCCGCGTCCAGCTGGGCCGCGGCGAGCGCCCGGCCCATCTCGCCCAAGCCGAGCACGGTCATCGCCGTGGAGCCGAGGGGTGCCGTCGCGGGGTCGCCGTGGTCCGTCATGGCGGCAATCCTCGAAGGACACGATCGTTCTGACAAGTACCGACTAAGTTGTTCGATACCTACCTTTCGGTAAGCAACGAGGTCAGACACCATGCCGAACGACAAGGCGCACGGCACCCGCCCGCAACCGCCTGCACCGAAGCGCCGCGGCCCCTACATCTGCGGCATCGACGCCGCCATGGACGTGGTCACCGGCAAGTGGAAGTCATTGATCCTCTGGGAGCTCGACAACCACGGCACCCGCCGCTTCGGCGAGCTGCGGCGCGGCCTGCCCGGCGTCAGCGAGAAGATGCTGACCCAGCACCTGCGCGAGATGGAGGAGGACGGCCTCGTCCACCGCGAGGTGTACCGCGAGGTGCCGCCGAAGGTCGAGTACTCGCTCACCGAGCACGGCACGTCGCTCAATGCCGCGCTCGGCCCGCTCGGCACGTGGGGCATGCAGCGCATCGATCGCATCGGGGCCGACAAGGTCGTCGTCTGACCGCCGAGCTGACCGTGCGACCGTGTCCGGTCGTCCCTCGGGCGCTGCATCCCGGCTGACGGGACGACGGACGACGACCAGCGCCCGCCGCGCCGGGTGGCGACCGGGAGCCGGCCTGACCGCCGTCCTCAGATCCGTTCGGCCGTGGCGCCGTCGAACAGGGGCGCCATGTCGAGGGCGTCGACGTCCGCAGCCATCTCGCCGTCGGCCGGTCGGGTGAGGTCGCCCTCGGCGGCGGCGAGCACGCGGGCCATCACACCGGCGTCGCTGGTCGAGTTCAGGAACGTCTGCGGGTTGCCGAGCACCCAGCGCACCGCCCGTCGCAGCGCGTCGTCGTCGGTGAGCGGCTCGTACCACGAGAACATCCGGCCCTCGTGGTCGGGACGCCAGCGGCGACGGGCCACCGCCTTGATCGTCTGCACCGCGACGCCCCGCTCGGCGCACACCGCCAGCAGCTCCTCGACGTCGGCGCGGTAGCCAGGATCGGTGAGCTCGACGTAGCTGTAGGGCAGCAGCACCGAGTCGAACGGGAACCGCTCGAGGCTGCGCAGGTGGGCACGGGCGATCCGCTGGCCGTGCCCCGTCACGCCGACGAACCGGACGAGGCCCTCGTCGCGGGCGCGGGCCAGCGCCTCCACGGCGCCGCCGGGGCCGTGGGCGGTCGCCCACTCGTCGGGCTCGACGAGGTTGTGCAGCTGGATCAGGTCGACCCGGTCGACCCGGAGCCGCTCGAGCGACTGTTCGAGCTGCCGACGGGCGGCGTCGCCCGTGCGCTCGCCGGTCTTGGTCGCGAGGAAGAACCGGTCGCGGTGCTCGGCCATCCACGGGCCGATGCGCAGCTCGGAGTCGCCGTAGTCGGCGGCTGTGTCGATGTGGTTCACGCCGTGGCGAAGCAGCAGAGCGAGCACCTCGTCGGCGCGCTCCTGGCGCATCGAGGCGAGGCCGGCGGCGCCGAAGATGACGCGACTGCTGGCGTGCCCGGTGCGGCCGAACGGTGCGGTCGGGATCATGGCTGCCTCCTGCGCGGGCGTGGCAACGACGATAGGGCCACGCGAGCGATGGCCGCACCGGCAATTGGCCGCCGGGATCCCGCGCCGGCGATGGCTGCCCAGATGGCCGCCCCGGGGATGCTGCGTGGGGGATGACGGCGCCGGCGATGGCGCGCCGGGAGCCGGACGATGGCCGGGGGCCATCCCACTAGGGTGCTCGCCCGTGGGAGACCAGGGCCCTCGCCGGCTTCCGGTGCGCCATCCGGCTCGCCTCGGGCTGGCCGTCGCGGTGCTCGTCGCCGTCGTGAGCGGCGTCGGCGCCTGTGCGGACGACGACGACACCGACGGATCGGGCCTCTCCGGGGCCGAGGCCGGCGGTACCGGCAACGAGGCCGAGGCCGGCGCCGGCGACGCCCGCCCGGACGCCGGCGACGATGCCGCCTGGGTGCGGTTCGGCCACGACCTCGCCAACACCCGCGCCGTCGCCGACGAGACGACGCTCGACACCGCGACCGTCACCGACCTGGCACCCGCCTGGGAGGTCGACGGCATCCTCGGCGTGAGCGGCACCCCCGCCGTGGCCGACGGCGTGGTGTACCTCGGCGACTGGACAGGCCTCCTGCGGGCGCTCGACGCCGAGAGCGGCGACGAGGTGTGGAACCACGACCTCGGCGGCGGCTACGTCGGCGGGTCCGTCGCCGTCGACGACACGCAGGTCGTCGTGGGCACGTTCGACGCCCGCATCGTGTCGCTCGACCGAGCCAGCGGCGAACCACGGTGGGAGGCGTCGGTCGACGCTCACCCGAAGGCGGTCGTCTTCGGCTCGCCGGTCATCGTCGACGGGCTCGTGGTCGTGGGGGTCGGCAGCTTCGAGGTGTTCGCCCCGGGCGACCCGCCGACCTTCCGGGGCAGCGTCGTCGCTCTCGACGCCGAGACCGGTGACGAGCGGTGGCGGTTCTGGCTCACGAAGGGCGACGCCACCGAAGGGCCCGGCGTGTCGATCTGGTCGTCGCCCGCGGTCGACACCGAACGAGGCGTCCTCTACATCGGCACCGGGCAGGCGTACGCCCTGCCCGCACCGCCCCGCAGCGACGCGCTGCTCGCCCTCGACCTGCACACCGGCGCGGAGGTGTGGACCACCCAGTTCACCGCGGGCGACGCCTGGACGATCACCGATCCGAGCGGGCTCGACGCCGACGTGGGCGCCGCGCCCAACCTGTTCGAGGCCGGCGGCACCGACGCCGTGGGCGTGGGCGACAAGGCCGGTGCCTACCGGGCGCTCGACCGCGACACCGGCGAGGTCCTGTGGGAGCGAAAGCTCACCGAGGGCGGCGCGCAGGGCGGCATCATGGCGTCCGCCGCCGTGGCGGACGGCACGGTGTACGTCGCTTCCAACGACGGCGGCCGCGACGCGGTGCTCGTCGCCCTCGACGCCGCCGCCGGCCAGGAGGTGTGGCGCGGCGACGTCGGCGCCCACGTCACCGGGCCGCTGACCTGGGCGAACGGCGTGCTGTACGTGTCCGACGACTCGGGCCGCATCGCCGCCTACGACGCCGACGGCGGGGCACGGCTCTGGGCGCACGACGTGCCGTTCCCGGCCGCCGGCGGCATCGCGGTGGTCGACGGCACCGTGTACGCCGGTTGGGGCTGGTGGTTGGCCGGGGCCCCCGACGACGCCGACGGCGGGATCATCGCCTTCCGCCCCGCCACCGGCGAGGTGGGGTCCGGCGAGGAGGCGTTCGGCGACGAGTCGGCCGGCGAGGACGGCGAGCGGGGCGAGGACGGGATGAGCGGCGCCGACGTGTACCAGGAGTCGTGCGCCGTGTGCCACGGGGGGTCCGGCGAGGGCGGCACCGGCCCGTCGCTCGTCGGCGTCGACGAGCGCCTCACCCGCGACGAGCAGATCCGCATCGTGCGCGATGGCCGAGGGCGCATGCCGGCCTGGGACGACGAGCTGACCGCCGAGGAGATCGAGGCGGTGGTCGACCACCAGCGCACCGTCCTGGCCGACGCCCCGGACGACCGGGACGACAGCGCCGACGACTGAGCGTCGGTGCCCAGCGGGTGCGGAGACCCGAGGCAACAGGGGTCGCCCGGCCACTCCCGAGGCAATAGGGGCCGGGGGCCGGTCCCGATTGCCTCATGAACCGCCCGACGACCTCTATTGCCTCGTGACATGTCGACCGCTCAGCCGGCTGCGGCCGCCTCAGGCGAGGGCGGGAGCCACCGACTCGATGATGTAGGGCTGCCCGACTCGACTGGGTGCGGCAGCGAGCGCGTACGTCGCGGCCGGCGACGTGCCTCTGCCGCCCGGCCCCCATCGCCGCCCGGCCCGCGCAGCGCATTGCCGCGCGCAGCGTTCCCGTCCAGCTCTGCCATCGGGCGCTTCTGAGGTGGCCATGTGCTGGTGGGAGACGCCAGCCGCCGGCCGGGCTCATCGGCCCTCGTGTCGCTGGTACCGCCCCCGCACGCTGCGGGGTGGCGGTGGGGTCCCCCGGCTTGCAAGGATCGGCCCCCGTGAAGGTGGACAAGCTGACCGGCACCGACGGATTCGTCGTCACCGACCTCGACGATGCGACGACCTCGGTCGGCGTGGTCCGGCTCGCGCCCAAGGTGCTGCGCGACGGCGCCCAGCTGCTCGCCCGGTCGGTCACCTACACGTTCGCGTCGTTCGGCATCTCGGGCCACGGCGGCGCGTCGGCGGGCATCAACGCCAAGCCCGACGCCCGCGACGACGCGCTCGCCGCCTTCCTCGACGAGGTGCGCCCCCGGGCCGAGGCCGGCGCGCTGGTGCTGGCCCCGGGCACCGGGCTCTCGGTCGACGACCTCGCCCCGCTCGGCTGGGCCGACGTCGACGCCACGCTCACCGCCGCGGGCGCGCTCGCCGCCGGGCGGGTCGCCGGCCCGCACGACTGGCGCACGGCTGCGGTCGTCGGCGCCGGGCCGGTGGTCGACGCCGCCGTCGCCCAGCTCACCGATGCCGGTGCCACGCTCGTCGAGCCCCGGTTCGACTCCGCGTGCGACGTCCTGTTCGTCGCGGGCAAGGCCGGCGTGCTCGATCACGCCACCGCCGGCGTCGTGCAGGCCCGCACGATCGTGCCGCTCACCCCCGTCCCGGTGACGGCCCGCGCCCTTGCGGTGCTGGGCCGGGCCGAGCAGGTGGTCATCCCCGACTTCCTCGCCACGGCAGCCCCGCTCCTCGCCACCTACGACGGCGCGGGGGGCGACCCTGTGCAGCGGGTCCACACCGCGGTCACCGACCTGGCCGAGGCGGGCACCGGCCTGTGGCTGGCCGCCGCCAAGCGAGCTGAGCAGCACCTGGCCACGTGGACGGCGGAGAAGCCGTTCGGCCGCCCGCTCGCCTGATGCACCTGCTCGCCTGACACACCGGGGCCCGCCGGCGTCCGGCTGCCCCGAGCGGCTGCGCACGCACCGTCCGCGACCGGCCACCGCCTTGGGCGCGGGAGGCGACGACGGTCTACCTTGTCAGACCACACGCCGCATGGGGACCCGTTTCAACGGGGGGGATGTTGACCGACGCAACAGACACCGAGGAGCGGACGCGCCTGATCGGCGACCGACCTCGCCTGGTCCTTCTGAGCTTCCTGATGTTGTTCGTCGAGCTGGCGGTCATCCGCTGGTCCGGCGCCAACGTCGTCTACCTCGCCTACTTCTCGAACCTGGTCCTGCTCGGGAGCTTCCTCGGCATCGGCCTGGGCTTCCTCTGGGCCGGGCGCGGCGGGCGGCCCCTGTTCCCGTTCGCCCCGGTGGTGCTGGCGCTGTTCGTGGCGTTCATCCGCCTGGCGCCGATCGACATCAGCGTGTCGGGCAGCCAGCTCATCTTCTTCAACGAGCCCACCATCAGCGGCCCGCCCCGCGAGGTCATCCTCCCGGTCATCTTCGTGACCGTGGCCATCCTGCTGATGTTCATCACCGACGGCGTGGCCCGCACGTTCAAGGAGCTCGAACCGCTCGAGGCCTACAAGTTCGACCTCATCGGCAGCGCGCTGGGCATCGTCGGGGTGTCGGTGCTGTCGTTCCTCGGCATGCCGCCCGTCGCGTGGGGCGTCGTGGCCGGCATCGTGCTGATCGCGGCCTCGCTCCCCCGCGTCCAGGTGGTGACCGTCGCGGCCGTCGTGGCTGTGGTCGTGATGCTCGGCATCGAGTCGGCGTCGAGCGACACCTCCTGGTCGGCGTACTACAAGATCGAGCAGACGGCCGACCCCAACGGCGGCTACACGGTCAAGGTCAACGAGGTGCCCCACCAGGCCACGCTGCCCGTCGAGGACAACGTGCTCTACGGGTCGAACTACGCCCAGGCCACGGGGGCGACGCCGAAGGACGTCCTCATCATCGGGGCCGGTGGCGGCAACGACGTCGCCGCCGCGCTGCAGAACGGCGCCGAGCACGTCGACGCCGTCGAGATCGACCGCAAGCTCTACGAGCTCGGCCGCGACGGCCACCCGGACCGCCCGTACGACGACGAGCGGGTCGACGTCCACATCGACGACGGTCGCGCCTACCTGGAGCGCAGCGACAAGGAGTGGGACCGCATCCTGCTCGCGCTGCCCGACTCCCTGACGCTCGTCACCGGCCAGGCATCCGTGCGGCTGGAGAGCTACCTGTTCACCGAGGAGGCCATCGAGTCGGCCCGCGACCACCTCAGCGAGGGCGGCGTCTTCTCGATGTACAACTACTACCGGGAGGGCTGGCTGGTCGACCGGTACGCCGGCACCCTCGAGGAGGTCTTCGGCAAGGCCCCCTGCATCGAGACGTTCACGTCCGGCGACGAGAGCGACGAGTCGCACCTCGCCGTGCTGACCGTGTCGGAAGATGCCGACGCCATCCCCTGCACCGGCGAGCGCCAGGCGCTGTGGGAGCGACCGGCCGACACCCCCGCTCCCTCGCACGACGACCACCCGTTCCCGTACCTGATCGAGCGGTCGCTGCCCGGGTTCTACGTCGTCACCATCGGGCTCATCCTGCTGGTGTCGCTGCTCGCCATCCGCGGGGTCGGCGGCCCGGTGAAGCCGATGCTGCGCTACACCGACCTGTTCTGCATGGGTGCGGCGTTCATGCTGCTCGAGACGAAGAGCGTGGTGCAGTTCGCCCTGCTGTTCGGCACCACCTGGTTCGTCAACGCGCTGGTGTTCCTCGGCGTGATGCTCAGCGTCCTGGCGGCGGTCCTGCTGTCGCAGCGGGTCACGTTCAAGAACCCCGCCCGGCTCTACGTCGTGCTGCTGGCCGGCCTCGTGCTGGCGTGGGCGGTGCCGCCCGGGTCGCTGCTCGGCCTGCCGTTCGTGCCCCGGTTCCTGACGGCGGTGACGATCGCCTTCCTGCCGATCTTCACGGCCAACCTGGTGTTCGCCCAGCGCTTCAAGTCGACCAGCGCGTCGGCCACGGCGTTCGGTGCCAACCTGCTGGGCGCCATGTTCGGCGGCATCCTGGAGTACACGTCGCTGGTCATCGGCTACCGCTCGCTGCTCATCCTCGTGGCGCTGCTCTACGGCGTGGCGTTCCTGACGGGCCGCAAGGACCTGGCCGTCGTCGAGGGCGAGGGCGACAGCCCGAGTGACGACGGGTCGAGCCCCGACCACGAGGCTGACTCCGTGCCCGCCTCGGGCACCGGCGCCCCGGTCGTCGTCACCGCCGACTGACAACCCTGACGATTTTCTACGCGGTTCTGGTCGCTGGAGCGACCAGAACCGCGGTGGAAATCGTGAGCGGGATGATCAGCGGGCCGACTGGCGGGGCGGAGGGGGTGGGGTCACTCCCACTCGATGGTGCCGGGGGGCTTCGACGTGATGTCGTAGGCCACCCGGTTGATGCCCGCCACCTCGTTGATGATGCGGCTCGACATCGTCTCCATGACGTCGTAGGGCAGGCGCGCCCAGTCCGCCGTCATGGCGTCCTCGCTGGTGACCGCCCGGATGATGATGGGGTGCGCGTAGGTGCGCTCGTCGCCCATCACGCCGACCGAGCGGATGTCGGGCAGGACCGCGAACGACTGCCAGATCTCGCGCTCGAGGCCGGCCCGCTTGAGCTCTTCCCGCACGATGTGGTCGGCGTGCTGGAGCATCGCCACCTTGTCGGGCGTGACCTCGCCGATGATGCGCACGGCCAGGCCCGGGCCGGGGAACGGCTGGCGCCACACGATCTCGGTGGGCAGGCCGAGCTCCTCGCCGACCCGGCGGACCTCGTCCTTGAACAGGGCCCGCAGCGGCTCGACCAGCTCGAACGCCATGTCCTCGGGCAGCCCGCCCACGTTGTGGTGGCTCTTGATCGTCGAGGCGCCCTCGCCGCCTCCGGACTCGATCACGTCGGGGTAGAGCGTGCCCTGCACGAGGTACCGGGCGTCCTCGAGCCCGCCCGCCGTCTCCTCGAAGATGCGGATGAACAGCTCGCCGACGATCTTGCGCTTGTCCTCCGGGTCGGTGACCCCGGCCAGGCGCTCGAAGTAGCGGTCGGCGGCGCGCACGTGGATGAGCTCGATGTGCTGGTGGCGGCGGAACGTCTCGACCACCTGCTCGCCCTCGCCCTGGCGCAGCAGGCCGGTGTCGACGAAGACGCAGGTGAGCTGCGGGCCGATGGCCTTGTGCACCAGCGCGGCCGCCACGGCGGAGTCGACGCCGCCGGACAGCGCGCAGATGACCCGGGCGTCGCCCACCTGGGCCTGGATGGCCGCGACCTGCTGCTCGATGATCGACGTCATCGTCCAGGTGGGCGGAATGCCCGCCAGGTGGTGCAGGAAGTGGCGCAGGACCTGCTGGCCGTAGGGCGTGTGCGAGACCTCGGGGTGGTACTGGATGCCCCAGATCTTGCGGTCGGGTGCCTCGAACGCAGCGACGGGCGCGCCCGCCGACGTGGCGACCGGGGCGAACCCGTCGGGCAGGGCCGTGATGCCGTCGAAGTGGCTCATCCACACGGTCTGGGTCGCGGGCTGGTCGACGAGCAGGGTGTTGCCGTCAGCCGTGACCGAGAGCTCCGAGCGGCCGTACTCGCCCTGTCCGCCCCGGGCGACCACGCCGCCGAGCTGCTGGGGGATGAGCTGGGCGCCGTAGCAGATGCCGAGGATCGGGACGCCGAGCTCGTAGATCTCCGGGTCGAGGCGGGGGGCGCCCTCGACGTGCACCGACTTCGGGCCGCCCGACAGGATGAGCGCGGCCGGTCGGCGCTCGCGCACCTCGGCGGCGGTGATCGAGTGGGGCACGATCTCGGAGTAGACGTGCGCCTCGCGCACCCGCCGGGCGATCAGCTGGGCGTACTGGGCGCCGAAGTCGACGACCAGACAGGTCGGGAACTCCTCCGCGAACTGCTCGGGCATCACTCACCTCCCACGGTGACGAGATCGGCCAGCTGCAGTTCCTTCAACGTCTCGAACCCGCACAAGGCCATCGCCCGCCGCAGCGCGCCGGTGAGGTTGACCTCGCCGGTGGCGTCGTGGGCCGGACCGTGGAGGATCTGCTCGAGCGTGCCACGGGGCTCGACCCGTGTGCGCTCTCCCCGGGGGAGGGTGGCATGCACGGCGGGCATGCTCCAGTGCCAGCCGTGGCCCGGAGCCTCGGTCGCGGCGGCGAACGGCGTGCCGGTGAGCACGGCATCGGCCCCGCAGGCCACGGCCCGGGCGATGTCGCCACCGGTGGTGACCCCGCCATCCGCGATGACGTGGCAGTAGACGCCGGTCTCGTCGAGGTGGCGCATCCGGGCCGCCCGGGCGTCGGCCAGGGCGGTGGCGAGAGGGACGCCCACGCCGAGCACCTCGCGGGTGACGCCGGCGGCGCCGGTGCCGGCCCCCACGAGCACACCGGCGGCGCCGGTGCGCATCAGGTGGAGCGCGGCCTGGTACGACGTGCACCCGCCCACCAGGGTCGGGATCTCGTAGTGGCGGATGAACGCCTTCAGGTTGAGCGGCTCGACCGTGCGGGCCACGTGCTCGGCGGACACGATGGCGCCCTGGATGACCAGCAGGTCGGGCTCGGCCCGCAGCACCGCATCGGCGAGCTCGAGCGTGCGGTGGGGGGTGACGGCGACCGCGCAGGTGACGCCGGCGTCCTTGATCTCGGCGATGCGCTCGCCGATCAGCTCGGGCTTGACCGGCTCGGCGTAGATCTCCTGCAACCGGCGGGTGGCCTTGCCCGCCGCCAGCCCGGCGATCTCGTCGAAGACCGGCTCGGGGTCCGCGTAGCGGGTCCACAGGCCCTCGAGGTGCAGCACCCCGGCCGACCCGAGACGGCCGAGCTCGATGGCCGTGGCCGGCGACGTGACGCTGTCGGTCGGCGCCGCCAGGACCGGAGCCTCGAAGCGGTAGGCGTCGATCTCGCAGGAGACGTCGACGTCCTCGGGATCGCGGGTGCGGCGGCTAGGCACGATCGCCACGTCGGCCAGCCGGTAGGCCCGCCTCGCCGTCTTGCCGATCCCGATCTCGACTTCGGCCATCCCGGCCACCACCTTGAGTCTCGCCGGGGCTCTCCCGGGGAAAGCCAGAAGTCTACCGACGCGCCCTGCAGCTCCCGGCCATCAGGCCAGGTCGTCGATGAAGGACCAGAGGGCGTCGACGTGGCGTTGCTCGGTGGTCGCCGCGCCGATGCTCGCCCGGAGGGCGTAGTGCTCCCCCAGGCGGGTGTGGGTGAGGTACACGCGGCCGGTGGCGTTGAGGGCCTCGTGCAGCCGCTGGGTCGCGTCGTCGCCGTCGACGTGGCGGAAGCACACGAGGTTGAGGTGCGGCGGTGCGGCCAGCGCCAGCCGCGGGTCGGCCGCGACCCGCTCCGCCAGCTCACCGGCCAGGCGGACGTGCTCCCGCACGTGGTGCTGCAGGCCCTCGGCCCCGTACCAGCGCAGCACGAACCACAGCTTCAGCGCCCGGAACCGACGGCCGAGCGGCACCTGCCAGTCGCGGTAGTCGATCACCGCGCCCGACTCGGATGCCGCGTTGCGCAGGTACTCGGGCAGGATCGACAGCGCCTGGATGAGCGGCGCGCGGTCAGCCACGAAGAAGCACGAGCAGTCGAACGTCGTGAACAGCCACTTGTGCGGGTTGAACACGTAGCTGTCGGCGTGCTCGAGGCCCCGCTGCTGGTCGCGGAGCTCCGGGCAGACCGCGGCCGAGCCCGCCATCGCCCCGTCCACGTGCAGCCACATGCCGGCGGCGCGGGCGATCGGTGCGATCAGGGCCACCGGGTCGACCGCCAGCGAGCTGGTCGTGCCGATCGTCGCCATCACCAGGCACGGGACACGGCCGGCCAGCTGGTCGCCGGCCACCGCCACGGCGAGGGCCTCGGGCTGGAGCGCGAACCGGTCGTCGACGTCGATCAGCCGCACCTGGTCCGGCCGCAGGCCCGCGACCCGGGCCCCCTTCTCGAGCGACGAGTGCGCCTGCGTCGACGCGTAGACGACGAGCCGATCGAGCGACGCTCCCCGGCTCAGCGCCCGCTCGCGGGCGGCGATCACTGCGCACAGCGTGGCGGACGACGCCGAGTCCTGGATGACGCCTCCCCCGGGCCCGGTCGACCGGAACCGCTCGGGCAGGCCCAGCAGGTCGACCACCCAGTCGAGGACGTGGGTCTCGACCTCCGTGAGCGCGGGACCGGTCTGCCACAGCATGCCCTGGGTGCCGAGGCCGCTCGACACGATGTCGGCCAGCACACCGGGGCCGGAGGTGTTGGCGGGGAAGTAGGCGTGGAACCCCGGGTGCTGCCAGTGCGTCGTCCCCGGCACGACGACCCGGTCGAGGTCGGCGATCACGTCCCCGAACGGCTCGGGGGCCTCGGGCGGGGCCGGCGGCAACCACGAGCGGACCTCACCGGGCGCCACGTCGGGCACGACCGGGTGCTGCTCGATCGTCTCCCAGTAGTCGGCGAGCCAGTCGACCACCTCGTGGCCCCAGCGGCGCAGCTCGTCGGGGGTCATGTGGAACGACGTCGGCCTCTCGGACATGGGGGCGACCGTACCC
>DASUQS010000232.1:0-22847 GCA_036280455.1 Acidimicrobiales bacterium
GTCGAGGGTGACCCCGGGCTGCCGACCGAGGCCGTGGGCGTCGCGATCCCCGGCGCCGGTTGGGACACCAGCGTGCTCGAGCAGCTGGACCGGGCGGGCGCGTTGGTGATCGGCCCCGGCCTCGGCCGGGGCGCGCCAGCCACCGCAGCGGTGCACCAGGTCGTGTCCCGGGCGACGGTTCCGGTCGTGATCGACGGCGACGGCCTCTCCGCCCTCGGCGAACGCGTCGGAGACACGCTGTCCGGGCGGGACGCCCCCACCGTGCTCACCCCCCACGACGGCGAGTTCGTCCGGCTCGCCGGTCACGCACCCGGGCCGGACCGCATCGCCGCCGCCCGGTCGCTGGCCTCGGCCAGCGGGGCGGTGGCTCTGCTCAAGGGCCCGACGACGGTGGTCGCCCATCCCGATGGCCGGGTGCGCCTGTCGATCAGCGGCGATGCCCGCCTGGCGACGGCCGGCACGGGCGACGTGCTCTCCGGCATCATCGGCGCACTGCTGGCGCAGGGCGTCGACGCCCTCGACGCCGCGGCCGCCGGCGCCTGGCTGCACGGTCGGGCGGCGCAGGGCGGTCCCCCGCGCGGCCTGGTGGCGTCCGACGTGATCGACGGCCTGCCCGCCGCCCTGAGTGCACTCGAGGACGTTCCCGTCGGCGGCCGCCAGCACCGTCCCGCCCACGGCCGAGATGACCGCATCGACCCCCGTCACGACGATCACGGCGGTCGAAACGACCACGGGGGAGCGGTCTGATGGCGCGTGCCTGGGCCGAGATCGACCTCGACGCCATCCGCCACAACGTGCGCGCCCTGCGGGCGGTCGCCGCGCCGGCACGGTTCTGCGCGGTGGTCAAGGCCAACGGCTACGGCCACGGGGCGGCCGCCGTCGGGCGTGCCGCGCTGGAGGCCGGCGCCGACTGGCTCGCGGTCGCGCAGGTCGACGAGGCGGTCGTGCTCCGGGACGCGGGCATCGAGGCGCCGCTGCTCGTCCTGTCGGAGCCCCGGCTCGACGAGGTCGACGACGCCGTCGCCACCGGGGCCCGGCTCACCGTCTACAGCTCGGCGTGCATCGCGGCGATCGCCAAGTCGGTCCTCGCCGCCCGGGTGCCCGCGGTGTCGGTGCACCTGAAGGTCGACACCGGCATGCATCGCGTGGGCGCGGCACCGAGCGAGGTGCTGGGGTTGGCGCAGGCCGTGGGGGAGCTGGCCGAGGTGCGGCTGGAGGGCGTGTGCACCCACTGCCCGGTGGCCGACGAGCCCGACAACCCGTTCACCGCTCTGCAGATGGCCCGGTTCGACGCGGTGCTGGCCGAGCTGCGGTCCGCGGGCATCGAGCCCGAGATCGTCCACGCCGCCAACTCGGCGGCCACGCTCATGCACCCGGCGACCCGACGCGACCTGGTGCGGTGCGGCATCTCGGTCTACGGCATCCCGCCGGCGCCCACGCTCGCCGGCCTGGTCGACCTGCGTTCCGCGCTCACGCTCAGCTCCGAGGTGTCGTTCGTGAAGCCCGTGGCCGCGGGCGACGGGGTCTCCTACGGCCTGCGCCATCGCTTCGAGCGCGACACGGTGGTGGCCACCGTGCCGATCGGGTACGCGGACGGCGTGTTCCGCTCGCTTCCCCTGGTTGGCCAGGAGGTCCTCATCGGTGGGCGGCGCCTGCCGATGGTCGGCGTCGTGACGATGGACCAGCTGATGGTCGACTGCGGGCCCGACGCCCGCGTGCTCCCGGGGGACCCCGTCGTGCTCCTCGGCTCGCAGGGCGACGAGATCATCACCCCCGACGAGTGGGCGGGCCGGCTCGGCACCATCTCCTACGAGGTCGTGTGCGCGATCGGCGCCCGCGTGGCGCGGCGGTACCGGTGACCGACGCCGACCCCGTCATCGGGGGGAGCGTCACCGACGTGCCCGGCCTGCGGGTCGGCCACTGGACCAAGGCGGAGGCGGGCACCGGCTGCAGCGTCGTCCTCTTCCCCGAGGGAACGGTGGCATCCGGCGAGGTGCGGGGCGGGGCACCCGCCACCCGCGAGCTGGAGGTGCTCGACCCGCTCCGCACGGTCGCTCGCCTCGACGGGCTGGTGCTCACGGGCGGCTCGGCGTTCGGTCTGGCCACGGCCGACGGCGTGATGCGGTTCTGCGAGGAGCGGGGCATGGGCTTTCCCACCCCTGCGGGACCCGTTCCCATCGTCGTCGCCCTCGGCCTGTTCGACCTGATGGTGGGCGACCCGGCCGTGCGCCCCGGACCCGAGCAGGGCTACGCCGCGTGCGTCGCCGCCACCGACGGGCCGGTGGCGGCGGGCCTCGTCGGTGCGGGCACGGGCGCCACGGTCGCCGCCAGCGGGGTCGTGGCCGACGAGGAGGTGCCGGTGCCCCGCCGACCCGGCGGGCTGGTCACCGGCAGCGTGCGGGTGGGCGAGCTGGTCGTGGGCGTGCTGGTGGCGGTGAACGCCGCCGGTGTCCCCGGCGCCGACGACGCGCTGGCGGTCGACATCGCCGCGCTGGCCCCGAGCGCCACGGATCCGTCGGGCGGCGGCATGGTCGGGTTCGGGAACACCACGATCGGGCTGGTCGCCACGAACGCCGACCTCGACAAGGTGGCGTGCAACCTCGTCGCCCAGGGGGCGCACGACGGGCTGGCACGGTCGGTGTTCCCCGCCCACACGCGGGCTGACGGCGACGCCTTCGTCGCCGCCGCGGTCGGCGGGGTGCGGGCCGACGTCGACGTGGTGCGCGGCCTGGCCGTGCACGCCGTCACGCAGGCGATCGTCTCCCTGGCCGGTCGGTAGTCTCGGGGCGTGTGCGCGACGAACCGACCGGGGCGATGACCACCCGGGCTGTCACCCTTGTGGCCCGCACGTCGGCCGTGAGCGAGACCCAGGCCCTCGCCGCGGAGCTTGCGGCGCTCGCCGAGCCGGGCGACCTCATCGTGCTGGCGGGTGACCTCGGCGCGGGAAAGACGGCGTTCGTGCAGGGGTTCGGCCGTGGCCTCGGCGTGACCGAGCCGATCACCAGCCCCACGTTCACCCTCGCCCAGCAGTACGAGGGCCGCCTGCTGGTGCACCACCTCGACGTCTACCGCCTCGACCAGCTCGGCGAGGTGGCCGAGCTCGGGCTCGGCGAGCTGCTCGACGACGGCGGCGTCGTGCTCATCGAGTGGGGCGACGCGATACTGCCCGTGCTCCCCAACGACTACCTCGAGGTGCGGCTGATGTATCCCCCGGTGGTCGAACACGCCGGCACGGGGACCGCCACGGGCGGCAGCAGCAGCGCCGGCACCGGCAGGAGCGTCGGTGAGAGCAGCGCCGACGAGCGCAGCGCCGGCAGCGAGAGCGGTGCCGGTGGCGAGAGCGCCCCCGGCGACGACGACCGCCGCATCGTGCTGCGCGCCATCGGCTCCGCCTGGGGCCGGCGCCAGGTGTCGCTGCTGCACGCCATCGCCCCGTGGGCCGAGGCGCCCAACGGCACGCCTGCGCCGCAACGGGCCGACCGCCCCGCCGAGGGAGGTGGCGCGCCGTGCTGATCCTCGGCATCACCACCTCGACGATGCAGGTCGGGTGCGCCATCGGCGGCCACGAGGGCGTGCTGGGGTCGATCCACTCCAGCCGCGGCAAGCGCCACGCCGAGACCCTGACCCCCGCCGTGGACTTCCTGTGCCGGCAGGCGCGCATCGACCTCGACGAGATCGGCTGCGTGGCCGTCGACGTGGGGCCCGGGCTGTTCACCGGGCTGCGGGTCGGCATCGCCGCCGCCAAGGCCATGGCTCACGCCCTGCGCGTGCCCATGGTGGGGGTGAGCAGCCTCGACCTGGTTGCGTTCCCGGTGCGCTGGACGCCGCGCCTCGTCGTCGCGGCCATCGACGCCCGCCGGGGCGAGCTGTTCACCGCCGCCTACCGGCAGGTGCCGGGCGGCATCCAGCGCCTGTCCGAGCGCCGGGTGTCCACTCCCGAAGACCTGGCGGTCGACCTCGAGGCCACGGGCGAGGACGTGCTGCTCGTCGGCGACGGCGCGCTGCGCTACGCCGAGGCGTTCGCGGATCTCGGCCAGGTCGAGCTGGGCGACCAGGGCCTGGCGCACCCCTCGGCGGCGTCGCTCGTGCAGCTGGCGCACGCCCGGGCCGTGCGCGAGGACTTCGTGCAGCCGTGGGACCTCGATCCGCTCTACATGCGCCGGCCCGACGCGGAGATCAACTGGATCACCCGCGACGGGCGGGTGCACGAGGGCACCGTCGCCGAGGGCGGCGCGGTGGGCGACGCACCGGGGGCGGCACCGGACCCGGGGGAGGCCGCCGGGTGAGCGGCCGCCGTTGATGGCCCGCCCGCTGCCCACGCCGGCCGACGATCCCGGCCGCCTGGAGGTGCGCCTCAGCCCGATGCGCCGGCGCCACCTCCGTGGCGTCATCCGCATCGAGCAGCAGGTGTACCCCCGCCCGTGGACGTTCGGGCTGTTCCTGTCGGAGATCGGCCAGCGGGCAACCCGGCTCTACGTCGTGGCGCGGGTCGGCCCGGAGGTGGTCGGCTACGCCGGGCTGTTCCGGGCGATCGATGACGGCCACATCACCACGGTGGCGGTCGATCCCGCATGGCACCGGCACGGCATCGCCACCCGCATGCTGCTGGCGCTGGCCCGGGGTGCGGTCGAGCGCGGCTGCACGAACCTGACCCTCGAGGTGCGCATGAGCAACTCGGGCGCCCAGGCGCTGTACCAACGGTTCGGGTTCGTGCCCGCGGGGGTGCGCAAGGGCTACTACCCGGAGACCCGCGAGGACGCCCTCGTGATGTGGGCCCACGACGTCGACACGCCCGAGTACACGGCGCGCCTCGCCGACATCGAGCGGGACGTCCCGGGCCACACCATCATCGAGGGCGAATGGCTCTGAGGCCCGGCACGTCGGGGCGCGTCGCGGCCCCGCATGGGGCTTCACCAGCCCGGTCCCGGCCTCACCGCCGGGGATGGAGAGGTCCTCTGATCGTGGCTGGTGCGGGACGGTCGGTTCGCGGGAGGCTTGTGGCCCATGGCTGACCGCATCCTGGGCATCGAGACCTCGTGTGACGAGACCGCCGCTGCGGTCGTCGAACGCGCCACGCGCGTGCGGTCATCCGTCGTGGCCAGCCAGATCGACCAGCACGCCCGCTACGGCGGCGTCGTGCCGGAGATCGCCAGCCGGGCCCACGTCGAGATGCTCACGCCGGTGGTGGCGCAGGCGCTGGTCGAGGCCGGCGTCGCCGACGACGAGATCGATGCCGTGGCCGCCACCACGGGGCCCGGCCTGGTCGGGTCGTTGCTGGTGGGGGTCAGCGCGGCCAAGGCCCTGGCGCTCGTGTGGGGTGTGCCGTTCGTGGCGGTCAACCACCTCGAGGGGCACCTGTACGCCTCGTTCCTCGAGGACCCCGACCTCGAGCTCCCGCTGGTCGTGCTGCTGGTGTCGGGCGGCCACACGCTGCTCGTCCACATGGTCGACCACGGCCGCTACCGCCTGCTCGGCTCGACGATCGACGACGCCGCCGGGGAGGCGTTCGACAAGGTGGCCCGGTTCCTCGGCCTCGGCTACCCCGGCGGCCCGGTCATCGACCGGCTGGCGGCGAGCGGCGATCCGTCCGCCATCAGGTTCCCGCGCGGGATGCTCGATCGCACGGGCGACGACCGCCATGCCTTCAGCTTCAGCGGGCTCAAGACCGCGGTGGTCAACCACGTGCGCCGCCACCCCGACGTGTCGACCGCCGACGTGGCGGCGAGCTTCCAGGAGGCGGTGGTCGACGTGCTGGTGACCAAGGCCCGCCGGGCCGCCCGCGAGGTGGGGGCGAAGGGCCTGTGCCTCGGCGGGGGTGTCGCCGCCAACAGCGCGCTGCGGGCCCGCTTCGTCCAGGCGTGCGAGGAGGACGGCATCCGTGCGTTCGTGCCCAGCCGGGCGATGTGCACCGACAACGCGGCGATGATCGCGGCCGCCGGCTGGTGGCGGTTGCAGGCGGACGGCCCCTCCCCGCTCGACACCGGCGCCATCCCGAACCTTCGCCTGCCCCTTGCCGGATAGGCGGTGTCCCGACCCGCCGGGGGTGCCCGGTGGGGGCACTAGGGTCTTGGCCGGCCGGGCCAGCGGCGAAGCTGTCCGGCGTGGGACGACGCACACGCGTTGCCTGACACGGCACGAGCGGGGAGGCTGACCGGGTTGCCCACCAGCGAACCGATCGGGCCGCAGCGTCCCGTGATGCCCCGACGCACGTTCCTCGCCGGGGTGGTGGCGACGGCGCTCGCCGCGGGCTGCAGCCGCGGTGGCGACGACGAGGACGATCCCGTCGGCACCGGCGGCGACACGCTGCCCGACACGGTGGTCGACCTGCCGCCCGTGCCGCCGAGCCTGCCGCTCGGCCTGTTCGCCCTCGGCGTCGCGTCGGGCGATCCGTTGCCGGACTCGGTCATCCTGTGGACCCGGCTGGTCAACGATCCGGTCGCCGACGACGGCGGCCTGCCCGACCAGCCGCTGCCGGTGCGGTGGGAGCTGGCAGCCGACCGCGCCTTCGACGACATCGTCGCCTCGGGCGATGCGGTGGCCGAGCCGGCGCTCGCCCACTCCGTGCACGTCGACGCTTCGGGCCTGCAGCCCGACACGTGGTACTGGTATCGCTTCTCGATCGGCGAGGCGAGGAGCCCCGTGGGGCGCACCCGGACCGCGCCCGAGCCCGGTGCCGAGGTCGAGCGCCTGCGGTTCGCGTTCGCCTCGTGCCAGGAGTACCAGTCGGGGCACTGGCCCGCACACGAGCACATCGCGGCCGAGGACATCGACATGGTCGTGTTCCTCGGCGACTACATCTACGAGAGCGCCCCGGACCCCGGTGGGATCCGCACGCTGCAGGGCGAGGCGCCCGTCGACCTGCCCGGCTACCGGCGGCGCTACGGCGAGTACAAGGCCGACCCGGCGCTCCAGGCCTCGCACGCCCACGTGCCCTGGCTGACGACGTGGGACGACCACGAGGTGGAGAACAACTACGCGGGCTCGATACCGCAGGACCGGTCGACCCCGTCGCCCGCCTTCGACGAGCGCCGGGCCGCGGCGTACCAGGCGTACTACGAGCACATGCCGGTGCGCATCGAACCGCCCGACGGCACCCAGGTCACGTTGTACCGGTCGGTGCGGTGGGGCGACCTCCTCAGCTTCTACGTGCTCGACGGTCGTCAGCACCGCAGCGACCAGGCATGCGCGGTGCCGAACGACGTGGGGGTCGCCTGCGCCGCGGTGCGCGACGACGAGCGCACGATGCTCGGCGACGAGCAGGAGGCCTGGCTGGACGACGAGCTCGCGGACAGCGGCACCACGTGGAACGTGCTGGCCCAGCAGACGATCATGTCGAAGATCGCGGTGCCGCTCGGCGCGGACGAGGGCGTGAACCTCGACCAGTGGGACGGCTACCCGGCGGCGCGGCGCCGCCTCGTCGAGCGGCTGCGCGAGGTCGACAACCCCGTGGTGATCACCGGCGACATCCACGCCAGCGGGGTCGGGGTGGTGACCGTCGATCCCGACGACGCATCGTCGCCCGCGCTCGTCCCCGAGCTCGTGGGCACGTCGATCTCGTCGACCTTCCCGGCAGCGTTCATCGATCTGGTCGAGGCCGCGGCGGCCCAGTCGCCGTCGATCAGCTACGTCGAGCCGCGGCGTCGTGGCTACGTGGTCTGCGAGGTCACGCCGGATGCCCTGGAGGCGTCGTTCCGCTACGTCGCCACGACGGCGACGCCCCAGGCCGCGGTCGAGACCGGCGCAAGGTGGGTCATCGGCGCGGGCGACCCGCAACCCCGCGCCGTCTGAGCACGGCCTGCTCTGCGCGGTGCCGTCAGACCACGGGGCCGTTCAGTGGCGGCACCGTCCGAGCACGGCGCCCTGTGAGAACGGCACCTCTCGATGGCGGCGCCGTTCGATGGCGGCGCCGTCAGGAGCGGTGCCGACGTGGTCAGTGCGTCAGCTGGCCATCTCGTGGAGGTCGGACAGCGCGTGCATCGTCGCCGTGACGTGCGCCTCCGGGGCCCGCGCCCCCACCAGCTCGAACCGTTCGCCGGTCCACGTGTCCTCGAGCGTGAGGGTGCGGCCGTCGACCCGGGTGTGGATGGTGGCGGCCAGGCGCCGGCGGTCGAAGGTGTGCGCCAGCGCCAGCGCATCCGGCGGCCCGCCGTCGTGCTGCCGCTGGCGGAGCAGGTACACGCGCATGGGGCTCACGGCGACCACGAGGGCTCGCCGGCCGGGGGCGCCGGGGGGATGTCGGGGGGTGAAGAGACCGGCGATGAGGATCTCGTCGCCGGTCGCCCGGTGCGCGCACTCCGCCATCTCGCTCGCTGATGCCATGGAGCTAACTCTCCCTGGATCGTGACTGCTTGTGGTGCGTTGACCGCCTTTTGTGAGCTATCGGAGAGCCTCCCATGTCGGCGCGCGCGAAACAACGGCTGAACAGGGATTTTGTTCGATTTCCTTCCGCGCCGTGCCCGGCGCCGCGCCCTACGTGGAGCCGAGGTAGCTCGCCGCGAGGAGGTCCGGGTCCGCGCGTAGCGTGGTCGCGTCACCCTCGAGCGCCACGCGACCAGCCCTCAACACGTAGCCGCGGTCGGCCACGGCGAGGGCGGCAGGAACGTGCTGCTCGACCAACAGAACGCCGGCGCCGTGCTCCGTCGCGGCCGCCCGCACGACCGGCAGGAGCGCGTCGACCACGAGCGGGGCGAGGCCCAGGCTCATCTCGTCGATCATCAGCACCCGCGGACGACGGACGAGCGCGCGGGCCAGCGCCAGCATCTGCTGCTCGCCGCCGGACAGCAGCTGCGCCTGGCGATCGAGGACGCGCGCCAGCGGCGGGAACCACCCCACGGCGTCGTCGATCGCCGCCGCAGCCTGACCCCGCCGGGCGGCGAGCCGCAGGGTCTGACGGGCGGTGAGCGTCGGGAAGAGCGAGCGGTCCTCCGGCACCAGGGCGAGGCCCGACCGGGCGAGCCGCCGGGCCCGCCGAGCGGTCGCGGCGGGCCGGCCCGACGAGCGCCCGGTCGACGTGCCGACCACCTCGATGCCACCGGCCTGGAGGTCGACGAGACCGGCCACCGCCAGCAGGGTGGTCGACTTGCCGGCGCCGTTGGCGCCGAGCAGCGCCACCACCTCGCCGGCGTGCACGGTCAGGTCGATGCCGTGCACGGCCGGCACGCCGTCGTAGCCGGCCACCAGCCCGCGCACGGCGATGGCGACCTCACCCCGGTTCACGCCCGGCGCCGGCTCGGTCGTCGCCGTCATGCCGTCGCCGCCGGGTCGCCGAGGTAGGCGCGCACGACCGCAGGATCGGACTGGACCTCGGTCGGTGGGCCCGAGGCGATCACGCGCCCGAGGTCGAGCACCAGCACCCTGCTGCACGATCCCATCACCAAGCCCATGTCGTGGTCGACCAGGAGCGCGGCCACGCCGAGCTCGGGCAGCCGTCGCACCTGCGCCCCGAGGGCGGCGGTCTCGTCCGTGTCGAGCCCGGCCGCCGGCTCGTCCAGCAGCACGACCTGCGGCTCGGTGGCGAGGGCCCGCGCCAGGTCGACCACCCGCTGGAGGCCGTGCGGCAGGTGCCGGGGCAGCGCGTCGGCGACGTCGCCCAGGCCGAACAGGTCGAGGAGCTCCGCGGCCCGGCTCCCCGCGGGTGAGCGTCGCGGGGCGACGGCGTCGAGCAGCATCGCCCAGCGGGAGGGCCGGTGCGCAGCGACGGCGAGGTTGTCTCGCACCGACAGATCGGGGAACAGCTCGCACGACTGGAACGTGCGGGCCAGGCCCGCCGCCACCCGCTCGTGGGGCGGGAGGTCGCCGATCGCCCGGTCGCCCAGGGATACCTGGCCTCGACGGGGCCGGACGAAGCCGCCGATGGCGTCGATGCACGAGGTCTTGCCGGCGCCGTTCGGCCCGATCAGACCGACGACCTCGCCGGCACCGACCGTCAGGCTGACGCCGTCGACGGCAGCCACGCCCCCGTAGGCGACTGTGAGATCCCGCACGTCGAGCAGTGGCGTCGCGTCGGTCATGCGCGGGGTCCCCCTGTCGCGGTCGAGCTCGGCGGCGCAGCTGCCGGGGGCGGCGGCCCCGACCGAGCGCCGGTGTCGTCGGCGGTCGCTGTGGCTCCGTCGTCGGCGGTCGCTGTGGCTCCGTCGTTCGCCGTCGCCTGGCTCGTCGTGCCGCCGTCGTCGGTCGCCACGGCCCGGGCGCGTCCGACGCCGGCGTTCCCCGATCCGACCTCGCTGCGGCCGACCCTCAGGCGCTGCAGCCGCGCCGCGGTCGCCGAGGCGACCCCTCGTGCGCCGTCGGGTGCCAGCACCGTGGCGGCCATCAGCGCCAGGCCGGTCACCGCGAACTGCACCTGCGACGAGTCGGCGCTGCCGCCCGCCACCGTGACGATGCCGCCGGTGGTCAGGGCACCGGCCACCAGGGCGCCGGTCAGGCTGGCGATCCCCCCGAGGTACGTGAGGGCCAGCAACGAGAGCGAGAGCAGCACCAGGTACGACTCGGCCGAGAGCTGGGCGCGCTGCAGGGCGAGCAACGTGCCCCCGAGCCCCGCCAGCGCCGATGACAGGGCGAAGGCGCTCAGCTTGGTGCGGGCCACGTCGATGCCGACGGCCGCGGCGGCGCGCTCGTTGGCCCGCACCGCCAACCAGCGGAGGCCGGTCGGGCTGCGCCGCAGGTTGGCGACCACGAGCGCGGCGAGCGCGAGCACGACGAGCACGCCGATACCGAACGCCACCCGGGGGAAGGCGTCGCCGCGCGCCGCGACGTCGAGGTCGAGCGGGCCGATCCTCAGCGGCGGCACGCTGGCGGCGCCGGACGAGCCGGTGAGCGCGGAGCTGCGCAGCACCAGCTCCTCGATGGCGACCGCCGCGGCCAGCGTGGCGATGGCGAGCGTCATGCCGCGCACGCGCACCGCCGGCAGGCCGGTGACGATGCCGACGGCGAGGCTGGCCGCCACGCCGGCGACGAGGGCGAGCGCCGGCGGCCAGCCGCCCGACGACAGCCGGGCCATCACGAACCCGGCGACCCCCGCGAACGCCAGCGGGGCGAGCGAGATCTGCCCGACGTACCCGGTGAGCACGACGACCGACAGCGCCAGCAGGGCGCCCGTCATGCTCACGATGATGCCGAGGCGCCAGTCGCTGCTCGCCGTCAGCAGGGCGACGAGGGTGAGCCCGCCGAGACCCAGCGTCCACGCGATCGGGTGGCGGGGGACCGGTGACGGCGGCAGGCCGCGCTCGACGCGGTCGCCGCGGGTGGGCAACCTGTTCCCGGCCCAGCTCACCGACACGAGGATGATCAGGAACGGCAGGGCCTGCTGGAGGCCGCCGTCGGGGACCCAGCCGGGGATCCAGTCCTGGGTGCCCGTGAAGTGGAGCGTCGCCGACTGGACCATCCCGATGCCGAGCCCCGCCGCGACCGTCACGGCGAACGAGTCGAGCCGGCCCAGCAGCGCGGCGGCCAGAGCGGGGACGATCAGCAGTGCGGCCGTCGTCGGGGCGAGGCCGGTGATCGGGGCGATGAAGATCGTGGCGCCGGTGGCGAGCATCGACGCGATGGCCCAGTTGGCGGCGCTCAGGAGGTCGGGTGACAACCCGGTGAGGAGGGCGCCCTTCTCGCTCTCGGCGGCCGCCTGGGTGGCGAGGCCGAAGCGCGTGAATCGGTACGTCGCCGCCAGCGCCCCGGCGGCGACGATGGCCAGGCCGGCGAGCAGGAGGCGGTCGCGGGGGATGGCGACGCCCAGCACGTCGACGGAGGCGGTGGGCAGCACCCCGTCGATCGACAGCAGCGCCGCCCCCTGCTGGAAGCGCTGGCCGGCCATGGCGAGCAGGAACAGCATCAGGCCGAGCGAGGCGACGACCCGGGCCAGCGCGTGCGCCCGGCGCAGGCGGGCGAAGACGAGCACGTCGAGGAGCGCCCCGACGAGGGCGGACAGCGCGAGCGTGACGACCAGCGCGGTGAGGAACGTCGGCCGCATCCCCGCGGGGGACAGCCGGATGTGGTCCGGCAGCCCGGGGAAGGGCAGGATCAGCTCGCCGGTCGCCCGCAGGTGGAAGAACGTCGCCGCCCCGAACATGCCCATGGCGGCGTGCCCGAGGTTGACCACCCCCGAGGCCCGCTGGGTGAGCACCAGCCCGAGGCCGAGGGCCGCGATGACACCACCGCTCCCCAGGCCGAGCAGCAGGAACCGCAGGTAGTCCTCCACTGCGGTCGCCGCTCAGCCCATGCCCGCGACCAGGGCGGGGACGTCGATCCAGGTCTCGCTGGCCTGCGAGAACGTCTCGCCGTCGTAGTGGGCGATGATCTGCTGCGGGGCGCACAGCGACGCCAGATCCGGGATGGGCGTGCCGTCGCAGGTGTAGGGGTGCCCGGCGAAGCTCGGATGCTCGTCGGTCTCCCGCAGGGCGGCGATGAGCGAGGCGGAGGTCACGTCGTCGACACCGATCTCCCGCATGAGCACGGTGATGTTCATGATGTCGCGGAACGAGATCGTGCCCGCGCCGGCCGGGTCGAGCCCGTCGCTGTGCCGGGCGAGGGCCTCGGCGTACAGCCGGTTGTCGTTGAGGAGGCGCTGCTCGGTGACGCCGCGGGCCTCGCGGGTGACCGGTCCCTCGACGTTGAACCATCGGTCGGTCGCGCTGTCGCCGACCGCGTCGAGGATCTGCGGTGCGGCACACGCCCCCACGAGGAACATGTCGGCGTCGATGTCGAGATCGTCGGCCGCGGTCATCAGGGGGACGCACGCGGCGTCGGCGGCACCGGCGATGATGGCGTCGGGCTCCGCGGCGGCGGCCGCGGTGAGGTGGGGCACGAGGTCGTCCTCGGTGACCGGGAACGGGACGAGCGTGATGTCCTCGGGCGCCAGGCCCAGGCTCTCCGCCACGCCGGCACCGTAGTGCTCGGCGGCGAGCTTGATGGACCCGAAGTCCCCGTACATGATCGCGATGGACTCGGCGCCCAGGTCCTCGATCGCGAAGCTGGCGAAGGCAGCGAACGCCCCGGGCACACCGCCGCTGAACATGAACGAGATCGGGCTGTTCATCTCGCGCTCGCTGACAGGGATGCCGCCGATGTAGGGCACCCCGTTGCTCTCCAGCACGCCGATCGACGTGCCCCAGACGTCGATGCCGCCGGTGACGGCCACGACGCCCTCGCTCACCAGGCGCTGGGCGCAGGCGGTCGATCCCTCGGGCGAGAAGCCGGTGTCGCAGGTGATCAGCTCGAGCGGCCGTCCCTCGACGCCGCCCAGCTCGGCGTTGACGAACGCGACCGCGGCCTCGGCGGCCTCGGTCAGCTCGGGGAAGGCGCCGACGGCCCCGGTGTCCTGGTTGATCATGCCGATCTTGATCGGCTCGCCGGTGGCCTCGACCGGGCTGTCGGGCAGCTCGCCGAGGGTGGTGTCCTCGCCGGCCATCGCCTCGACCGCACTGGGGGCGTCGCTGATCTCGAACGGGTCGTCCGACGACGTCGAGTCGCTGCCACCGCCGGCGTCGGCGTCCTCGATCGGCTCGGAGCAGGCGAGCCCGCCGGCAAGCGCGCCGAGGGTCACGACCGCGGCGAGCTGCCGCGCCCGGCCGCGCGGCGGGCGTCGTCGCGCGCCGGCTCTCGCGGTCGTGATCCTGTCGTGTGCCACAACATCCCCCCGGGTCGTGGTCAGGACGCCTCACCCAGCTCGGCGTCGAGGTCGTGGGCGACGGCTCTCGCCGCGTCGGCGAGGTCGTCGGGTAGTGACGCGAGGCGCGCCGGGTCGAGGTCCTCCGCGAAGCGCAGCCGCTCGCCTGCGGGTGCCGGCGTCGCGTCGGGCGCCCAGGCGGAGTGGATGAGGAACGGCACGGTGGCCCCGCCCGGCGCGGCGAGCACGGCGACCGGCCCGGCGCCGATGGCGGCGGCGTCGAACACCTCGACCCGGAAGCCGTCGTCGGACAGCACGGGCACGAGGACCCAGCCGTCGTGCCCGCCGGCGGCACCGCCGGGCCGGGGAGCGAACGACGGCGAGGTCGGATAGTCGTCCGGTGCGTAGCCCCACTCGGCGAGGGCGGCCAGCCCCGGCCGCTCGAGCGTGACGAGGCGGGCGGGCACCTCGTCGGTCGGCAGGTCGGCCCGGTCGACGCGGCCGGCGTACAGGGCGAGGGCCCGCTCGGTCACCGCGTCGGGACGGTAGCCGGTGTGGAGCATGTGGTGGACCGTGGGCTTGGTCAGCCCGTCGAGGCTCCAGTCCATCGCCGAGAGCTGCGTGGCCCAGAACCCGTCGGCCCCGCCGAAGCGGGAGCGCTCGCCGATGCGCCCTGTCGCGGGGTCGATCACCAGCTCGTCGACGTGTCCGGCGGCCATGGCGTGGGTGTAGAGGCCGCGCAGGCGGGGGTCGACGGGCCGGCCGAGCGCGTCGACGTCGTCGGGGCGCAGCGCCATCGCCAGGTCGGTGTCGACCGTGTGCTCGATCACCAGGCGGATGCCGTCGGTGTCGTCCCAGGTGGCGTAGTAGTGGTTCAGCTCGGGCGCGAGGCGCAGGGTGGCGCGAGGCGCCACCGGCTGGCCGTCGGGCGCGGCCTCCAGGTCGTCCTTGCGCACGAGCCACACCGGCTCGTCGGCGAACGTGGTGACCGTCCGCTCGGCGGTGCCCAGGGCCTCCGCCAGGTCGACGCGGAACGCCGTGTCGATGAGCACCAGCCAGTCGCGGGTCTGGGCGACCGTGTGCATCGACTGGGGGAGCACGACGCCGTCGAGCGGCCAGCGCCGCACCGCGGTGGCCTCGCCGTCCCACCGGACGACGTGCACGCCCCCCGTGGCGGGATCGGCCCGCACGCTCCACAGGCAGTTCCGCTCGGGGTCGACGACCGGGTGGGCGGTCGAGTTCACCATCGGCAGCACGGGATGGCCGAACAGGTCGTCGCCCCACGAGTCCCGCTGGCCGACCTCCCCGAGGAAGCGCAGCGAGACGGGATCGACCTCCACCGGACGGCCGGCGTCCCAGGTGGCGAACAGGCGGCCGTCCCACGGCAGCGGCGCGGTGTTGGCCGCGTTGGCGTAGCCGAACGGGGACGACCAGCCGAGCCCGTTGGCCTCCCACACGTCCGGCCGGGCCTCGCGCAGCCGGCGCGTGGGCGTGTCGAGCACGCGGTGCCGCCAGGCGAACCGCCCCGGCGCCGCGTCGTGGGTGCCGGGGGCGAGCGAGAGGCGGATCATCACCCCGTCGCCGAAGAAGCCGTGGACCGGGGCCGTAGCGCGCTCGGAGGTGGAGATGAAGACCTCGCCGCCGAGGCCCTCCGGCCAGGTGCCCGAGCGCAGCTCGAGGTCGAGGTCGGTGAGCGGCGAGTCGAGCAGCGTGCGGGGGATCGGCATGTGGGTGCGACCTCCCGGCCGGACGGGCGACTGACGGTGAGGATGAGTCGGTGAACGGTGTTTAGCGGAGTCTGGGTTGACGGCGCGGACCTGTCAAGCGCCCCGACGCGAGGCAATGGGGTCCGAGCCGCTGTTCCCGAGGCAATCGGGTCCGGGGGCCGGTCCCTCCTGCCTCCGGCGTGCCGGCGTGGCCCCCATTGCCTCGGGCCGTTACGGACGGGCGCTGACCTGGGTGTCCGGGAAGGGGCGGGCGAGGTGGCATCCTTCCGGGATGGCCCGCCCCGGTCTGACCCGCGACGCCGTGGTCGCGCGCGCCCGCGCCCTCGTGCGCGCCGAAGGCGTCGGCCAGGTGAGCCTGCGCAGCGTCGCCCGGGCGCTCGGGGTCACGGCCCCGGCGCTCTACGCCTACGTGACCGACTACGACGACCTGCTGGCGGCGGTGGCCGAGGACGAGTTCCACCGGCTCCGCGAGCGCTTCGACGCCATCGACGAGGCCGACCCGGTCGAGCGCATCCGCGCCCTCGGGCGCGCGTACGTCGGCCACGCCCGCGACGAGCCGCAGCTCCACCGGCTCATGTTCCGCTACCCGCCCCAGCTCCCCGCGGCGGGCCTGCCGCTCAGCTTCGGCCCGGCCACCGAGGTGTTCGCCGCCGCGCTGGCGCCGGTCGAGCAGGCGATCGCCAAGGGCCTGCTGGTGGTCGACGACCCCTTCGTCGCCGCGCTCGCGCTGTGGTCCGCGGCCCACGGGGTCGCCGAGGTGCTGCTGATGGGCTTCGACTTCCCGGACGAGATGGCCGACGCGCTGGTGGCGGCCGCGATCGACTCGTCGGTCACGGGCATGCTGCGCGGGGGGAAGGGATAGGGCGGATCAGCCCCGCCCGGCGGGCAGCCATGATCCGTGGAAGCCGAACGGCACGCGGCGCGGCATGTGCACCCGCGCCACCTCGGTCATCGACGGGGCGTCGACCACGACGAGGTCGGTGGCGCGGGTGGCCTTGTCGCTGACGAAGCACAGCAGCCAGCCGGCGTCCTCGCCGTGGGTGGCCGCGGGGCGGTCGGGGTCCGCGGCGAACACCGGCTCCCCGCCGGCCTCGCCGGCCCGCCACTCCACCGCGGTCTTCGCGCCGGTGTGCAGGTCGTGCTTGGCCACGCCGCCGAAGGTCACCTCGTCGCCGTCCCACGCCCGGGCCTCGGCCAGGTAGCCGTAGCGGGCGTGCAGCCCGGCGGCGCCGTCCGCCACGCGGGGGAAGTCGGCCGGGCGGTCGTCGACCTGCTCGACCGCCACGGTGCCGGTACCGGCGTCGATGCGCCAGCGGTGCAGGGCGGTGGCAGTGCCCTCCGGCTCGGTGTCGCCGAACGACACGTTGAGGGCGTCGGCCCGGCAGCCCTCCACCACGACCGCGTCACCGTCGTCGTAGCCGTTGAGGAAGTGGAACACCCAGAACGGGTCGACGTCGACCCATCGGGTGGTCGCCCCCGCCGCGCCCCGGTCGAGGACGCCGATGCGGGCGCCGTGGTCGGGGGCCCAACGGATGAAGCCGCCGCCCTCCGGCGCGGCCGCGCCGCCCAGCATCGACTGGATGTCGAACACCGCGGGCAGGTCGAACATGACGACCTTGGTCGCGGTCACGACGAAGTCGTGCATCATCACCGGACCGGGCAGGTCGACCGGCGTCGACCACGTGATCGTGCCGTCGGGCGCCGCCGCGTACACGTGCAGGTGGGGCGGGAACGGGCTGTAGCCGAAGAACACCATCTCGCCCGTGACCGGGTCGAGCTTGGGGTGGGCGGTCATCGCTCCGGCGAGCGCCCCGCCGAAGTCGTACTCGCCGACCGTGTCGAGATCCGGCGTGATCTCGGTCGGCGGGACGCCCTCCATCAGGGCGAGGATGCGGCCGGCGTGGCGCACCACGTGGGTGTTGGCCGTGTTCTTCATGATCCCGGCCTCCGCCACGACCTCCGGCTCCGGGATGCGGTAGTCGGACAGCCCCGAGTAGAGGGCGCGCCCGGCGCGCCGCTCGGCCTCGAGCCCGCGCGAGCGCACCCAGCGGTTGCGGTAGCGGGCGTCGCCCTCGTCGAAGGTGACGCCGTGCAGCATCCCGTCGCCGTCGAAGATGTGGTAGCGCCCGAGCGGGGGGAAGGCGGGGTTCGGCCCGTTCCGGAGGTAGGTGCCGTGCAGGGCGGCGGGCAGCTCGCCGGTCACCTGCAGGCCGGTCACGTCGAGCTCGTCGTCGACCGGTTCGTAGAGCCCCGTCAACCAGGGCTCGAGGCCGGATTGCGCGGTGTCGGGATCGGTGCCGGTCGCCATGGATGCGACGCTACCGCGTTGGTAAACGCTGTTCACCCGATCGCGTCCGGCATGCGTCATGGTTGCGCTGCACCACTGCCGCCGGTTCCTGGCACTCGGGGGTTGCGACTGCTAAGCGCTGGTGCGTAGGGTTAGCACTCGTATCGGGAGACTGCTAACCCATCCGGGGTTAGACACCAGCGCCAACGGAGGCGACACACATGGCTTTGCAGCCCCTCGACGATCGCATCGTCGTGAAGCCCGGCGAGAGCGAGGAGACCACGGCGAGCGGCCTGGTCATCCCCGACACCGCCAAGGAGAAGCCGCAGCAGGGCGAGGTCCTCGCCGTCGGCCCGGGCAAGCGCTCCGAGCAGAGCGGCGAGATCATTCCCGTCGGCGTCAGCGTCGGCGACACAGTCCTGTACAGCAAGTACGGCGGCACCGAGGTCTCGGTGGACGGCGACGACGTTCTCGTCCTGTCCGCCCGTGACGTGCTCGCCATCGTGACCAAGTGAGCGTGTAGATGCCCAAGATCCTCAAATTCGACGACGAAGCCCGCCGCGCCCTCGAGGCCGGCGTCAACAAGCTCGCTGACGCGGTGAAGGTCACGCTCGGCCCCAAGGGCCGCAACGTGGTGCTCGACAAGAAGTGGGGCGCCCCCACGATCACCAACGACGGCGTCTCCATCGCGCGCGAGATCGAGCTCGACGACCCCTTCGAGAACATGGGCGCCCAGCTCGTGAAGGAGGTCGCCACCAAGACCAACGACATCGCGGGTGACGGCACCACCACCGCCACCGTGCTGGCCCAGGCGCTCGTGCGCGAGGGCCTGCGCAACGTCGCCGCCGGCGCCAGCCCGATGAGCCTCAAGCGGGGCATCGAGCAGGCCGTCGCCGCCGCGGTCGAGGCGATCAAGGACCAGGCCAAGGAGATCGACGACAAGTCGGAGATCGCCCAGGTCGCCGCCATCTCGGCCGCCGACCCGGCCATCGGCGAGGTGCTCGCCGACGCCATCGACAAGGTCGGCAAGGACGGCGTGGTCACCGTCGAGGAGTCGAACACCTTCGGCATGGAGCTCGACTTCACCGAGGGCATGCAGTTCGACAAGGGCTACCAGTCGCCCTACTTCGTCACCGACGCCGACCGCCAGGAAGCCGTCCTCGAGGACGCCTACATCCTGCTGAACCAGGGCAAGATCAGCTCGGTCCAGGAGATGCTCCCGGTGCTCGAGAAGGTCATGCAGACGGGCAAGCCGCTGCTGATCATCGCCGAGGACGTCGAGGGCGAGGCCCTGGCCACCTTGGTGGTCAACAAGATCCGCGGCACGTTCAACAGCACCGCGGTCAAGGCCCCCGGCTTCGGCGATCGCCGCAAGGCGATGCTCGGCGACATCGCCACCCTCACCGGTGGCCAGGTCGTGGCCGAAGAGGTCGGCCTCAAGCTCGACAACATCACCCTCGACCTGCTGGGTCGGGCCAAGAAGGTCATCGTCACCAAGGACACCACGACCATCGTCGACGGTGCCGGCTCGGACGACGACATCAAGGGCCGCATCAGCCAGATCAAGCGTGAGATCGACGACACCGATTCCGACTGGGATCGTGAGAAGCTCCAGGAGCGGCTGGCCAAGCTCTCCGGCGGCGTCGCGGTCGTCAAGGTCGGCGCGGCCACCGAGGTCGAGCTCAAGGAGAAGAAGCACCGCATCGAGGACGCCCTGTCCGCGACGCGTGCGGCCATCGAAGAGGGCATCGTCGCCGGTGGCGGCACCGCCCTCCTGCGCAGCCGTGCCGCCGTGTCCAAGGTCGTCGACTCGCTGTCGGGCGACGAGGCGACCGGTGCCCGCACCGTGTACGCCGCGCTCCAGGCGCCGGCCCGGCTCATCGCCGACAACGCCGGCATCGAGGGTGCGGTCGCGGTCCGCCAGGTCGAGGGCGAAGAGGGCTCCATCGGCCTCAACGCGGCGACCGGCGACATCGAGGACCTGGTCAAGGCCGGCGTCATCGACCCCGCCAAGGTCACGCGTGCGGCGCTGCAGAACGCAGCGTCGATCGCCGGCCTCGTGCTCACCACCGAGTCGCTCGTGGCCGACAAGCCCGAGCCGGCCGCGGCTGCCCCTGCGGGCGGCGGCGACCCGATGGGTGGCATGGGTGGCATGGGCATGATGTAAGACCCGTGCCTGCTCGTCCCGCCTCCCGGCGGGGCACATGCACACAGCGTTTGCACTGCGGGATCGGGCCCGCCGCCTTCGGGCGGCGGGCCCGCTCGCGTCCGGGGGTCATGCCACGTGCGGTCGAACCCGGGTGCCCAGGTTCCCCGCCCGCCGGCTCGGGCCGTCGATCCGGCGAGACCGCCGGTCGGCGCCGCCGGTCGGGCGAGCCTCCCGGTTGGTGAGGCAGTGACTCGCGCCCGAGAACTTTCGAGGCAACCACGTGTGGGGGCCGCACGTGATTGCCTCGAGAGTGCGCAGGCGCGAGTCACCGCCTCGGGACCACGGTCACGCCGGGGCCGGAGCGCCGACCTGCATTCCCGAGGGCGGCACCTCTCTCACGTCCCACCGGTGCCCCGAGAGCGTCGGCCTGTCCGCCCGTCCGCGCGTTCGTCGTCGAAGACGTCGACGACCGGGTCTGTCCTACGGTGGGCACGTGGCACGGAGGGCGAGGGAGCTGGCGGACGGCACGAACATCACCCACGGCGACCGAGCTGAAGACGGTGCGGTCGGGGAGCGCGGCGGGTCAGCGGGCAGCGGCCCCGTGGACGACGGCCACAGCGCCGACGCGGACGGCGGCGGCGATGGCAGTGCATGGCGGCGAGTCGGGATCCGGGCAGTGCTGGCCTGGGCGCTGGTGGTGCCGCTGGTGCTGTGGCTGATCGTGCGCGCCACGGGGCTCGGCGCGGGCACGACGATCGAGACGTTCATCGTGTTCACGCCGTACGCAGCGCTCGCCAGCGTGGCGGCGCTCGCTGTCGTGGCTCTCCTCCGGGTGCGGCCCGCGGCGCTGGCCGCCGGCGTGTGCTGCGCCGGCTACGGGCTGGTGCTGGCCCCGCTGTTCGTCGCGGCCGACGGGCCGTCGCCGGCGCCGACCGGCCCCGCGCTGCGCGTGATGACGAGCAACGTCCAGTTCGGGTTCGCCGATCCCGCCACGGTCGTCGACCTGGTGGAGGAGCACGACATCCAGGTGCTGGGCGTCCAGGAGCTGACTCCGGGCTTCCACCGTCGGCTCGTCGCGGAAGGGATCGAGGACGCTCTGCCGTACGGGGTGATCGACGCCCGCGTCGGCGCGTCCGGCACGGGCCTCTACAGCCGCTATCCGGTCGACGAGGTGGGCTCGACCTTCACGGAGGCCATCCCCGGCGAGCACGCCCAGCCGACCGGTCTGGTGGCGATGCCCGGCGCGCCGCCGGTCCAGGTGACGGTCGTCCATCCGGTGCCACCGGTCCTTCCCGGTGGCGTGGACGCGTGGCGCGAGACGATGCGCGCTCTACCCCGCCCGGGCGGCACCGGTCGGGCAGGCAGCGGGACCGGGTACGCCGGGGCCGACGTCGCGGCAGGGAGCGCCGCCGGCACCTCGCCAGGTGGGGCTCCAGATCGGGTGCACCTGCTGATCGGTGACTTCAACGCGACCGTCGACCAACCGACGATGCGGGGGCTGCTCGACGACGGCTACACGGACGCCGCCCTCGCCCTCGGACACGGCTGGCAGCCGACCTGGCGGGCGAGGGACTTCGGCCCGATGCTGACCATCGACCACGTGTTGGTGGACGGGTCGACGGCGGTCGAGGGCGTGTCCGTTCACGACGTCCCCGGCAGCGACCACCGGGCATTGGTGGCGGCGCTCCAGCTCCCGACGGCGTGACCTTGGGATGATCACGGGCTGATCAACGGCTGGCGGCCGGCGGCAGGACGGGCCCTCACCCCCGACGGGTGAGGATCAAGCGGCGGCCACCTGGGTACGTTCCGCGCACGACATCCCACAGGAGGAGGAGGGGACCGTTGCCTGGTGCTGCCGGAGTTGGCGGGCGGCACGGGACATCATCCGGTCGGTCACGCCGGCGGGGGCACCGACGGTCACGTCGTTCGCTCGCGGCGGTCGTCGCGATGGCCACCGGGGCGGCCGTGGCGGCCTGCGGGGGTGGTGACGGCGGCCCGCCGACGCTGACCTGGTACACGAACCCCGACAACGGCGGCCAGGAAGCCCTGGCGGAGAAGTGCACCGAGGCGGCGGAGGGCGAGTACCGCATCGAGATCTCCAAGCTGCCGGCCGACGCGGACAGCCAGCGCGAGCAACTCGTCCGGCGGTTGGCCGCCAACGACAGCTCGATCGACCTCATGAGCGTCGACGTGGTGTTCGTGCCCGAGTTCGCCGAGGCCGGCTTCCTCCGCCCCTTCACCGAGGACGAGGCCGAGACCCTCACACGCGACGTGCTGGAGGGCCCGCTGGAGACCACCCAGTGGAACGACGAGCTGGTGGCCGCGCCGTTCTGGGCCAACACGCAGTTGCTCTGGTACCGCAAGTCGATCGCAGAGCAGGCCGGTCTCGATCCGGCCAACGAGTCCGTCACCTGGGACCAGATCATCGATGCCGCCGCGGACACCGACACCACCGTCGAGGTCACGGGGAGCCGCTACGAGGGCTACATGGTGTGGATCAGCTCGCTGGTGTCCTCCGCCGGCGGCAAGGTGATCGAGGACCCGGCGGCGGGCCGTGACGCGACGCCCACCCTCGACTCGGAGGCGGGCCGCACCGCGGCGGAGATCATCCGTCGCGTCGCGGACGAGGCGGCGAACCCCCAGCTCTCGACGGCGATCGAGGAGACGGCCCGCAACGGCTTCCAGTCCGACAGCGGCGGCTTCATGGTCAACTGGCCCTACGTCTACGGCGCAGCCTCGGAGGCGGTCGAGGAGGGATCGCTCGACCAGGCCGTCCTCGACGACATCGGGTGGGCACGGGTGCCCCGCGTCGACGTGGGCACGGAGAGCGCGCCGCCGCTCGGTGGCATCAACCTCGGCGTCGGTGCCTTCGGCGATCACCAGGACCTGGCGGTCGACGCCGTGAACTGCATCACCAGCGTCGAGAGCCAGGCCGAGTACATGCTGGCGGAAGGCAACTCGGGGGCCCGGTCCGCCGTCTTCGACGACCCGGAGGTGCGCGAGGCCTTTCCGATGGCGGACCTGATCCGTGACTCCATCGACACCGCCGTCCCCCGCCCCCGCAGCGCCTACTACCCGGACATC
>DASUQS010000233.1:0-8272 GCA_036280455.1 Acidimicrobiales bacterium
GTGCGGGTCAACTGCGTGTGCCCGGCGGCCGTCGACACGCCGCTGCTGGCCGAGGTCGCCCCCCGCATCCCGCCGGACGGCGATCCCCGGCTGCTCGACCGGATGCAGATGCTGCTGCCGGCGGGGGTGATCGCGCCTGCGGCGGTGGCTGCGGCCGTGGCCTACCTGGCGAGCGACGAGGCGGGCGCCCTGACGGGCGTCGCGCTACCGCTCGACGGCGGCATCTCGGCCTGACGGCGAGGCTCCACCTGCACCACGCGGCAGGCCTCGTCACCTGCACCACGCGGCACCGCCCCGCCGCCGCCGGAGGGCGACAGCGGGGCGGGTTCCATGCCGGCGTGACCGGCGGGCGGGGCCGCGGTGGCGGGTTGGTGTCGGAGGTGGTGGGCTGAGGGGAGGGTCAGGCGATGGGCGAGGTGTCGGGTGGTGGGCTGAGGTCAGACGATGGTCGACGCGGGGAGGGAACGGCCGGTGCGGTGTGACCCCTGGTGGCCGCACCAGCACACCCAACGCACGGTCAGGTGACCGTCGGTGGGCTCGATGCCGGTGATGTGGCGGTCGGTGAGGAGCACTTCGCTCCCGTGTCGGGGGCACTGGACGGAGAACATGGGCCCATTGTCGACCTGCCCGGTCGGGATGACGAGTGGCAGAGGTGCACATGTGCGATGGAATCCTGCCAAACTGCTGCCCATGGCATCCACGCGACGGCACGACGAGGATCGGCGAGCGAGCGAGGGGCACATGGTGGCGGCGGTCGTCGGTTCGAGCGTCGCCGCGTTCGAGCTCGGGGTGGCGCACGAGGTGTTCGGGCTCGACCGGTCCGAGTACGCCGATCCCTGGTACCGCTTCCGGGTGATCGGCGCCTACGGCACGACGATCCCGGTGACGGACGGCGACTGGTCGATCACCACGTCCTACACGCTCGACGACCTGGCCGACGCCGACACCGTCATCCTGCCGGTGTGGCCGGGACGCAGCAGCCCGGCGCCGCCGCGACTGCTCGACGAGCTGCGCGCCGTCCACGCCCGCGGCGGCCGGCTCGTCAGCGTGTGCACCGGGGCGTACCTCCTGGCCCAGGCGGGGCTGCTCGACGGGCGCCGGGCGACCACGCACTGGATGTACACCGAGGACTTCCGGAAGGTCTACCCCTCCGTGCACGTCGACCGGGACGTGCTGTTCGTCGACGGGGGCGACGGCATCTTCACGTCGGCCGGCACCGCCGCGGGCATCGACCTCTGCCTCCACATCCTGCGGCTCGACCACGGCGCCGAGGTCGCCAACAAGGTGGCGCGCCGCATGGTGGTGCCGCCCCAGCGCGACGGCGGTCAGGCCCAGTTCGTCGACGCGCCGATGCCTGAGGCGTGCACCGACGATCCCATCGCCCGCACGCTCGACTGGGCCATCGCCCACCTCGACGAGCCGCTGTCGGTCGAGGTGCTCGCCGGCCGGGCGCTCCTCAGCCAGCGCAGCTTCGCACGCCGCTTCCGGGCGGCGACCGGCACGACGCCGATGCAGTGGCTGCTCCGCCAGCGGGTGCTGCATGCCCAGCGGTTGCTGGAGACGACCGACCTGCCGGTCGACCGGGTGGCGACGCGGTGCGGGTTCGGCACCGCCACCGCGCTGCGGGTCCACTTCCGGCGCCTGGTCGGCACCACGCCGGTGGCGTACCGGCGGACGTTCGGGCCGACGGCCGAGATCATCGACATCCGGGGGGACGGCGCAGACGGCGACCTGGAGGGGGGCGACCAGCTCTCGGCGGTGTGACGCGGGCGGCCGGAAACGGTTCGCCGGGAACATCGGGCGGCCCTACCGTGTTCGTGAAGACGTTCACAATGTTCGCCGGTCGTCAGACCGGGGAGGTAACCCGCACATGGGAGTCCGACCGCACGTCGTCATCGTCGGCGCCGGGTTCGGCGGGCTGGCCGTCGCCCGAGGGCTCGACGCGCTCCCGGTCGAGGTCACGCTCATCGACCGCCAGAACTTCACCACCTTCCAACCGCTGCTCTACCAGGTGGCCACCTCCGGCCTGAACGCGGCCGACGTGGCGCATCCGATCCGCGGGCTGTTCCACCGCCAGCGCAACCTGCAGGTGCGGCGCGGCGAGGTCGTCGGGGTCGACTGGGCCCGCCGGATGGTCCTCCTCGACGCCCGGGGTCACGCAGGCACGGCGGCGCACGGCGACCGCTCGGGCCATGACGCCGTCGACGCGGTGCCCTTCGATCACCTGGTGGTCGCCGTCGGCGCGGTGGCCGCCTACTTCGGCACCCCCGGGGCACCGGAGCACGCCACCCCGCTGTACACGCTGGACGACGCGGTGAGCCTGCGCAACCACGTGCTCGAGCGGTTCGAGGCCGCCGACGCCGAACCCGACCTGATCGACGACGGGGAGCTCAACTTCGTCGTCGTCGGCGGCGGACCGACCGGCGTCGAGACGGCGGGGGCGCTCGCCGAGCTGTTCAGCATCGTCTTCCGGCGGGACTACCCGAGCCTCGGCGTGGGGCGGGCCCGCGTCGTGCTGGTCGAGGCCCGCGACGCCCTCCTCGCGCCCTTCCACGCCAGGTCGCAGCGGGCGGCGCTCGACAAGCTGCGGGCCAGCCAGGTCGAGGTGCGCCTCGACGAGACGGTCGCCGAGGTCACCGACGGCCACGTGCGCTTCGCCTCGGGCGACGTGCTGCCGACCCGCACCGTCATCTGGGCGGCGGGCGTGCGCGCCAACCCGCTGGCCGCGGCGCTGGGCCTGCCGATCACCCGGGCAGGACGCGTCGAGGTCGACGACGACCTCACGGTGCCGGGCCACGAGGGCGTGTGGGCGGTCGGCGACGTCGCCGCGCCCCGGGATCACCGCAGCGACGGCCCGCTGCCCCAGCTCGCCCCGGTCGCCATGCAGTCCGGCGGGCACGTGGCCCGCCAGATCGGCCGGGTGCTCTCCGGCCGACCGACCCAGCCGTTCCGCTTCCGTGACAAGGGCACGATGGCGACGATCGGCCGCCGCTCGGCGGTGGCCGAGCTGCCGGGGCGCATCAGGCTCCGGGGCACGCTCGCGTGGTTCGCCTGGCTCGGGCTGCACCTCCTCTACGTGGCCGGGCTACGGAACCGCCTGTCGGTCCTGCTCAACTGGTTCTGGGGCTACGTGACGTGGGACCGCGGCCCCCGCATCATCTTCGGGGGCGAGACCGATCGGACGGACCGGTCACAGGAGGCCCCGGTTCCGTAGCCGGCCTTCGATAGTGTCGGCCGATGGCCCCGAAGAACACGATCGACGCCACCATCGACGCCTACCTCGCTGCGTTCACCGCGGGTGACCGGGCCGCGTACGTCGGCTGCTTCGCCGAAGACGCCTGGTTGGAGGACCCGGTCGGCACGCCCCGGCGCGAAGGCCGCGAGGCGATCGGCGCGTTCTGGGACGATTCGCACGCGCTGGCCGACGCCATCGAGCTGCGACCGCTCGGCCTGCGGGTCGTCATCGGCAACGAGGCGACCTTCACGTTCCAGGTCCGGCCGAACATCGGCGGCGAGACCTACGCGCTCGACGTCATCGATCACATGACCTTCGACGACGACGGCAAGATCGCCACGCTGCGGGCGTTCTTCGATCCCGCCACGATGGTCCCCGCGCCGGACGAGCCCGGCAACTGAGCCGAGCCGCGACGTGGCGAACCCGGCGGCGGTGGACGACGTCCGGGCCGCGTACAGCCGACGGGCGGAGGAGTACGCCCATCTGGCCTGTTCTCCCGAGTGGATGGCCGAGCAGGACCGCAGGACGCTCTCCCGGTGGGCCGGCGAGGTGTCCGGGCGCATCATCGACGCGGGTTGCGGGCCGGGGCAGTGGACCGACGTCCTGCGCCGCCAGGGCTGCGACGTGGAGGGCGTCGACCTCGTGCCGCGCTTCGTCGAGCTGGCCCGATCGCTGTTCCCCGACATCGCCGTCCGGGTCGCTGCGCTGGACGACCTCGGCGTTCCCGACGGCTCGGTGGGAGGGATCCTGTCGTGGTACTCGATCATCCACACCGATCCGGCCGAGGTGCCCCGCATCCTCGGCGAGTTCGCCCGGTGCCTGTGCGACGGTGGCCGCCTGCTGCTCGGCATGTTCGGGGGCACGGAGATCGAGCCGTTCCCCCACGCGGTGACGACCGCCTACTTCTGGCCGATCGAGGAGATGTCGCCGCGGCTCGTCGAGGCGGGTTTCCGGGTGGAGCAGACGGAGAGCCGCGTCGATCCGGGTCGGCGACCCCACGCCGCCATCGTGGCTCGGCGGTCGCTCAGCTGACTGCCGGGGCCCGTCAGGCCCGGCCGAGCACCCTGTCGACCGCGATCTCGATGGCGACCCTGTCCGCCCGCTCGCCCGGCTGCCGGTAGCGGGCGGCGTAGCAGGCGACGGCCGCGGCCACGCGGGCGGGATCGTCGGTCACCGTCGCCGGCCCCTCGAACGACAGCCACCGGCCGCCGTCCACCTGGCACACGACGGCCCGGGAGCCGGGCGCGGCGAGCAGGTTCCGCACCTTCCGGGACGGGGCGAACGTGATGATGCGCACGACGCGCTCGTCCGGATCCCAACTGAACCCGACGGGGACGACGTGGGGCGTCCCGTCCGGGCGCAGGGTCGTCAGCGTGGCCAGGTGGCGCTCGGTGGTGAAGGCGACGACGTCGGGCGGGAGGGCGGCGGGGTCGAACGACATCCCGCCAGTGTGCCGCCAGGAGGTCGAGCGGGTGGAGCGCACGCCGCCGCCCACGCGAGGGGTCTTGTGATCGACCTCCAGCTCCGCGGCCGACCGACCGGCAGCGCGCCTCAGTGGTCGACGATGGCCGACAGGATGTGCCGGCGACCCGCCCACGCCGCCGGGAGGACCGACGCGGCCAGCGTCAGCACGGCCGTCACCGCCGTGAACGCGGCCAGCTGGGTCGTGGGCAGGGCGAACACGCTGAACCCGTCGTCGGCCAGCGCCCGCACGAGCACCCAGCCGAAGAACACGCCGATGCCGAGCGCGGCGGCCAGACCGAACGTGGCGATCAGCAGCGCCTCCCACCGGATCGACGACCGGATCTGCCCGCGGCTGGCCCCGACCGCCCGCACGAGCGCGATCTCGCGGGTGCGCTCCACGACCGACAGCACGAGGGTGTTCACGATCCCGATCATGGCGATGACGATCGTGAGGACCATCAGCGCGTTGACCAGCACGAGGATGACGTCGTACTGGCTCTTGATCATCGCCTTGAACTCGTCGAGGTCGAGCACCTCGGCCGACGGGAAGTCCGCGACCAGCGGTTCGAGCACGCCGCGCGCCTCGTCCGCCGCCACGCCGGGGGCCAGGCGTATCCAGACCTGGTTGTCGCCGACGCCGGGCAGGTGGGCGTCGAAGGTGGCGGTGTCGAGGACGTACGCGCCGGTCAGCTCCTTGCTGTCGAAGAGGGCCACGACGGTGAAGTGCTGGGCGCCGGTGTCGCCGAACACGACCGGGATGCGGTCGCCCACCTCCCAGCCCTTGCTGCGGGCGATCCCCTCGAAGACACCGATCTCGCCCGGCCCGAGCGCGGCCGCGCTGCCGGCCGTGACGTTGACCGCGAACAGGTCGAACGCGGTCGCCGTGTTGAACCCGCCGACGGCCACCGCCTCGCCGTCGATCTCCGCGAAGCCGACCCGGATGCCGCTGGCCGCGTCGACCTCCGGCAGGTCGCCGACCTCGTCCGCGACCGCGCCGGACAGGCCGCCGCCCGTGTAGCCGGTGCCGGCGTCGATCACGACGTCGCCGCGGAAGCGGTCGTCGACCATGTGGTCGAGCGACGCCCGGATCGACGCGTTGATGACCAGGAACAGCGACACGATGCCGAGCCCGATCATGAGGGCGGTGGCCGTCGACGCGGTGCGCTTCGGGTTGCGGGCGGCGTTCTGCTGCGCCAACCGGCCCACGATGCCGCGGACGACCGGCAGCGGCCGGCCGATGCCCAGCGAGGCGGGCCGGGCGGCGACGGGGCCGAGCACGATGGTGGCCACGAAGAGGGCCAGCATCCCGCCGCCTGACAGGCGCAGCGGGGACTGATCCCGCACGGTCATCCCCGCGATGCCCGCGCCGAGGGCGGCGGCGCCGGCCGCGCCGAGCAGCACCCCGACCACCATCCGGCCGACCGAGCGGTGGCTGGTGTCGATGGCGACGTCGCGCATGGCGGCGACCGGCGGCACCCGTGACGCCCGGGCCGCCGGGAAGAAGGCCGAGGCCATCGTCACGAGCGTGCCCACGGTCAGCGCGATGGCGGCCGACAGGGGCAGGATCACCGGAGCGGTCCCCGGCACGAACGCGTCGGTCAGCACGGACGCCAGGACGACGCCCACGCCGTAGCCCACCGCGGAGGCCAGGACGCCGACCAGCAGCGACTCGATCACGACGGACATCAACACCTGGCCTCGGCCGGCCCCGAGCGCGCGCAGCAGGGCGACCTGGCGCTGCCGCTGGGCGACGATGAACGAGAAGCTCGTGTAGATGACGAACGTGCCGACGAGCACCGAGATCAGGGCGAACGCCAACAGGAACGTGCGGATGCCGGAGAACGTGGCCTGAGCGGTCTCCTGCGACTCGGCGACCAGCGTGTCGCCGGTGACCACCTCGACGCCACCGTCGAGCCGCCCGTCGTCGAGCGCGGCGCGCACGGCGTCGCGGACCTCGGCCTGCGTGCGGCCGTCCTCGGCGACGATGGCGATCGTGTCGACCTGGCCGGGCTCGGCGAGCAGGAGCTGCGCGGTCGGCAGGTCCATCAGCGTCATGGCCGATCCCGCCGGGCTGTCCGCGGTGCCGAAGCGGGCGATGCCCACCACGGTGGCCTGGTTGACGCCGCCCGGGGTCTGGAACTCGGCCGTGTCGCCGACCCGGTAGCCGATCTCGTCGGCCGTGTGCTTGTCGAGCACGATCTCGCCCGGTCCCTCCGGCGCGCGGCCGTCGAACAGGACGAAGGGGTTGAGCTCGTCGACCTCGCTCCAGTTCATCCCGATGGTGGGGGCGCCGAAGGTGGGGTTGCCGTAGGGCTCGCCGTCGGGGCCGATCGGCCGGGCGTAGCCCTGCACGGTGCCCTCGACCGCGGCCACTCCCTCGATGTCGGCCAGCTCGTCGGCGAGGGTGCCCGGGATGCGGGGCCGCTGGATGCCGCCGCCGAACTCGGTGCCCAGCTCGAACTGGCCGGCCCCCCGGACGGCGACGTCGACGCCGCCGTTGAGCCCGGCGAACAGGTCGTCGTAGGTGCGCGAGATCGTGTCGGTCAGCGTGATGACGCCCGACACGAAGCCGACCCCGATCGTCACGGCCAGGAACGTGAGGACGTAGCGCCCGGCGTGCGCTCGCAGGTCGCGGAGGGACAGCTTGAGCATCGCTACCGCCGACGGCCCGTCAGGCCTGGCCGGCCCCGTCGAGGCGCTTCATGTAGTCGTAGACGGCGTCCGCGCTCGGCGACGGCATCTCGCCGACGATCCGCCCGTCGGCGAGGAACAGCACGTGGTGGGCGTGGGAGGCGGCCCGGGGGTCGTGGGTGACCATCACGATCGTCTGGTCCAGCTCGTCGACGGCACGTCGCATGAAGGCGAGGATCTCCCCGCTGGTGCGGCTGTCGAGGTTGCCGGTGGGCTCGTCCGCGAAGATGATCGCCGGCCGGCTGGCGAGGGCCCGGGCCACCGCCACGCGCTGCTGCTGGCCTCCCGACATCTCGGCGGGCCGGTGGTCGAGCCGGCTGCGCAGGTCGACGGTGTCGATCACGTGGTCGAGCCACGAGGCGTCGGGCTCGCGCCCGGCGAGGGACATGGGCAGCGTGATGTTCTCCAGCGCCGTGAGCGTCGGCACGAGGTTGAACGCCTGGAACACGAACCCGATGCGGTCGCGGCGCAGGCGGGTGAGCTTGCGCTGCGAGAGCTGCCCCAGCTCGACGTCGCCGATGAAGACCTTGCCGGAGGTGAGGTCGTCCAGCCCGGCGATGCAGTGCATGAGGGTGGACTTGCCCGAGCCCGACGGCCCCATGATGGCGGTGAAGCGGCCGGCGGGGAACCCGACGGTCACGTCGTCGAGCGCGACGACGGTGGTGTCCTCGTGGCCGTAGACCTTGACGGCGTGGACGGTGCCGGCCGCGATGGCGGGCACATCTATTGACCCACGCGTCGATACCGTTCTCACGCCCCGCAAGATAACGGGCGCGCCGACGCGACGGCGCCCGCCGCACCGGGTTCGTCGCCGGTGGCGGCGGGCGCACTGCCGTGCGTGGGGAAGGACCCGGAGGTCAGCCCGGCTGCTTGGTGAGGCGC
>DASUQS010000234.1:0-21591 GCA_036280455.1 Acidimicrobiales bacterium
CTGCCCCGCTGCGAGTGGGTGCGCGAGGTCGCCCCCGACCTCGCCCTCGGCCTGCTCACCGGACAGGACCGCGGCGACGCGCTCGCCCACCTGGAACGGTGCGAGGGCTGCCGCGCAGAGGTGGCGGCGCTGTCGGGGACAGCTGACGAGATCCTGCTGGCAGCCCCCGAGGCGACGCCGCCCGCGGGCTTCGACCGCCGCGTCCTGGCCGCGGTCGAGGCGCACCGTGGGCTCGATGACGACGGGCCCGGCGCCACCGCGCCCGCGCCGCGACGCGGCCCTGCACGCCGCCCGGGCACCCGGATGGTGGCGCTGGTGGCCGCCGCGGTCGTGCTGGTGGTCGCCGGAGTCGCGGCGGCAGTCCTCCGGAACGGCACTGCCGACGACGGCCGCCCGGGCGATGGTGACGGGGGCGGGGGGCAGGTCGCCGCAGCCGAGATGCGCACCGGCCGGGGCCGCCCGGTCGGCGAGGTCACCCTGACCGGCGATCACCCGGTCGCGGTGACCGTCGACGTGCCGGAATGGGACGAGCTGGTCGAGCGGTGGGAGGACGAGCCCGCCGGTGGCTACTGGCTGGCCGTCGAGACCCGGGACGGCGAGCGCACCGTGCTGCCCATGACCTCGGACGGCGGCGATGACCCGCCTTCCGCCGACGGCGACCTCGGCAGCCAGGCCGGCGGCACCGGCCCGTACGGCGACGGCCGCGACCCCGAGGGCGGGCACGACGACCGCGGCGCCGGTGGCGCCGGCGGCTGGACCGTGACGGTCGACGCCGCGCGCGACGAGGTCGCGACGGTGTCGGTGGTCGACGCCGAGGGCCGGACGTGGTGCTCCGGCACGTTCCCCGCCTGATCCGGTCCTGCTCACGACGTGCGCCCGTCCTGAGCGGGCGGTGATCGAGGCGCCGGTCTCACCACTCCCACGACACCGTGCCGGCGATCGAACGGACCCCCGACCGGCTGAAGGCTGCCGCGCCATGCTTCCCCGATGGAGGCACGGCGCAGGATTCGGGAACGTTCCGGCGGCGCCGTTCCTCAGACGGGTGTGAGCGCGCCACCCGACGCCGAGCCGCTGCCCGTCCGCGAGGGGCCGTCACCGCATCGCCTCAGCGTCGACGCGGGCGGGTTCGACGACCTCTACCGGGAGGCCCGACCACCGATGGTCCGGCTCGCCTGGCTGCTGGTGGGGTCGCGCGCTGTCGCCGAGGACGTGGTGCACGACGCCTTCGTCGCCGTCCACCAGCGGTGGGACGGCATCGACAACCCCGGCGGCTACCTGCGCCGGGCAGTCGTCAACGGCGCGCTGACCTGGCGTCGACGGCGCGACCACGAGGAACGCTTGCTGGCGGTGATCGGCGAGCCACCCGCAACCGGTGACCCGGTGGTCGACCCGATGTGGGACGCGATCGGACGCCTCGACCCTGCCAGGCGGGCGGTCGTCGTGCTGCGGTACTGGGCCGACCTGCCCCACGCCGAGATCGCCGAGATCCTCGGCTGTCCCGTCGCCACGGTCCGCACCCGCTTGCACCGCGCCCTCGCCGACCTGCGCAAGGAGACCGAACGATGAGCCCCGCCCCGCCCCTCGACGACCTCGAGCGCGACATCGCGCGCACCCTCCGGACCAAGGCCGACCAGCTCGACGTACCTACCGACCCGTTCGTTCCCGTCGACGACCCGCGCCCTCTCGCCGCCGTGACACCTGCCCGGCCACGCCGGCGTCGGGCCCTGGTCGCGGCGGCCGCTGCCGCGGCAACGGCCGTGGTTGCCGGCCTCGGCGTGACGGGCGTGTGGCGCGACCGCCTCCCGGAGCGCCCGGCGCCGGGCGCCGTGACGATGTCCGTCGCGCCGCCCGCGGGTGGGACCGCGGGGCTCCTCCCCGCAACGCCCCTTGGCTGGGCACTGGCCGATGTGGATGCCGGGGGCGACCCCGTCGACGGCTCGTCCGCGGTGTGGCAGCTCTTCGGCCCGGCCGGCGATCCGCCGCTCGGGCGCGCCGTGCTGGTCGGCACCACGGCGGCCGGGTCCCGGGTCGTCGGCGAGGAGACGCACGAGATCCAGGGGCACCCGGCCGCTGTTCTGGAGCGGCAGGATCCGCTGGCACCCGAGGGCTCGCTCCACGTGACCTGGATCGGCGACGGCCTGGCCCACGACGCGATCGTCACGGGGATGACCGAAGAGGAGGCTGTGGAGGTGCTCGACTCGCTCGTCCCCAAGGCGGACGCCGCCACGGGGTTCGAGGCGCAGGCCGCCACGCTCGGCGAGATCGCGTCAGCGGTCGAGGAGCCCGGATACCAGCTGTCTGCCAGTTACACCGGTCCGGGCGGCGAGACCGTCCGGGTCTCCTCCATGTCGGAGAGCGGGCGCGACGAGCTGCTGCACCGGATGGCGGGCGAACGTATCGAACGCGGGTGGACGCTGCGCGGGACATACGACGACCCCGACCACCGGTGGGTGTCCCGGCAGCGGGACGACGGCTGGACCATCCAGGCCTCCGGTGTGCTGTCGCCCGCCGCCGACCCGGCCGTGCTCGACCAGCTGATCGACACCGCCACCCCGGTCACGACGGTCGACCTCGTCGAGATCGGGCTACGCCACCCCGTCATCGACACCGCCTCGGTCGCGGACTGGCAGATCGAGGTCCACGGCACCCCTAGCGGCGCGCTCGCGGCCTGCCTCACTCCCGCCGCCGGCGAATCCGTGTGCACGCAGGCAGACTCCACCTATGGCATCTACACCGCCGGCTCGGCCCTCGTCGACGGGTCGTGGGTCGTGTTCGTCATCACCACAGGCGACGAGCCGGCCGCCGTCCGCACGTCTCCGACCCTGCACGCCGACGGGATCGCCACGGGCGACATCGAGGACCTCCACGGTGCGACCCGGGCCACCGACGGACAGGTGGCCGAGGTGGTGACCGTGCCGGCCGGCGTCGACACCATCGACGTCGTCATCGAGACCGACGACGGCGGCGGATTCGGCACCGCCTTCACCCGGCCCACCAGCTGACGACAGACCGCACCCGAGGTCACGGCCACGCCTCGGCCTCGGGTGCGCCGCCGAGCCTTACAGCTCGGGCCAGCGGCGGCGTTGGCGGGTGCGCTTGCGGTCGGGGTCGCCGAGGGCCCAGGCGCGGCGCCAGGCGGGCGCGTCCGGCCCGGCGAGGGCCGGGGTCTCGCCCGCATGGGCACGGCGGCGGGCCGACCACCAGTCGGTCGTGGCCTCGTCGGCCAGCGCGGCGACGGCCTGCTCGAGCGTGGCACCGAAGCGGCGGCTGTCGTCGTCCGGCCCCGGCCGCAGTGGCGTGCCGAAGGTGACCCGAGCGGTGGCGGGGGTCGGGAGCTTGCGCCCCTTGCGGAGGATGCGGCCCGTCCCGTCGATGTGGACGGGCACGACGGGCACGCCGCAGCGCAGCGCCAGGTAGGCGGCACCGCCCCGGAAGGGCTGACCCCACCCGTCGGGGCTGCGGCCGCCCTCGGGGAAGATCACCATCGACCAACCGTCGTCGAGCAGGGCGGCGGCGCGATCGGCCGAGCGGCGGCCCACCTTGGTGCGGTCCATCGGGATGGCCCCGAGTGCCAGCGCGGACAGCGCGCTCGTCGCCCGGGTGCGGAAGAAGTAGTCGGCCGCCGCCACCACGAACAGCTTGTGGCGCCACGGCTCGGGGATCGTGGTGATGAGAAGCGGCGTGTCCACGTGGCTGTGGTGGTTGGCGGCGAAGATCACCGGCCCGCGGTACGTCGCCTCGAGGGCGTCGAGCCGGTCGAGACCGTGGCGGTCCGGGCGGGCCAGCAGGGCGACAGCCGGACGGGCGACGCCCTCGACGAGCGCGACCCGCGCCACCCGGGCGGGGTAGCGGCGGGCCCAGGCGGTCTCGTAGTCCGGGCCGGAGCGCTGCTTGCGGGCCGGCGCCTCGAGGCCGTCCGGCACCGTGGGGGCCGAGAACGGGAACGGCAGCCGGGGGATCCGCCGGGCGATGGGGTCGGGGAGCGGGGCCACGGCTACCGGGCACCGATCCCGGGGGCCACGCGGGCCGCGACCGCCACGGTGGTCGGGCAGACGACACGCACCGCGGACTGGCCGGTCACTTCACGTCCGCCATGACGAGCGGCGGGTTGTGCAGGTGCGTGATGGTGGCGTCGCGGCCGACCACGTCCTCGGCCATCGCCAGCGCGTCCTGCAGGGTCGACGCCGCGGTGAAGCCGAGGCGGCGCACCGAACGGGGCTCGCCGCCGACGATGATCACCTTGCCGGCGTGCGCGAGGCCGTGGCAGCCCCAATACCACATGTAGAACGGGTGGACGCCGTGGTAGGCGTAGCTGGTGCGGTACAGGTGCCGGTACCACTCGTCCTCGGCGTACTGCTTCTCGTAGCGGGCCTCGATCTCGACCGGGTCGGTCGTGTCGGCCAGCACCTGCTCGAAGAAGTCGATGTAGCTCGGGTGGTGCACCGGGTTGAACTCCCACGGGGTGGGGTGGCTCATGATGACCACGCCGCCCTCCCGCACCAGCGGCTGTCCCCGGTACATGTTGAAGAAGTAGCCGAGCCCCAGGCACATGACGAGGATCGGGTTCATCACCGAGTTGACGTTGTAGGGGCAGATGTAGGGCAGCCCCATCGTCAGGATGTCGGTCTGCCCGTCGACCTCGACGAGCTGCTGGCGGTACACGTTCTCGGTGGTGACCTCGTGAACGGCCTCGACCTCGCCGGCCTGCACCGAGGTGAGCCCGTAGGGCGCCTGCCACGAGTGGAAGATCTTGCGGCGGGCCTTGAGCGGCAGGCGGTCGAGGCCCGCCTTCATGCCGACGAACGTGGCGCGATCGCGAGCCGTCCACTCCCACTCGCGCTTCTGCAGCACCGACATGGGGCCGGACGTGCCGAAGGTGTCGTTGTTGATCGTCGTCTCGATCTGGAAGATCTTCACGCCGGCGTCACGGATGACCTTGCCCATGCGCCAGTTGGAGCTGTGCAGCTCGGAGGCGTGGCGGTCCATGAAGCTGGTCGAGTGCCGCATCGTCTGGACGTTGTGGTGGTGGCGCAGGCTGCGGTAGCTGGACAGGCCCGTGGCGGTCGACTTGTGGCCGCCGTCCATCGACACGATGTTGATGTTGACGTAGACGATCAGGTCGCTCTCGGCGGCCCGCTTGCTGATCTCGACCTCCTCGCCGTGCGGCGTGGTGCCGATCAGGGTGAGCGCGTCGGGGTCCTCGGCGTCGTGGTTGTAGAGCAGGCCCTGGGGGGCGAAGGCGTCGTACACCCGGTCGCCGACGGCGTGGCGCAGCTCCGCCTCGGTCATCCGACGGTGCAGGGCGAGGGCGGCGATGAGGTGGACGTCGTCGACGCCGGCCTCGGCGGCCAGGTCGAGCACGGCCTCGATGATGCGCTGGCGCACGTCCGGCCGGCGCATCGGGGGCAGCGGCAGCGAGATGTCGTCGAACGCGATCGTCAGCTTCATGCCCGGGCGGAGCAGGGCTCGGAGCGGGTCGCTGTCGCCGAGCGGGTTGGCCAGGGCGTGGCGGATCGCACCCTCGGGGTCGTCGAGAGGTTCGAGGGGTTCGCCGGGGTAGAGGACGCGGGAGCGCCCGGCGGGCAGCTTCTCCAGCCGCAGGCTCTCGCCGTGGTGGAAGAGGATCGGCGGCGTCGAGCGGTCGACGTCGAGCACGAAACCGGGGCGGGGCATCAGCGGACCTCGGGGCGGGTTGGGGCGGCGTGCGAATCGTTCTGGCAGCGCGCAGCAGTCGCATGGCTGCCGAGGGACGCCAGCACGGCGGGATGGTGCGGGAGGAGGGCGATCATCGGCGCGTCCCCCGCAGGTCGAAGGCGATCTTCACGGCGCCACGGACGCCGGCGTGGGCGGCGTGGTCGATGGCGTCCTCGTAGCGGGACAGGGGATAGGTGGCCGACACGAGGCGGCCGAGGTCGAGCTCGCGGATCAGCTCGATGGCCGTCGCGAAGTCGTGGGTGTGGTCGTCGTGCTCGTCGTAGGCGTAGACGCCCCGCAGCGCGACCTCGCGCTGCCACACCGGCGTCAGGTCGAGCGTCGTCACGCCGGGCATGCCCACCATGTGCACGGTCCCGCCGGGTGCCACGACCCGGACGGCCTGGGACAGCGACTGCTCCGACCCGACGCAGTCGACCACGGCGTCGATGCCGCAGGTGAGCTGGCCGGTGTCGAGCACGAACGAGGACGACGTCGAGCGCACGGCCCGGTCGAGCTCGCCGGGGGCGCACACCACGTCGGCGCCGAGCTCCTTGGCCCAGCGCCGCTGCTCGGGGTACTTGGCCGTGGCGATCATGGTGGTGGGCCGTCCGATCGACCGCAGGGCAGCGATCGTGAACAGCCCGAGCGCGCCGGCGCCGATGACCGCCACCTCGGTGTCGCTCACCTGCCGGGCGGCGTGCACGGCGCAGGCGACCGGCTCGACCAGCACGGCCTGCTCGTCGGTCAGGTCGTCGGGGACCTCGACCACCTGCGAGGGGTGCACGACCATCTCGTGGCCCCAGCCGCCGCCGGTCGAGGTGCAGTAGCCGCACTGCAGGCCGGGCTCCAGGTCGCCGAAGGCCACCCGCTCGCAGAGGTTGATGCGGCCGGCGCGGCACATGTCGCAGGGCGGGGTGATGCCCCGGGTGGCGCAGTGCAGCACGGGGATGACGACGACGCGCCGGCCGTCCTCCAGGTCGCCCACGATCTCGTGGCCCGGCGTGAACGGGAACGAGACGATCGGCTCGAAGTAGCGGGACGACTTTCCGTCGATCGTGGCGAGGTCGCTGCCGCAGATGCCCGACAGCCGGGGCCGCAGCCGCAGCCAGTCCGGACCGGGCAGCTCGGGCGGGTCGACGTCGCGCAGGGTCAGCGGGCCGTAGCGGGCGCCGCGGCCGGCGCGGAGCTGCCCGGCGACCATCGCGGCCGCGTAACGGGCCGGCTTGCGGGAGAACGACAGCGCCTTCATCGAAGCCCCCCGGCCGTTCCGGACCCGTGGTGACCCGAGGCAATGACTGCCGCCCGGCGCATCTCGAGGCGATGACGGGCGGGGGCCGCAAGCGATTGCCTCGAGAGCCCCGTAGCGCGAGTCATTGCCTCGCCACGGGCGGTGGAAAAGGAGGTCATCGCCGTGCCCCCGGGGTGCGCGCGGTGGCCCGGCCGGAGCCGGGCCGGTCGTCGCCGCTCGACGACGTCCAGATGTCGGATGTGAGCAGGCGGGTCATCAGGCCGTCGCCGCCCCGTCCCTTCCAGGACGGGCCGATCGGCAGCGGGGGAGGGGCCGCCCCGTCCATCTTGTCGAAGTGCTCGACGAGCCAGCCCCGCTTGCGGGCCAGTGCGGCCAGCCGGGTCTCGGGGTTGACCGCCACCGGGAACCCGACCGCCTCGAGCATCGGCAGGTCGGAGGTCGAATCGGCGTAGGCGACGCCCTCCCGCAGGTCGAACCCGTTGGCGTCCGCGTACTCGGCGAGCACGGAGGCCCGGGCCTCGCCGGTGGGCGGCACGTCGGTGAGCTCGCCCCGGTAGGTGCCGTCGGGCCGGGTGTCGAGCCGGGCGCACACGACGTCGTCGAACAACGGCCGCAACGGCCCGATGGCGAAGTCCAGCGCGCCGGTGATCAACACGGTGCGGTGGCCGAGTCGGCGGTGCTCGCGCACCCGCCGGATGCCCGCTGGGAACGACTTGGCCAGCAGCAGGTGGCTGAACATCTCGGCGGCGTCCGCATCGAGCTGGGCGATGGGCGCCCGGTCGTAGCGCCGGTAGAAGTGGCGCAGGAAGTCGCTGCGGTCGCGCCGGTCGAGCGCGAGCAGCGAGGGGGCCTCGGCGATCGTCTTCGCGATGTAGCGCAGCCGGTCCTCACGGGGCAGCCGCCGGGTGGCCAGCCACGAGTAGGACGCGACGACGTTCGACGCGATCAGCGTGTTCTCGAGGTCGAAGGCGGCGAACTGGCGCTCCGGGGCGAGCACCTGGCGGCGCAGCCGGTCTGCGCGGTTCTCGATGGTGCGGCCACCGCCGGTGGTGCGGACCCGGGCGTGGTGCACGACCGACGGCAGGTGCACCTCGTGCACGTACCGGGTCCAGTCGATCACCCGGGGGTCGAAGCAGAACGCCGCCTGGTCGTCGGCGGGCAGGCGCTCGAACCGTGCGAGCAGCCGGTCGACGCCGTAGATGGCCTCGCACTCGGCATAGGCGCCGTACAGCTCGACGTAGCCGAGGGCGCGCTCGGCCTCCTCGCGCTTCTCCTCCAACTTGGCCGCCCACAGGGCCTGCTTGCCGCGCAGCGGCAGCGCCTGGAGCGTCGACTCGGCTCGCTCGATCGTGTTCTTCGCCCGCTCCAGCTGGCGTTGCACCCGGCCGCGGCCGGGGAACGACCAGTCGGGCACCATGATCGGCTGCCCCTCGCTGTCGTAGAGGGGGCGCTCGGTGAACCACTCGCGCACGAGGTCGACGAGCAGGCGGTAGCGCAGCGGGTTGACCGACCCGGAGGCGACCTGGGTGATCTCGGGTTCGGGCGGCGGACCCTCGGCGGCCGCGCCGATGACCGCGGCGACGACCATGTCGACCGGGATCACGTCGACCGTGCCCTCGGGCACGCCCGGAAACTCCTTCAGCAGCCCCCGCGCGTAGCTGATGATGATCGGCTCGGCCATGCGGAAGCCGCGGATCCAGCCCGGCTTGGGCTCGGCCCAGGCCGACTCGATGATCGACGGCCGCACGATCGACACGGGGATGTCGCCGCGCTGCTGCAGCAGGGCCCGCTCGCCGAACGCCTTGGTGTAGGCGTAGGCGTCGGGCCAGCCCAGCGAGGCGGCGCGGGCGCGGCCCGCGTCGACCATCCGCTCCTTGACCCAGGCCTGGCGGCGCTGCTCGGTCTTGGCGGCGAGGGCGGGGGTGCCGGCGGCACCGAGCTCGCGGACGGCCTCGGCCCGGAAGGCCTCGAGCGCGCCGCGGGTGCGGCTCTCGGCCTCCGCGTCCTCGCGGGCCCGCCGGGCACCGGTGACCTCGCTCCGCCAGTCGGCGTCGACGAAGAAGGGGCTCTCGTGCACCGGCTCCTCGAGAGCGGAGCCCCGGCGGTTGCCGGCCACGTAGCAGGTCGACACGGCGACCAGGTGGGGGGTGACCCCGAGATCGTGCAGGGTGAGCGCGATGCGGGACGGCCCCAGCAGGTTGACCTCGACCGCGCTGTCGAGCGGCGAGTCGAAGGCGACCGTGGCGGCCGAGTGGATGACGATGTGGCACGAGGCGAGAACCGCCCGGTCGGCCTCGTTCAGCCCCAGGCCGTCGGTGCCGACGTCGCCGGCGATGACCTGGACGCGCCGCTCGACCTCGGCCTCGTAGGCCTCCTTGCCCAACTCGTCGCGCAACCGGTCGAAGGCGTCGTTGCGGAAGATCTCGCGCTTGGCCCGCTGGGCGACCGACGACCGCTTGCCGGGGCGGATGAGCAGCACCAGCTCGCACCCCGGCACCGAGCGCATCAACCGCTCGATGAGGGCGGTGCCGAGGAAGCCGGTGCCACCGGTGATGGCGATGCGCTTGCCGTCGAGGGCCTCGGGTATCACCGCTCCTGTCTACCATTTGGTAGATGGCGAACGCGAAGGCGCCCGAACGCAGCCGGCGCAACGGCACGGCCGAGCGCATCCTCATGGCCGCGCTCGACGCGTTCGGCACGCGGGGCTACGGCGCCACGTCCCTCGACGACCTCGCCCGCGACCTCGGCATCCGCAAGCAGACGATCCTCTACTGGTACCCCTCGAAGGACGCCCTCCTCGACGCCGCCATCGACCGCACCGCCACCGAGGTGGCGGCCCGGCTGGAACGGGCGGTCGTCACCGCGGGGCCGGGGTTCGAGCGCGTCGAGGCGATCGTGCGGGCGATGTTCCGCCTGGCCGCGCGCCACCCGTCGATGCTCGGCTTCCTGCGTGAGGTGACCCGGCTCGGGCCACCGGCGTCCACCCGGCTGCTCCACGCCCTCGCACCCCTGATCGACCGGGCCGCCGGCTACCTGGGCTCCGAGATGGACGCCGGTCGCATCCGCCGGCACGACCCCCGGCTGATCCTGCTGGCCGCGTACTCCATGGTCACCGGACTGGCGACCGAGGTGGAGGTGCTGCGGACCTTCGGCGAGGAGCCGACCCTCGCGTCGCTCGTGCGCCGGCGCAACGAGCTCGTCGCCCTGCTGCGCGACGCCCTCGTGCCCGAGTGCCGAACCCCGGAGGTCGACGACGGCGCGCACGAGGGCCCAGGCCAGGCTCATCCCGGTCACCCGGGGCGCGTCACCACTTCACCATCTGCACCCCGAGGTGGAACTCGATGCTCTCCACCAGCGTGAAGCACGTCAATCGTTGGCCGTTGATCGCCACCGACGACGACACCGTGCCTGCCGCGACCGCCTGACTCGCCCCACGGGGGAAGTACACCGGCCCGCCGCTGTCGCCGCCGAGGCTCGGGTAGTTGAGGCAGCTGTAGAAGTAGCCGCGTCCGGTCGCGTCGCAGCACAGCCACTCGTTCGCCCGCACCACGGGGCCGCAGTTGCCCGAGTTGCTGGTCACCCCTTCGAAGCAGAGGCGCAGCCCGGAGCCGATCTGGGTGTTGAGGTAGCGGCCTGTGATGCCGCGGACGCCGTTGCCCGTGTTGATCATCGGCCAGGCCGGCCAGGGGCGGGCCGACAGCGAGAAGAACGCGGTGTCGGCCGAGACCCACTTGTTGGGGTAGTAGCCGTTCATCCGGATCGCATCGACGATGTGGGGGATGATCGCCACGCCGTGGCCGACGTTTCCGCAGTGCCCGGCCGTGCTGCCGAAGTAGCCGAAGTAGCGGCTGTGGAACAGGAACCCGGTCGTGCACTGCACCTGCCGGCCCGGCCAGGCGATCAACGCGCTCTGACCGGCCTCGAACGGCGGGAAGTTCCGGCGGTCCTGCGGCTCGATCACGATGTCGGTCGCCGGCTCGACGGTGACGGCCGTGGCGACATCGGTCGGGGGCGCCTCGGCCGGCGGGGCCTCGGCGGCGGCGATGTCGGTCGGCGGGGCGGGGACCGGCCCCTCGCGGGGCGCCTCCGCCGGGGTGCCCGCCTGCTCGGCCGCGCCCCGCCGGGCGGCGTCCTGGGCCACGGCGAGCGTCTCGCCGGCGTCGTCGCTCTCGGTCCGCACGACGACGCTGTTGGTGGCGGGGTCGGCCTCGACGGCGAAGTTGCCGTCCTCCGGGTCGATCGACGCGGCGATCTCGTCCTGCGCCGCCAGGAGGTCGGCCAGGCCGTGTTCGACCGGGTCGGTGACCACGCGCGGGTGGCCGCCGGTCACCTGCGCCACGACCTCGCCGTCGGCCGGAGTCGCCTCGACCACGCCGACGTGCATCACGTCGTCGGTCTCGCGCACCTCGATCCAGTAGCCGCCGTAGCGCTCACCGAACGCCTCCATGAGAGCCGGCACGATGACGGTCGGGTCGAGCTCGAGCGCGATCTGGTCGTATGGCGCAGCGACGGAGTTGGCCGGGGCCGTGACCGCGTCCAGGACGGGATGGGTCCCGGCCGCCACGGCCCGCTCCACCCCGGACGGCGGGTCCGCGCCCTCGGGTCCGGCTCCCGCGATGGGAGGCACGACGACGGTGACGGTGATCGCCACGGCGATGGCGACGGGCAGGGAGAACCGGCGCATCTCTGCTCCTCGGTGTGACGGCGGCGGGGAGACCGCTCGTCCCGCAACCTACCGAAGTCGAGCACCCTGCGCGCGGACCATCACACGGAACGCGATCAGATGGTGGCGCTCAGCGTTTGGTCGAGAACCGACTGCGGTGCTCGTGACGATCGACCGCCAACCGCACCAATTCGTCGATCAGATCCGCATACGGGAGCCCCGATGCCTGCCAGAGCTGCGGGTACATCGAGGTGGGCGTGAAGCCGGGGATCGTGTTGACCTCGTTGACGAGCAGCCCGCGCCCGTCCTCGGTGAGGAAGAAGTCGACGCGCGCGAGCCCCTCGCACCGCAGCACCCGGTAGGCCTCGAGGGCCAGCTCGCGCACCCGGGCGGTCGTCGCCTCGTCGAGCGGCGCCGGGATGACCAGGTTGCAGGTGCCGTCGAGGTACTTGTCCTCGTAGTCGTAGAACTCGTGGCTCGACACGATCTCCCCGGGGACCGACGCTCTGGCGTCCCCGTTGCCGAGGACGCCCACCTCGATCTCGCGGGCGACGACGCCCTCCTCGACGACGAGCCACTCGTCGTAGCCCGCCGCGAGCGCCAGCGCGCCGTCGAGATCGGCGGGGTCGCTCACCTTGCTCACCCCGACCGACGACCCCATGTTGGCGGGCTTCACGAACAGCGGATAGGCGAGGCCTGCGGCCGCCACCGCCGAGGCCGCGCCGTCGAGCTCGGTGTCCCGCAGCGCCAGGTAGGACCCCTGGGGCAGGCCGTGGGCGCCGAGGATCTCCTTCGCCTTGATCTTGTCCATGCACAGGGCGGACGCCAGGACACCCGAGCCCACGTAGGGAACACCGGCCAGCTCCAGCAGGCCCTGCACCGTGCCGTCCTCGCCGTGGGGGCCGTGCAGCAACGGCAGCACGACCACCGGCAGCCCCTCGGCGACGCTGGTGACGGTCGGCAGGGGCTCGAGCGCGGTTCCCGCTGCGTCCAGGCGGTCCGGGAGCGCGGACGCCCCCTGCGCCAGGGCGGCGACGGCGGCATCGGCCCGCACCCATGCACCCTCCCGCGTGATGCCGACGGGGACGAGGTCGTAGCGGGCAGGGTCGGCCGCCCGCAGCACGTGGGCTGCGGTCGTGCACGACACCTCGTGCTCGGCCGACTGCCCCCCGAAGAGGACCACGAGGCGGACGCGATCTGTGCTGGCCATGGGGTGCGAGCGTACCGGTGCGGGCCAGGGGCGACGGCCCATTCCCGTTCGCCACTGCCGGGCGGCGCGGGAGGGGGGTGGCGAGATGCGAAGATCGTCGACCGTGGAGATGCGCACCAGCGATGTCGCGGCCGCCACCGGCGGCCGACTCGTCGGCCCCGATGCCACCGTGTCGGGCGCCGCCATCGACTCGCGCCTCGTCAGCGGTGGCGAGCTGTTCGTGCCGGTGGTGGCCGAGCGCGACGGCCACGACTTCGTCCCCGCCGCCCTGTCAGCGGGGGCCGCGGCCTACCTGACGGCCCGGGGCGCGCTGCCCGACGCGGCGGGTGCAACCGCTGTGGAGGTCGACGACACCAGCAGCGCCCTCAGCGCCCTCGGCGCACATGGCCGTCAGCTCCTCCAGCCCGGCGTGGACGGCCGGGTCGTCGGCGTCACCGGCTCGGTCGGCAAGACCAGCGTCAAGGATCTGCTGGCCGCCGCGCTCTCGGCCCGCTGGCGCACGACGGCCAGCGCCGGGTCGTTCAACAACGAGCTGGGTGTCCCCCTCACGCTGCTGGGCGCGCCCGGCGACACCCAGGCACTGGTCGTCGAGATGGGCGCCCGCGGCGCCGGGCACGTGGCCGCGTTGTGCGCGGTGGCCCGGCCGTCGGTCGGCGTCGTCACCCGGGTGGCCGCGGTGCACACGGAGACGTTCGGCACGATCGACGACGTCGCCACGGCGAAGAGCGAGCTGGTGGCGGCCCTCCCGGCATCGGGCGTGGCGGTGCTCAACGCGGCCGACCCGCGGGTGGCGGCCATGGCGCGGCGCACCGCGGCCCGCGTGGTGATGTTCGGCGAGGGCGGCGACGTCCGGGCAGAGGACGTCACCCTCGACGATGAGCTGCGTGCCACGTTCCGGCTCGCCTCGCCCTGGGGGAGCGGGGACGTCCGACTCGGCGCCCGCGGCCTGCACATGGTCGACAACGCCCTCGCCGCCGCCGCGGCGGCGCTCGTGTGCGACGTGGCCCTCGACGACGTGGTGGCCGCGTTGGGCCAGGCGGGCGTGTCCCGCTGGCGCATGGAGCTCGCCACGCTGCCCTCCGGCGCCCGCCTGCTCAACGACGCCTACAACGCCAACCCGGTGTCGATGGCCGCCGCGCTCCGTGCCCTCGCCGGGTTGCCGGCCCGGCGCCGGGTGGCCGTGCTGGGGCTGATGGCCGAGATCGGTCCGTCGAGCGAATCCGAGCATCGAGCCGTCGGCGATCTGGCCCGCGACCTGGGGGTCGAGGTCGTCGCCCTCGGCGTGCCCGAGTACGGCGGAACGCCGGTGGCCGACCTGGCGGACGCCGTGGCCGCGCTCGGCGATCTCGGCCCCGACGACGCGGTGCTGCTGAAGGGCAGCCGCGTGGCCGGCCTCGAACGCCTCGTGGACCTGCTCCGCTGAACCACGCGCTCTTGGGGGCCGGCTCTGCTGCACCCCGCGCTGAGCATGGCCTGCTCCGCTGAACCACGCGCTCTTGCGGGCCGGCTCTGCCACCTCCCGCGCTGATCCGTCGCGCCGGGGGCCGATCGCCGGGCCTGCCGGTTCGCCGACGCCGTCGTCCTCGACCGTCCCCCGGCCGAGTCCCCGGACTCGCGGCCGGGGCTTCTGTACCGTTCGGCCATGGATTTCCGGTCCACGACCGTCGCCGACCTCGCCGCCCAGATCACCAGCCGGCGCCTCTCGGCCCGCGAGGTGACCGCGGCGGCGCTCGATCGCATCGACCGGCTCGATGACGAGCTGGGAGCATTCGTCGCCGTCGACGGGGACTCGGCCATGGCCGAAGCGGCGTCCATCGACGAGCGACTCGCGACCGGCGACGACGTCGGCCCGCTCGCCGGGATCCCCCTCGCGGTCAAGGACCTCGAGGACGCGATCGGCTTTCCGACGACGCGGGGCTCCGCAGCCTTCGCCGGGGGCGAGCCCGCGACCGTCGACTCGCCCCTCGTCGAGCGGCTGCGGGCCGCCGGCTGCGTGGTGGTCGGCAAGACCAACACGCCCGAGCTGGGGTTCAAGGCCGACACCGTCAACCCGACGTTCGGGGCCACCGGCAACCCGTGGGCACTCGACCGGTCGGCGGGCGGTTCCTCGGGCGGGTCGGCCGCGGCGATCGCCGCCGGCCTCGTCCCGCTCGCCACCGGGTCGGACGGGGGCGGGTCGATCCGCATCCCCGCGGCGATCACCGGGTTCACGGGCTTCAAGCCCTCGATGGGCCGTGTGCCGAGCGGGGGTGCCCACCCGCCCGACTGGCCGCTGCTGTCGACGCGCGGGCCGATGGCGCTGCGGGCCCGGGACACGGCGCTGGCGCTCGACGTGGTTGTGGGGCCCGAGGCCACCGACCTGACCTCGCTCCCGCTGCCCGACGCGTCGTGGTCGCGCTCGCTCGCCGAGCTGCACCCTCCCCGCAGGGTGGTCTGGTCGCCGACCCTCGGCTACGCCCGTGTGGATCGCGACGTGCTGGCCACCTGCGAGGTGGCGCTGTCCCGTCTCGAGGCGCTCGGCACAGAGGTCGTGATGGTGGACGAGGTGTTCGCGTCCGACCCGGTCGATCACTGGCTGGCGCTCGTGGCCGTCTACTGCCTGCGGGTCCTCGACCCGTTCCGAGACGACGAGGTGTGGCGGCAGATCGATCCCGGCCTCGTCGCGCTCGTGGACTGGGCGCGCTCCGAGGTGAGCGCCGTCCGCTTCGCGGACGCCGGGGACGCCGCCCACCACCTCAACCTCGCCCTCGTCGACCTGTTCCACCAGGCGCCGCTGCTGCTCACCCCCACCATTGCCGGCCAGACGCCGGTCATCGGGGGCTTCGGCACGATCGACGGCGAGCCGGACATCGGCTGGGTGCGGCACACGTACCCCTTCAACATGACCCGCTCGCCCGCGGGCACGGTCTGCGCCGGGTTCACCCCCGACGGCATGCCGGTCGGGCTCCAGGTGGTGGGTCCCCAGCACGCCGACGTGGCTGTCCTGCGGGCACTCACGCTGCTGGAGGACACCCTCGCCATCGACGCCGTCGCCCCGTTCGGAGCCGCGTGACGGGAGTTGCTAGAGTGCTCTCTCCCCGGGCGTATAGCTCAGTTGGCTAGAGCGCACGCTTCACACGCGTGAGGTCACAGGTTCGAGCCCTGTTACGCCCACCGGACAGTCTCCGAAAACGCCGACGACGGCAGGCCAACGGCCTGCCGTCGTCTCGCGTTCCGTCCAGGGCGGCGACGTCGCGCCGCCCCGGGAACCGATCAGTAGAAGTAGCCGGGGTCGATGTAGACCTCGGTCGAGGCGATGTTGGGGATCGTCTCGTAGCTCCGCACCTCGGCGGCGGTCGACCCGTTGGCGGCGATGAAGTCGAGGATGTCGTAGCTGCCCCCGATGATGTTGCCGCCGGCGTCGCGATAGATCGCGTACGCGTAGGGGCTGTCGACCTGCTCGCCGAACGTCGACTTGGCCGTGAACGTCGTGGTGACGCCGTAGTCGTCCGCGGAGGTCGTGATGCCCTCGGCGGTGAGCTCGCCTTCGTCGGGGACGTCCTCCGCCCCGTAGTCCGACGGCTCGCTCACCTGCACGTCGATCGAGTCGACGTCCGTGGCGAAGTTCTCGCCGAAGAACTCGTCGCCGATGCCCATCTTCTGACCGGGCCGCAGCACGTAGATCGTGTGCGACGCGGATGCCAGGGCTGTGCCGTTGGCGTCGAAGGCGGACACGCTGATGCTGATGTCGGTGGCCGTGTCATCGCCGGTGTTCTCGATGATGAACCCGTAGCTGGCGGTCTTCTCGTCCTGGTCGTAGCCGGCCATGAAGTTCGAGAAGCCCTTGTCGACGACCGCGACCTCGGCGCTGCCGGACGGTTCGTCGGGATCGTCTGCCCCGGTCGTCGGGGTGGGCTCGGCCGGATCGTCGGGGCCCGGCTCGGTGGTCGGGGCCACCTCGGAGGTGTTGGTGGACGCCGTCGGCTCGGTGTCCGGATCGTCGTCGCCACCGCCCAGCACCACGATGAGGGCGACGATCGCCACCGCGACCACGGCACCGATGGCGATGTAGATCGGCGTCTTGTTCTGCTGACCCGGCGGCTGTGCGCCCGGCGGCATGCCGGCATAGGGGCTGGGAGCGGCACCGGGAGGGAACCCGCCGCTCGGAGGTGCACCGGGAGGGAAGCCGCCGGCGGGCGGGAAGCCACCGCTCGGGGGACCGACCGGAGGGCCGATGGGCGGGCCGCCGACGGGCGCGCCCGTCGGGGGCACCGTCGCCCCGGCGGAGACGGCGGTCGCGTCAGCGTCGCCGGGCATCTCGGGACGAGGCGGCGGATACCACTTGTCGTCCGAAGCCTGCCACCAGTCAGGTCCCTGAGGTGTGTCGCTCATGTGTGTTTCCTCTTCATGTGTGTCCGCCGAAGTGCCCAGCCGTCAGATCCGGAGCGAGGGGATCGCGGTCCGGACGAGCACGGAACTGTAGGTGATCAGGCGCGCGGACTTGCACCGCGCGCCGACGGCCGGTCCACGTGACTCGCGCTCGGCGACCGACGGCGGATCAGGCGATCGTCTTGGACAGGCGGTCCATGGCGTCGTCCTCGCTGATGTCGAGGGCGAACGCCAGCTCGGAGACGAGCACCTGGCGGGCCTTGACGAACATCGACTTCTCGCCGGCGGACAGGCCCTTGTCGTTGTCGCGCAGGGCGAGGTTACGGACGACCTCGGCCACCTGGTAGACGTCGCCCGACTTGAGCTTCTCCTGGTGGTTCTTGAACCGGCGGGACCAGTTGGTCGGCTCGCGGACGTCCTTCTTGGCGAGCACCTCGAAGACGTCCTCGACGTCCTCGACGCTGATCGGGTAGCGCATCCCGATCTCCTCGGCCTTGTCGACCGGCACCTTCAGCACCAGGTCGCCGTGCGTCATGCGGAGGACGAAGAACTCCTTGTCCTCGCCGTCGGGAGGCATCGCCCGCTTCTCGGTCGCCTCGATGACCGCGGCTCCGTGGTGGGGATAGACGACCCGATCCTTGACGCGAAACGACACACGAAGCTCCTCGAACTGTCCCTGGGGGTTCGTACAGGATGCCACTTCGCGGCGTGCGTTCCACAGTCGACGCGGTGCTTCTTCGCACCTGGGCGGCGGCCGCCGGGCGAGCACGCCGCTCTTGGTGGCCCGCAGGCCACACCCCTACAGTCGGTTGCACGGCCGCTGCGAGAACCTCGGGAGGGTCGCCGTGCTCGAATGGTCCGACGAACAGCAGATGGTGCGTGCCACGGTGCGCGACTTCATCGAGAAGGAGCTCGTGCCGCACCACCGCGAGCTCGAGCACGGCGACCTGCCGCCGTACGACATCATCCGCAAGCTGTTCTCGACCTTCGGCATGGATGCCATGGCGCGCGACCGCTTCGAGCGCCAGATCGCGCGGGACAAGGCGCTCGCGGCCGGCGAGGCCGTCGACGAGCCCGCCGAGAAGGCACCGCGCGATCCGGCCGAGGCCGCCAACGCGACCGCCTTCCAGATGATCCCGATCATCGAGCTGTGCCGCTGGAGCCCCGGCATGGTCACCGCCATGGGCGTGTCCATGGGCCTGACCTCGGCCGCCATCCTCTCGAAGGGCACCATCGCCCAGAAGGAGCGGTGGGCCAAGCCGCTGCTGACCTTCGAGAAGATCGGCGCGTGGGCCATCACCGAGCCGGGCTCGGGCTCCGACGCGTTCGGGTCGATGCGCTCGACCGCCCGCCGCGACGGCGACGAGTACGTGCTCAACGGGTCGAAGACGTTCATCACCAACGGTCCCTACGCCGACACGATCGTGTTCATCTGCAAGCTCGACGAGGGCAACCCGCCCACCGAGCGCAAGATCCTCAGCTTCATCCTCGACTCGGGCACGCCGGGCCTCGAGCAGTCGAAGCCGCTGAAGAAGATGGGCATGCACAGCTCGCCCACCGGCGAGCTGTTCCTCACCGACGTGCGGGTCGGGCGCGACCGGCTGGTCGGCGAGACCGAGACCCCCGAGGGCGGCGGACGGTCGGCGGCCAAGGCCACGTTCCAGCAGGAGCGCTCGGGCGTCGCCGCCATGGCCCTCGGCATCATCTCGCAGTGCCTCGAGCTCTCGGTGGCCTACGCGAAGGACCGGGTCCAGTTCGGCCAGCCCATCGGCGAGTTCCAGCTCATCCAGGAGAAGCTGGCCCGCATGGAGGTGGCCCGCCTCAACGTGGAGAACCTGGTCTTCCGCGTGATCGAGGCCTCCGCCACCGGCAAGGGCTTCACCCTGGCGGAGGCGTCGGCCATGAAGCTGTACGCCGCCCGGGCCGCCACGGAGGTGGCGATGGAGGCCGTGCAGATCTTCGGTGGCAACGGCTACATGAGCGAGTTCCAGGTCGAGCAGCTCGCCCGCGACGCCAAGGTGCTGCAGATCTACGGCGGCACCGACGAGATCCAGATCACCCACATCGCCAAGGACCTCCTCCGCGCCTGACCCCCGGTGGATCGGGAATCGCGCCCAGCCCAGGTTCGTCACGTTCCGTTCCCTTGTCGAGGCACGCCCGTGGTCGTGAGGCAATGGGGTCCGCCGGCCAACTCGTGAGGCAATCGGGACCGGCCCCCGGCCCCTATCGCCTCGGGAACCTCGGCGCGGTCCCTATTGCCTCGGGACAAGCCTCGCCGAACGACACGTCCGGCATCGGGAGAGCGGGAGAGTGCCCGAAAGTGTCACAGGGCGGTGGTGTGATGACCGCATGCCTTCGATGGACACATGTGATGCTCGCGCTGCTCGTCTCGCCACCCGGCAGGCCGGCCACCTGAGCCGGGGCCAGGCGCTATCGCTCGGGTTCAGCAACTCGGCGATCAAGCGCCGGCTGCAGCGTGGCGCCTGGGGGCGGGTCCATCCCGGCGTCTACCGCATCTCCGGCGCGCCGCCGACCTGGCACGGCGAGATCTGGGCTGCCCTGTTGGCCACCGGCCCACTCGCCACGGTCACCCACGAGACGAGCGTCCGGATCCGCGGGAGCACCCACGTCGCAGCTCGACCCATCACCCTGACCGTTCCTCACGGTGGCCATCCCCGTGTCGCCGGCGCCGTTGTCCACCAGATCGACGACCTGCGGCCACACCACGTCGTCGCCATCGACGGCCTTCCGGTCAGCGAGCCCGCACGGGCGGTCGTCGAGTGCGCGGCCAGCCTGGGGCCGCGTCGGCTCGGCCACGTGCTCGACGACCTGGTGTTCGACCGACGTACGAGCTTCGCGCAGGTGTCGGTCCGACTGGCCGAGGTCATGCGGCCCGGCAAGCCGGGGGTCGGGGCGCTCGCTCGGCTGCTCGACGAGCGGGCCGAGGGGTCGACGCCCTCCGGAAGTCAGCTTGAACGCGACCTCGTCGGCGCGCTGGTCGCGGGCGGACTGCCCGCTCCGGAGCGGCAGATGGCCTTGCCCGGCACCGGCGCGATCGACGGCCTCGTCGACGCTGCGTACCGCGACTGCAGGGTGATCCTCGAGGCCGACGGCCGCCGCTGGCACACGCGAGCGCGTGACATCGCACGCGACCACGCTCGCGACGCAGAGGCAGCCCGGGCCGGGTGGCAGACGTTGCGCTTCCTGTACGAGGAGATCACCCGCGATCCCGACGGCGTCTGTGCGACGGTCTCCGACGTTCGTGCCGTGCGGCTGGACGTCTCCCGGATGGCACCCGGCCAGCATCCACGCGGTCACGAGGCAATGGGGTCCGCCGGTCAACTCGTGAGGCGATAGGGACCGGCCCCCGGTCCCTATCGCCTCGGGAACGTCGTGGCGGTCCCCATTGCCTCGGGGACCGCCACCGGGGGATCAGCGGAGTGCCATCCGGGGATCTACAGGCCGAGGGAGCGGCCGATGATCTCCTTCATGATCTCGGTCGTACCGCCGTAGATGCGGGTGATGCGCGCGTCCGCGAACGCGCGGGCGACCGGGTACTCGGTCATGTAGCCGTAGCCACCGTGCAGCTGGACGCAGATGTCGGCCACCCGGCCCTGCAGCTCCGTGCACCACCACTTGGCCATCGACGCCTCCTCGGCCGTCAGCTCGCCGGCGTTGAGCGCCAGCACGCAGCGGTCGATGAAGCTCTGGCCGATCTCGATCTCGGTCGCCATCTCCGCCATGCGGAAGCGGCTGTTCTGGAACGCGCCGATCGGCTGGCCGAAGGCCTGGCGCTCCTTCACGTAGGCGAGCGTCTCGTCGAAGGCGGCCCGCGCCGCGGCGACGCCGGTGGCGGCGATCGACAGGCGTTCCTGGGGCAGGTTGGTGACCAGGTAGCGGAAGCCCTCACCCTCCTCGCCCAGCCGGTTGGCGACGGGCACGCGCACGTCGTTGAAGAACAGCTCGGCGGTGTCCTGGGCGTGGAGGCCGATCTTGTCGAGGTTGCGACCGCGCTCGAAACCTTCCATCCCGCGCTCGATCACGACGAGCGACATGCCCCGGTGCCGCTGGGTCGGGTCGGTCTTGACCGCGGTGATGACCAGGTCGGCGTTGATGCCGTTGGTGATGAACGTCTTCGACCCGTTCACGACGTAGTCGTCGCCGTCGCGCCGGGCCGTGGTCGTCATGGAGGCGAGATCCGACCCGATGCCGGGCTCCGTCATGGCGATGGCCGTGACGAGCTCGCCCGCCACGATGCCGGGCAGCCAGCGCGCCTTCTGCTCCTCGTCGCACAGCGACAGGAAGTACGGCAGGCAGATGTCGTTGTGGAGGGTCCACCCCAGGCCGGCGGCGTTGACCCCGGCCCGCTGGATCTCCTCGGCGATGACCAGGTTGTAGCGGAAGTCG
>DASUQS010000235.1:0-31859 GCA_036280455.1 Acidimicrobiales bacterium
CCAGCGCGTGGTGACCACGACCCGGCAGGAAAGGGCGAGGTCCGGTCATGTGAGCCGCCGGGGGCCGATCGTACGGTCGGGTCACCCAGCGAGCGACAAGGCGGAGACGGCATCCATGACGACGATCGATCTGACGACAGAACTGCTGACGGACGACATGCTGCAGCGGTTCGACGAGCGCGCACCGGTCTACGACCGGGAGAACCGGTTCTTCCAGGAGGACTGGGACGAGCTCCTGGCCAGCGGCTACCTCGCCGGCCCCCTGCCCACCGACATGGGCGGCAGCGGACTGTCGCTGTCCGAGGTCAACCAGCTGCAACGACGGCTCGCCTACCACGCGCCGGCCACGGCGCTGGCCGTGAACATGCACGTGTACTGGGTCGGTGTGGGCGCCGACCTGCGGCGCATGGGTGCGCCGGGCGGCGACTGGATCCTCGACGCGGCCGCGCGGGGCGAGATCCTGGCCGCGGGCCACGGCGAGCGGGGCAACGAGTTCCCGGTGCTCCTGTCGTCGGCGACGGCCGAGCCGGTCGACGGCGGCTGGGAGGTCACGGCCCACAAGATGTTCGGCAGCCTGACCCCGGTCTGGACCTACCTCGGCCTCCACGCCCTCGACACGAGCGACCCGGATGCCCCCAAGGTGATCCACGGGTTCCTCAGCCGCGACGCGGCCCGCTACCACATCGACGACACGTGGGACGTGCTCGGCATGCGGGCGACCACGTCGCAGGACACCATCCTGGAGCGCGCCTTCATCCCGGAGAGCGACGTGGCGATGGTCTGCCCGCCCGGGTTCGCCGGCGCCGGACCCTTCCACGTCGCGCTGTTCGCGTGGGCCCTGCTCGGGTTCGCCGGCGTGTACCTGGGGCTCGCCAAGCGGGCGTTCGACGAGGTGACGGCCCAGGCCTCGAAGCGCACGTCGATGACGATGACCCGGTCGATGGCCTACCACCCCGAGGTCCAGCACAACGTCGCCGAGATGCGGATCGCGCTCGAGGCCGCCGAGGCCTTCCTCGACCGGACCTGCGACGACTGGTCGGCCGGCGTCGACCACGGCGCGCTGTGGCCCCTCAAGATCATCTCGACCAAGCACGATGTCGTGAGCCGGGCGTGGTCGGTGGTCGACACGGCCTTCGACGTGGTCGGCGGCGCCGGCATCTTCAAGGGGAACCGGCTGGAGCAGCTGGTGCGCGACGGTCACCTCGGCCGCATCCACCCGACGAACCCGATGCTCACCCACGAGCTCGTGGGCAAGATGAGCCTCGGGGTCGACCCGGACGAGCAGCCCCGCTGGGGCTGACGACCCCGGACGGGACGGTTCGCCGACCCGGGTTCCCCCATGGCGGTGTGGGGACCCGGGTCGGACGCGGCCGGCGCGTTCAGGCGAGGTGGGCGGAGATGCGTGCCGCAGCCTCGACCACCGCGACGCCGTGGCGGCGACCCGGAGACCGGGTGATCCGGTCGATCGGGCCGCTCACGCTGACCGCGGCCACGACGCGACCCGACGGGTCGGCCACCGGGGCGCTGACCGATGCGACGCCGGGCTCCCGCTCGGCGATGCTCTCCACCCACCGGGGCCCGTTCGCGCCTGCCGGTGCGGGTGGCGCGACGAGGACGCGGCCTGCGGAGCCCCGGTCGAGCGGCATCCGCGCCCCGATCGGCACGATCGTGCGCAGCTCGTGCGGCGCCTCCAGCGACTCGACGCACACCCGCTCGTCGCCGTCGCGCACGTAGAGCTGCACCGACTCGCCGGTCTGCTCCTGCAGCCACGCCAGGGCGGGGCGGGCGTCGAGCCAACCGGGCACGGCCTCGGCCGCTGCGTGCCCGAGGCCGATCAGGCGCAGGCCCAACGAGAACCGGCCCTCGACGTCGCGCCGCACCAGGCCGTGGGCCTCGAGCGCGACCGCCAGCCGGTGGGCGGTGGCGCGCGACAGGCCGGTCGCCTCCACGAGCTGGGCCAGCGTGCGCGGCCCCGGCTCGAGCGCGCCGATCACCGTCATCGCCTTGTCGATCACGCCCACGCCGCTTAGAGTGTTCATCACGTGGGAACGCTATCCCACATCCTGAGACACGCCAAGCACCGTAGGTGAACGCCATGGGCACACCCCGCACGCTCAGCCAGAAGGTCTGGGACCGCCACGTCGTCCGCACCGGCGACGGTCTGCCCGACCTGCTCTACATCGATCTCCACCTCGTCCACGAGGTCACCTCACCCCAGGCGTTCGACGGGCTGCGGCTCGCGGGCCGCGGTGTGCGGCGGCCCGACCTCACCGTCGCCACGATGGACCACAACGTGCCGACCATCGCGATCGACGAGCCGATCAAGGACCCGATCTCCGCCAAGCAGATGCAGGTGCTGGCGGCGAACTGCGACGAGTTCGGCATCACCTGCTACCCGATGGGCGACCCGAGCCAGGGCATCGTGCACATCATCGGCCCCGAGCAGGGCCTCACCCAGCCGGGCATGACCATCGTGTGCGGCGACAGCCACACCTCCACCCACGGGGCGTTCGGCGCGCTGGCGTTCGGCATCGGCACCAGCGAGGTCGAGCACGTGCTCGCCACGCAGACACTTCCCCAGCAGCGGCCGGGCACGATGGCGGTCACGGTCGAGGGCGACCTGCCCGCGGGCACCACCGCCAAGGACGTCATCCTCGCCATCATCGGGCGCATCGGCACCGGCGGTGGCGTCGGGTCGATCATCGAGTACCGGGGCTCCGCCATCCGCTCCCTGTCGATGGAGGGGCGCATGACCGTCTGCAACATGTCCATCGAGGCCGGCGCCAAGGCGGGCATGATCGCCCCCGACGACACGACGTTCGCCTACGTCGAGGGCCGGGCCCACGCGCCCACCGGCGCCGCGTGGGACCGTGCCGTCGAGGACTGGCGCAGCCTGGCGACCGACGAGGGCGCGACCTTCGACAAGGAGGTCCACCTCGACGCCGCCGACATCGCCCCCCACGTCTCCTGGGGCACCAATCCCGGCCAGGTGGCGCCGCTCACCGGCACCGTGCCCGACCCGGACAGCTTCGCCGACGCCTCCGAGCGCGACGCCGCTGCCCGGGCCCTCGAGTACATGGACCTGAAGGCCGGCACCCCGCTGCGCGAGGTCCCCGTCGACACGGTGTTCATCGGGTCGTGCACCAACGGCCGCATCGAGGACCTCCGCGCCGTCGCCGAGGTCGCCCGGGGCCGCAAGGTGGCCAGCAACGTCCGCACCCTGGTCGTGCCCGGCAGCTTCGCCGTCAAGCGGCAGGCCGAGGCCGAGGGCATCGACAAGGTGCTCGTCGAGGCCGGGTTCGACTGGCGTGAGCCGGGCTGCTCGATGTGCCTCGCCATGAACCCCGACAAGCTGGCCCCCGGCGAGCGCAGCGCCTCCACCAGCAACCGCAACTTCGAGGGCCGCCAGGGCCGGGGCGGCCGCACCCACCTGGTCTCCCCCGCCGTCGCCGCCGCCACCGCCGTGGCCGGCACGTTCGCCACGCCCGCCGACCTGGCCGACTGAGCCACCGAGGACCGAGAACCATGGAAGCAGTACGCGTCGTCCAGGGGACCGCCGTCCCGCTCGACCGCTCCGACGTCGACACCGACCAGATCATCCCCGCCGAGTGGCTCAAGCGCGTCGAGCGCACGGGCTTCGGCGCCGGCCTGTTCTCCAACTGGCGCGACGAGCGCGGCTTCGTGCTCAACGACGAGCGCTACGCGGGCGCCAGCATCCTGATCGCCGGCCCCATGTTCGGCACCGGTTCGTCCCGCGAGCACGCGGTGTGGGCCATCACCGACTACGGCTTCAAGGCCGTGATCAGCCCCCGCTTCGGCGACATCTTCCGCAACAACTCGACGAAGAACGGCCTCGTGCCCGTGGTCGTGCCGGCCGAGGTGGGCGAGGCGCTCCTCCGGGCCGTCGAAGCGGACCCGGCGCTCGAGATCACGATCGACGTCGAGCGCCGCACGCTGTCGGCGCCGGCCGCGGGCATCGAGTGCGAGTTCCCGCTCGACGACGCCACCCGTGAACGGTTCCTCGAAGGGCTCGACGACATCGGCATCACGCTCCGCGACGCGCACGCGATCGACACGTTCGAGACCACGCGCCCCGACTGGCTGCCCTCCGCCACCTAGAGGAAACGGCGGCGGGGCCGGGAGCCGCTGCGAGTCAGCTGTCGACGCCGACCCGGCTGCCGGAACCGCCGACGGTGAGGCCCTGCACGAGAACGACCCTGGTGCCGTGGACGTTGCTCGACACGTCCACCTCGTCGACCAGCGCCCGCATGAGCGGGAGACCCCGACGACCGAGGGCCTGGGGTGGCGGCATGCTGAGCGACGTCGGCGGCTCGAACCCCTCGCCGTCGTCGGACACGGTCACGGTCACCTGGCCGTCGGCCGCGGTGACGCTCACCGTGAAAGCCGAGCCGGAGGCGTGGAGGATGGCGTTGTTGCAGGCCTCGGCGGTGGCGAGCTCGATGCGCTCGGCCACGTCGAGGCTCGGCGACGCCGAGCGCAGAGCGTGGCGGACGAAGGCGCGCGCCGAGGCGACAGCGGCGGGGTCGCCGCGAAACCTCGAGGTCACTCGCACAGTCATCCCACGTGGCCGTACCCTTCGGCCTCACCGGGCAAACCACCGACCGTCACCCTGCCCACGGAGCGCGCCATGCCGACCCCCCGTCCCGTCAAGCTGACCGCCCCGGCCGAGCGGGGCTCGGTGCGGTTGGTCCGCATCCTCGCGGCGGGGGTGGCGGCGAACGCGGGGCTCAGCATCGACGACACCGAAGACCTGCGCATCGCGGTCAGCGAGCTGGTCGCCCTGCTCGTCGACGGCGTCGACCACGACGCCACGATCGAGGTCGAGTTCACGCATGCGGCGGGCGAGGTCGTGGTCGAGGGTCGGCGCCCCGCCGTGAACGGCAGACACGACCCGGCAGGCGTGGACGACCTCGTCCGCGGGATCCTGCGCGTCGTCGTGGACGACCACACGTTCGACGACGACGACACAGGGCGCCAGTTCCGCATCGTCAAGCGAGCGCGCGACGTCTCATGACCACGGACCACAGCTCGGACCCGTTGCACCTCGACGAGCTGTTCCGGACCTACCGCCGCACCGGCGACCGGATCGTGCGCAACACGCTCGTCGAGGCCCACCGGGGGCTCGCGGCCTCGATCGCGAACGACTACCGCGGGCGCGGCGTCGAGCTGGACGACCTGGTGCAGATCGCCATGCTCGGCACCCTCAAGGCGGTCGAGCGCTTCGATCCCGTGCGCGGCATCCCGTTCTCGTCGTTTGCGAGCCGCACCGTCAACGGCGAGATCAAGCGCTACTTCCGCGACCGCACCTGGGCGGTGCGGCCGCCCCGCAGCGCGCAGGAGAGGCACCTCGACCTGCGGCGCGCCCGCACCTCGCTGTCGGCCCGGCTCGGGCGCCCGCCGACCGTCGACGAGCTGGCGACCGAGCTCGACATCTCCACCGACCAGGTGCTCGACGCGATGGAGGCCGGTGCGGCCTACCGGGCGACCAGCCTCGACGCCCGCCGGTCAGGCGACGAGGACACGTCGTCGCTCGCCGAGCGCCTGCCGGGCGACGACGTTCCCACGCGGCCCGTCGAGATGCGCATGCTCGTCCAGCAGCTGCTCGAGACGCTGCCGGAGCGCGAGGCGGAGATCATGCGGCTCCGCTTCTACGAGGAGCTGACCCAGAGCGAGATCGCGGCGCGCCTCGGCATCAGCCAGATGCACGTCTCTCGCCTGATGCGCCGCTGCCTCGACAACCTGCGCGCCACCCTCGAGCGCTGACGCACGCGCCGACGCTCCGAACGGGAGCTACCGGCTCTCGACCATGAGGAGGTCGCCGAGGCGGGTGATGTCGAACAGGCGCTGCACCTGGGGCGGCACCGCCTGCACGACGAACGAGCCGCCCAGCGACTCGGCGCGCCGATGGAGCGCGACGAGCACCCCCAGACCGCTGGAGTCGACGAAGCCGACGGTCGACAGGTCGAGCGTCAGGCTGGCGTGGCCGCCGTCGACGAGGGCCGTCAGGTCGCGCTTGACCTGGTCGGACGTGACGATGTCGAGGTCACCGGAGAGGCGTGTCGTGACGGCGCCGTCGCCCTGGTCGACGATCTCGAGGCGGGAGGGATCGTTCGGCACGGCAGAGCACCCTAGTGGCGACCGGCCGCATCGAGGCCGGTGGGACGATCACCGCGCGGCCGGAGCCGGCCGCCCATCGTGCGGCGACGCTGGTCAGGGACGGCGGAGCGCCAGCAACAGGTTGTTGCGCCGCGGGGGGATGCGGGCCTCGATCACCGGCTGGAAGCCGTCGAGGCCGGCGCGGACGAGCTCGCGCAGCTCGTCAGCGGGCATGAACCGCACGGTGGCGTCGCCGGAGACGTAGCGGTCGGCGCCGTAGCAGAGCATGTGAGCGACCGACCGGTCGCGCTCCCAGTCCTTCACGACCACCACGCCGCCGGGCCGGGTGAGCGCCGCGGCATCGGCCAACAGTCCGGCACGGTCGCCGTCGAGCACGTGGTGGAGGACGTCGACGACGACCACCAGGTCGAACGGCTCCGGCGCCTCGGCGAGCAGGTCGGAGCTGAGGATCGACCGGAACTCGGCGCGTGACCGGTCGCCGGTGTACCGCCGCCCCGGCTCCGGAGCGACGTCGATGCCCAGGTACCTGGCCTGCGGGAACACCGAGCACAGCCGGTCGGCGACCGACCCGTCACCGCACCCGATCTCGAGGATCCGCTCCGCCGGGCCGAGGCTGGCGACCGTCTCGGCCAGGTCGTCGAGGTTGATGAACACCGACCGGTACGCCTCGGCCGCCGGACCCTCGAGGCGCCCGAGCCGCCGACGCACCGTCTCCCCCACACCCACTCGAACCGTCTCCTACGTCGCTGCGAACCGGGCGACGGTACCAGCCCCGTGCTCAGGCTCGTACCGTCCGTGCGCGCTCGCGGGCTGCGTCGCCGCGGACCGCCGTCCAGACCCACACCACCAGCCCGGTGATCGCCACCACCGCCACCAGCAGGCTCACCGCCTGCGGGATGTCGGGCTGCCAGCGGGCGTCCCCCACGAACCACACCGCGCCGTCGCTGCCCACCGCGAATCGGCGGGCCCCGAACCAGATGGCGACCAGCTGCGCGGCCGCGGTGATGCCGACGACGACGCCCAGCGCCGGGAGCAGCCGTCGCCGCCGCTCCGGCGCGGACTCGTCCACGCCCCGCCCGGCCAGCATCACGATGCCCATGGCCAGAGGCAGGAGGTAGCGACCCTGGAAGACCGGGCCCGTCTGGCGCAGGAGGCTCCCCTCGAGCCCGACGTAGAAGCACAGGGAGACGACCGTCGCCGCGCCGGTCGCGACCGCCAGCCGCCGCGGGCCCACCGCCACGCCCAGCACCACGAGGAGGGTGATCACCGCCGTCCACCCCAGCCGGACGAAGGAGGGCGGGCGGGTGTCGAGCCACCCGAACAGGCCGATCATCTGCTCGTAGATGATGTCGACCCGGCGGAGCGGGACGGTGATCATGTCGCGGCGGCCGTACACGACGACCGCCTTGTCGCCCCCGGGACCGAGCGGGTTGGCGAGGAGCCACACGACCGCCCCGACGGCGGCGGACGCCACGAGGCCGGCGGGAAGCCAGACGCGCCGGTCGGCGATCAGCGCTCGCACCCGCGCCCACGGCGCGGCGACGACGAGCACGGCCACGATGCAGGCCAGCAGGATCGGTGACGGCTGGCGGGTCAGAACGAACGGGATCGCCGCTCCGGCGAAGAACCACACGAGCCGGCGCTGCACCCACTCGGGCACGCCGTCGGGACGCACCAGCAGGAGGCCCGACACCCAGAGGAGCGTGGCGGCGCTGATCTCGAGGGAGCTGGGGTTGATCACGCCCGAGAGGAACGCGGCCATCGGCGTCCACGACACGAGTACCGCCCCGACCAGGAACCACGAGCGGGCGGTGGCCGCCAGGGTCAGGGCGGTGGCGACCATGACCGCCGCCACCAGCGAGCCGATCAGGCGGGAGAGGTAGAAGCCGTCCAGCGTCGACATGAAGTGCATCGGCGCGCCGACCATCCCGTGGAAGAACGGCGGGGTGATGCCGGCGCGGGTGCGGACGTCCTTGTCGCCCGTCGGCCCGTCGAGCTCGCCTGCGCAGTCCGCCGGGATCTCGGGATGGAAGGCGAAGCACCCGGGCATGTGGTCGAGCCGCTCCCAGCGGGCCGACACCTCGACGAACGTCGCGCCGCCACCGAGCACCGGGTCGAAGCGCCCCGTGAACTGGCCGGTGACGACGGCTGCGCCCTTGATGGCGTGGTACTGCTCGTCCGGCCCGCCCGCGGGCGGGGTCACCATGCTCCATGCGGTCGAGAACGTGGCGACGAGGAGGAAGGCGGCCAGCCACCGGCGGAGGAAGGCCCGGCGTTCGGCCCGGTGCGTGGGAACGGCACTCGCAGACCGGGTGTCGGCGTCCGACGCCGCGTCGTCGTCGGCCCGCTCGGCCGCGGCCGGGCGTGGCTCCTCCTCGAGCACCTCTCGGCCGTCATGCATGCGGCGTCGACACTAGTGCTGGCCACCGAGCGCGTCGGACGGCGGCCGTTCCGGGCCGGCACGCCGCGTGCCAGCCACCGCGCGGTCGCGCACCGCGGATGCCCGGCGGGCCGCTCACGCGGGCGTAAGCTTGCCCGGTCCCATGCGCACGCTCGTCATCATCCCCGCCTACAACGAGCAGGATGCCCTGCCCCCCACGGTGCAGGAGCTGCGCAGCCACCAGCCGGACCTCGACGTGGTCGTCATCTCGGACGGCTCGACCGACCGCACGGCGACCGTCGCCCGGTCACTCGGTGTGCGGGTGCTCGAGCTGCCGTTCAACCTCGGCATCGGCGGCGCCCTCCGCACGGGGTTCCTGTTCGCCGTGCGCAACGGCTACGACGCCGCCGTCCAGTTCGATGCCGACGGCCAGCACGATCCCGCCCACGTCAAGACGCTGCTCGATGCGCTCGACGGCGGCGCCGACATGGTGATCGGCAGCCGCTTCGCCGAGACCTCCGCCCGCTACGACGTCGGCGGCACCCGGCGCGGCGCGATGCGGGTGCTGCAGATCATCGTGCGGCTGCTGTCGGGCCGGCGCTACTCCGACACCAGCTCGGGCTTCCGTGGCTTCAACCACGACGTCCTCATGTTCTTCTCGCGCAACTATCCGAGCGAGTACATGGAGTCCGTCGAGTCGCTCATCCTCGCCACGTTCGAGGGCTTCCGCGTGGTCGAGGTGCCGGTCGACATGCGCCCGCGCGCTGCGGGGGAGGCCAGCTCGCGGCGCCTCAAGCTGGCGTACCACTACCTCCGGTTGCTGCTGGTGCTCGGCAGCAGCGCCAGCCGGCGCCGCCAGGTGCGGGCCGGGGTCGCATGACCGGCCGCGCCCACCTCCTGCTCGTCCTGCTGACGCTCGGCGTCGTGGGATTCGTGCTGCACCTGGTGCGGTCCGGGCGCCTGCGGGCCAAGTACGCCATGTTGTGGACCACGGTCGGCGCCGGGCTCGTCGTGCTGGCCGCCTTCCCGGCGCTGCTCGACCGCACCGCGCTCGAGGTCGGCGTCCTCTACCCGCCGGCCGCGTTCCTGATGGCGGCGGTGGCGTTCCTGCTCGTGCTGTCCGTCCACTTCTCGTGGGAGCTGTCTCGGCTCGAGGAGCGCACCCGTACCCTCGCCGAGGAGGTCGCGCTTCTGCGCGACGAGTTGGCACAGCAGGGCGGGGGCGGGTCCCCGTCGACATCCACGACGGCCGCGGCCGACAGCCCGGATGTCGGCGCCGGCCACGAGGGCCACGAGAGCCACGAGAACGGGTCCTCGGCCGAGCCCGACAGCCGCGTCACCGGACCCTGACCGGCCCCAGCAGCTCCGGTCCGCCGTCGGAGTCGTCATCCGCCCACCCGGGGGTCGGCGAGGCAATGACTGCCGCTCCGGAACTCTCGAGGCAATGACGTGCGGCCCCCGCACGTGATCGCCTCGGGAGTCTCCGATCGCGAGTCATTGCCTCGCCGTCCCGGACGTGTGAGGGCGGGAGAGACCCGGGAGCGGTGTTCGCACGGCCCGCTGGCGGCGCGCCGCCGCCGCGGTCAGAGCCGGACGTACGACGCCCGCAGCTCGTGGTACAGGAACACATCGCCGATGCGTCGGAGGTTCCCCGGGAAGTAGCTGGTCGAGGCCAGGACGAACCCGGTGTCGCGGGTGACCGCGGCGTCGCTGAGCATCGCGCGGTCGACGAAGGTGCGATGGGTCTCCTGGCTGCGGAACCCCGCCCGGCCCGGCACGACGATCAGCACCTGCCGCAGCCCGAGGGGACCGGCGGTCCCGAGCAGGCGGTGCAACACGTCGACCGGGTCGTCGAGGTGCTCCAGCACGTGGCTCATGATGAGGGTGTCGAACGTGCCGTCCCCTCTGCTGCGGCCCGGGTCGGCGAGGTCGGGGCCGGAGTCAGCATCCGGGTCGGCGAGGTCGGGGCCGGAGTCAGAACCCGGGTCGACGGAATCCGGGTCGGACGCGTTGCGGGCTGTGGCCGGGGCGAGGGTGCCTCCCCGGGCGCGCACCGCATCGCACACCGCGCTGAGCCGCCAGTCGTCGGCCCACCCGTCGTAGTAGGTGACGTCGAGGCCCTTGGCCCGGCAGTGCGCGACCGAGGCCCTGTTGATCTCCAGCCCCATCGACCCGGCCGGCAGCCGCTCGAGCAGCTCGCCGACGCCGCAGCCCAGATCGATCGCGGGGCCCTCCACGAACCCCGCGGCCGCGCGCAGCCACGGGCGCCGCATCACCTTGCGGAGGCGGCTGCGTCCTGCTTGGCGGTCGGTGTACTCCTGGCCGTACTCGTCCCCCTGTGGCACGGCGCCATTCCTTTCCCCCAGGAACCGGTGTCCTCGATCAGACCTCGTTGCTGCCGTAGGAGCGGGCGTACACGGAGGCGAGCGCTCGGGCGACCGGCTCGGGCCAGAGGCGCTCGAACACCTCCAGGTCCTCGCGGTAGCGCTCGCCGCCGTCGATCGACGCACTCGTCTCGCTCCCGGCGTGGATCCGGTGCCCGACCAGGGCGTCGCGGGAGAGGCTGACTCCCCCGGGTCGCTCGGCGATGTCGAGCCACGCCACCCAGTCCATGTTGGTGCGCATGTCGTCGCGGAAGCGGAAGTCGCCGAGCACCCGTTTGTTCAGGGCGACCGTGGGGCAGGCGACGGGGTTGCCGAAGCGGAGCGCCAGCCGCTTGCGGGCACCGGACGTGACCCGGCCCGCGCCCACGAACCCGAGCTCGAGCAGCACGCGCTTGATGCGCAGCATCGCGACCGTCGGGCGTCGCTCGCCGTCGACGATCTCGTAGTAGGCCGAGCAGACCATGGCGTCGTCGGGGAACCGGGAAGCGCGGTCGAGCACGAAGGCGGCGTAGCCCGGCTCGTACACGTCGTCCTGGTGGGCGAGGGTGACCCAGTCGGTGGTCGCCGCTCCGTACGCCATGTTCCAATCGTGGCCGATGCCACGGTTCGGAGCGTGGACCACCAGCGTCGCTCCGTGCCGCCGGCACGTGGCGTCGAGCCCGTCGTGGGGTGTGGAGGTCGACACGATGCGGGGCACGGCGACCGTCTGCGCCGCGAGCGAGGCCAGGCACTCGTCGAGGTAGGGCGACGCGCCGTAGGCGGGCACCACGAAGGACAGGGTCGCAGACGGGGCGGGCACGACTTGGCGACTGTAGTCCTCTCGGCCGGCGGCGAGGCCGAGGCCAGGCGGCACGACCCTCAGTCGATCCAGTCGTCGAGCGAAGGCATCTGCGGCGCCCGCAACCATGCGTCGAACAGGGCGGTCAGATCCTGGCCGGAGACCTCCTCGGCCAGGGCCTCGAAGTCGGCCGTGGACGCCGAGCGGCCGCTGTAGGTCGAGAACCACGTCTGCACCAGCGTCATGAACGCCTCCTCCCCGATCTCGTGCCGCAGCACGTGGAGGGTGAGCGCGCCCCGGTCGTACACGGACATCGCGAACAGGGTCGAGGCACCCGGATCGCCCGGCGGCAGGTCCAGCATCGACGACGGCCGTCCGCCGTACGCCGCGGCGAACTGGTCGGGGCCGCCGTCGCCGTCGGCCTCCTGCCACATCAGCTCGGCATAGGTGGCGAAGCCCTCGTTGAGCCAGATGTCCTGCCAGGTCGCAGGGCTGACCGCGTCGCCGAACCACTGGTGGGCCAACTCGTGTGCGATGACCTGCTCGCTGTGGGCGGCGTCGGTGCCGAAGATCGACAGCGTCTGGGTCTCGAGCGCGAAGCCGAGGCGCTCGTCCACGACGACCGCCCCGTACGCCACGAACGGGTAGGGCCCGAACAGGCCGTTGAACACCTCGATCATCTCGCCCGTGCGGTCCATCGACCCGGCGAGCTCGTCCGCGATGGCGGCGTCGAACACATGGCGGATCGGAAGGCCGTCGGGTCCGGTCGACTCGACGAACACGAGGTCGCCGATGACGAGCTGCACCAGGTAGCTGGCCATCGGATCGGGGGCGTCGTAGCTCCACGTGACCACGCCGTCGCCCGGCTCGGTGCCCGCGTGCAGCCCGTTGGTGACGACGTCGAGGCCCTCCGGGACGGTGACGTCGAACGCGTAGCTCGCCTTGTCGCTCGGATGGTCGTTGACCGGGAACAGCGTGGCGGCGCCGTGGGGCTCGAAGATGGCGTACACCTCGTCGCCGTCCGCCACCCACCCGGGATCCACGGGATCGGCGCCCTGGATCGTCCGCGGGACGGCGCTGTACTCCACGACGACGGTGAACTCGTCGCCCGAGGCGATGGCGGCTGCCGGGGTCACCACCAGGTCGCGCTCGCCGGTGGGCTCGGCGCCGGCCGCGGCCCCGTCGACCGTGACGGAGGCGATGTCGAGGTCGACGGCATCGAGCGCCAGCTCGGGAAGGTCCTGGGTGGCGGTGGCCGTGATGGTGGCGACGCCGTCCATGCGGGGGACCTCGGGACGCCACGTCAGGTCGAGGTCGTAGCTGTCGACGTCGTACCCGCCGTTGCCGGCGTCGGGGAAGTACGGGTCGCCCACGCCGGTCAGGTCCGCCCCCGCCGGGGTGCCCGCTGCCGGATCTCGGGACGGCGGGGCCGTTTCCTCGGGGGCGGGATCGCCGTCGTCAGTGGCACCGTCGTCCGGCTCGACCTCCGAGCGGGCCGCGGCGTCGCCGAACTCCTCGGCCGGCCGGGCACCGCCCACCAGCACGACCGCGCCCACCGCCGCCACCACCGCGGCGATGACGCCGGCGACGATCAGACCGCGCCGGCGACCATCACCGCCGGGCGGGGGCGTCAGCCCCGATGCGGGGGGCCTCGGCCCCGGGGCATCGGCGGGGGCCGCCGGGACGGCGGTGTGCTGAGGAGGGTCATCAGGGCTCGTCATGCGCCCGGCAGCCTGGCACAGCGCGGTTGCGTGACCCCGGTCGCCCCACCCCACGCGGCGTCGATCCCCGTCCTGGTGTCCGCCCCTGGCGGCGAGGGAGCGGGCCCACCGAGGCCACCGAGCGGCATGGCGACACGGGAGATCGAGCCGAGGGAAACGACCGCCCTCCCGTCGGGAGGCGGATCGTGTCCGCCCCCGACGGGAGGAACCCGTCACGGATGCACTGCCCAGGCGCAAGGGCACCCGCTCGGCGTTCGTTCGGCCGTTGGGAGTAGGGATCGTAGCCGGGTGTGACGTGTGTTACACCCCGAATCCGGAAAAATCTCCGGAAAGCGACCGGCTGGCTACGGTTCGTGACGCTCGACCACGTGGAGGTCCCGGCGCTGCCGGTTCACCGCGGACACGACGGCCTCGAACGATGCCGTCGTGATGCTCTCGTGCCGGCCGACGCCCCACCGCACCGCGCCGTCGGCGCGCTGGGTCTCGACGTAGGCGACCGCCTGCGCGCCCGACCCGGCACCGACCGCGTGCTCGCTGTAGTCGACGACGTCGATCTCGACGCCGAGGTCGGCCTGGAGCCCGGCCACGAACGCCGCGATCGGCCCGTTGCCCTCGCCGGCCACCGTGCGGTGCTCGCCGTCGACCATGAGCTGGGCGACGACCTTCGACCCGTCCTCGCCGGTGGTCGACTCGTGCGACACGAGCTGGACCGGCGCGTCCTCCGGGAGGTACTCGGCCACGAACGTGTCCCACATGTGCCCGGGGGTGATCTCGGTGCCCGTGTCCTCCGTGATGCCCTGGATCGTCTTGCTGAACTCGACCTGCAGGCGTCGGGGCAGGTCGAAGCCGTGCTCGGCCGACATGATGTACGCCACGCCGCCCTTGCCGGACTGGCTGTTGACCCGGATCACGGCCTCGTAGCTGCGCCCGACGTGCTTGGGATCGATCGGCAGGTAGGGCACCTCCCAGGTCTCGTAGCCGGACCCGCCGTTCTCCGCCGCGGCGGCGCCCAGGGCGGCGAAGCCCTTCTTGATGGCGTCCTGGTGACTGCCCGAGAACGCCGTGTACACGAGGTCGCCCACGTAGGGGTGGCGCGGGTGCACCGGCAACCGGTTGCAGTACTCGGCCACCCGGCGCAGGGCGTCGATGTCGGTGATGTCGAGCTCCGGGTCGACGCCCTGGCTGAACAGGTTCATCGCCAGGGTGACCACGTCGACGTTGCCGGTGCGCTCGCCGTTGCCGAACAGCGTGCCCTCCACCCGGTCGGCCCCGGCCATGACACCGAACTCGGCGGCGGCCACCGCCGTCCCCCGGTCGTTGTGCGGGTGGAGCGACAGCACGACCTTGTCGCGGTGGGGCACGTTGCGGTGGAAGTACTCGATGACGTCGCCGTAGATGTTCGGCGTGTACATCTCGACGGTGGCCGGCAGGTTGAGGATGACCTTCTCGTCGGCACCCAGCTCCAGCGCATCGCCGACCGCCGTGCAGATCTCGATCGCGTAGTCGATCTCGGTGCCCGTGAAGCTCTCGGGCGAGTACTCGTAGCGCACCTGCGTGTCAGGCACGGTGTCCTCGAGCTTGCGGGCGAGGCGCGCCGCGTCGGTGGCGATCTGCGTGATGCCCGCGTCGTCGAGCCCGAAGACGACCCGGCGCTGCAGGATCGACGTCGAGTTGTAGAAGTGGACGATCGCCTGGCGGGAGCCCTGGATCGCCTCGTAGGTGCGCTCGACCAGCTCGGGCCGGCACTGGGTCAGCACCTGGATCGTCACGTCGTCGGGAATGAGGTCGTCGACGATCAGCTCGCGCACGAAGTCGAAGTCGGGCTGGCTGGCGCTCGGGAAGCCGACCTCGATCTCCTTGAACCCCATCTGCACCAGCGTGTCGAACATCCGCCGCTTGCGGGCCGGGTCCATCGGGTCGATCAGGGCCTGGTTGCCGTCCCGCAGATCGACGGAGCACCACAGCGGGGCCTTCTCGATGCGGGTGTTCGGCCAGGAGCGGTCCTCGAGGGCGAGCGGGAGCGGGAGGAACGGCCGGTACTTCTCGAAGGGCATCTTCTTCGGGGTCACGGGTTCGGGAGGCATCGCTCGCTCGCTCTCTTGCTGATGGTCGGTGGTTGGGTCGGTGGTGGACGGTGGTGATCGGTGGCTGTGGACCCGGGCCGATGGCGCCCTGAAAACTCAAAAGCCCCCTGCGCCGATGGGCGACAGGAGGCTGGGCGAGCACCTATGTGGGGCGCTCGCCTTACGTAAGAAGGAGTCCGGTGGTCCGCAGACGCATCGGCCAATGGTGCCCAGGTCCCGCGGGCCGAGTCAAGGTCGGGAGCGTGCGACGGATCGGCAGGTCCCGCGGTCACCGGTCGGCGGGGGTTACCCTCGGGAACCGTGAGTCGCCGATTGTTCCGCCGGTTGGGTTTGCTCGTCTTCGTGGCAGGTGTGATGCGGGCGCTGCTCCGCACCGTGCGACCGCCCGCCGAGCCCGCGTCGCGTGCGCCGACACCTGCGCCGCGTGCCACAACGGGATCGGCGACGACGACGTCCGCCCCGGCGACGAAGGCACCGGCCGAGAAGGCCCCGGCGGAGCGGACGCCGACGACCGGGAAGGCACCGGCAGCCAAGTCACCGGCGAAGAAGACGGCGGCGAAGAAGACGGCGGCAACCAAGACGCCGGCGAAGAAGTCCGCCGACACGAACGCACCGGCGACGAAGACCGCAGCGACGAAGGCGCCCGCCTCGAACGCGACCCCGACGAAGGCGACCGCGAAGAAGTCGTCCGCCAGCAAGGCCACCGCGACGAAGGCGCCCGCCAGCAAGGCGCCCGCCGACAAGGCCACCGCGACGAAGTCGCCCGCCAGCAAGGCGCCCGCCAAGAAGTCGGCAGCGACCAAGGCACCGGCGAAGCAGGCCCCTGCGAAGAAGGTCACCGCGACGAAGTCGCCCGCCAAGAAGTCGGCGGCCAAGAAGGCCTCGAAAGCCACCCCGGACACCGACGGGGCGACCGCGGCGAAGAAGGCACCGGCCGCGAGGACGTCTCCGGCCACGCCGGGATCGGCAGCGCCGGCTGTCGACCAGCCGGGCGCGGATACGCCGGGCACCGGCAGCGGAGCCGACGGCAGCTCCTCCTGAGCGCTGCCGCGCCCTGGTGCGGCCCAGGGATCATCGTGGTCTGACACCTTCGCCGTGCGGCGAGCGCCACCACAGGTTCTGGTGACGCGATCCGTTGGCCCGCAACGGATCGGGTCACCAGAACTGCCCGATCGCAGGCTCGTCGACGCAAGCCGACACCGACCCGAGCGGCGGCGCGGGCGGCGGCACGGACGGTGTCCGCGTCAGCCGATCGCGTGGACCGACACGATGCCCTCGCCCGCCCGGATCACGTCCTGGACCTCGGCGGGGACCGACCGGTCGGTGGCGATGACCTGCAGCGCCGCCTCGCCCCGGTCGGAGCGGCCGAGGTGCATGTCGTCGATGTTCACGCCTGCGTCCGACAGCACACCGGACACGAAGGCGATCATGCCCGGACGATCGTCGTTGCGCACCACCAGCATGTGGCGCGCCGGCGGCAGGTCGATCGTGTGCCCGTCGAGGACCACGATGCGGGGATCGCCCCGCAGGCCGACGAGGGTGCCGCCGATGCCGTGGTCGCCACCGGTGATGGAGATCAGGTTCACGTAGTCGTGGGCGGTCGCCGTGGACGTGTCCCGCACCTCGACGCCGCGCTCCGCCGCGATGCGCGGTGCGTTGACGTAGGAGACGGGCTCGTCGTTGACCCCTCCGAAGACGCCCTTCAGCACCGACAGGGTGAGGATGCGGGTGTCGGAGTCGGCGATCTGTCCCGCGTACTCGATCTCGAGCACCTTGGGCAGCTTCTCGGCGAGGGCGGTGTAGATCGCCCCCAGCCGCTCGGCGAGCGGCAGGAAGTGGCGCACGGTCTCGGTGGCCTCGGCCGCGCTGACGTTGACGGCGAAGGGCACGAACTCGCCGGCGAGCGCCAGGCCGACCTGCTCGGCGATGGTGTCGCCGGCCTTGTCCTGGGCCTCGCGGGTGCTGGCGCCCAGGTGGGGCGTGACCACGACCTGGGGCAGCGCGAACAGCGGCGACTCCGTGGTCGGCTCCGACGTGAACACGTCGAGCGCGGCACCGGCGACGTGACCGATCCGGATCGCCTCGGCGAGGGCCTCCTCGTCGATGATGCCGCCGCGGGAGACGTTCACGATGCGGATGCCCTGCTTGGCGCGTGCCAGCAGGTCCTTGCCGATGAGGCCGACGGTCTCGGGGGTCTTCGTCACGTGCAGGGTGACGAAGTCGCTCACCTCGACGAGGCGGTCGAGGCTGACCATCTCGACGCCGAGCTGGCGAGCCCGCTCGGCATCCACGAAGGGGTCGTAGGCGACGAGGCGCATGCCGAAGGCGTGGGCGCGCTGGGCGACGAGCTTGCCGATGCGGCCGAGGCCGACGACGCCGAGCGTCTTGTCGGACAGCTCGACGCCCTCCCACTTCGAGCGCTCCCACCGGCCCTGCACCAGGGCGGCGTGGGCCTGGGGGATGTTGCGGGCCTGGGCGAGCAGCATCGCCATCGTGTGCTCGGCCGTCGTGAGGATGTTGGACTGCGGCGCGTTGACGACCATGACGCCGCGCTCGGTGGCCGCCTCGACGTCGACGTTGTCGAGGCCGATGCCGGCCCGGCCGACGACGACGAGGTCGATGCCGGCCTCGAGCACCGGCCGGGTGACCTGGGTGGCCGAGCGGATGATCAGGGCCGCGGCACCGGGCACCACCTCGACCAGCTCGTCGGGCGACAGGCCGAGGCGGACGTCGACGACGTGCCCGGCGTCGCGGAGCCGCTGGAGCCCGCCGTCGGCGATCTTCTCGGTCACGAGGATGCGTGCCATCGCGTGCAAGTGTGGCCGGGTCCGAGGAAGGCCCGCCAAACGATGTGGCCGGCGCCGAGCCGGACGCTCCGGAGATGCCGCTGACCAGGTCGTTGACGTTCCGTCATCCCGTGTGACGGCAGGCACGGCGACCGGGACCGGCCTCCCGCGGGCGAGGCAGACCCGCTCCGCCGCCGGTCTCGTCTCACGGCACGGACGCCGGGAGCGTTGCTCCGGTGTGGACGCCGACCAGACCTCGCCGCCGCAGGCGAAGCCGCCGCCGAACGCGCCCGATCCGGCGTGGCGCCAGGTCCGGCTGCCGTTCCGCCCCCCGCTCCCGCTCGCGGGCCTGATCACCTTCTTCGGCCGACGGGCGATCCCCGGCGTCGAGGAGGTGGTCGACGGCCGCTACGTCCGATCCGTCCGCCTCCCCGGCGGCGTCGGGGTCGTGGCCGTGGAGGGCGTGGCCGACACGGAGGGCGGCGATGGGTTCGTCGCTGCGGGGATTCGCCTCCCCACCCGAGGACCAATCCGCGGACCGGCCCGCGCTGCGGCCCGGCCGGGCTCCGAGGATCCGCTCCCGGACGCACCCGGCGACCTGGACGCCGCGGTCGCGGTGGTGCGCCGGGCCCTCGACCTCGACTGCGACCCGGCGACGGTCGACGCCGCCCTCGGAGCGGACCCCCTGCTCGCGCCGCTGGTGGCGGCGACCCCGGGCCGGCGTGCCCCGGGGCACGTCGACGGCGGCGAGCTGGCGGTGAGGGCGGTCCTGGGCCAGCAGGTGTCGCTCTCGGCCGCCCGCCGGCTCGCCGGGCACCTGGCCGCCCTGTGCGGCGACCCGCTCCCCCACCCGGTGGGCGGCGTGACCACCGCGTTCCCGACGCCCGCCGCCATCGCCGAGGCCGATCTCGACCGCATCGGCATGCCGGGCACCCGGCGAACCACGCTCCGCACGCTCGCCTTGCGGCTCGCCGACGGTGACATCTCGCTCGGGCCGGACGCGGATCCCGACGAGGTCGAGCGGCGGTTGCTCGAGATCCGGGGCATCGGCCCCTGGACCGCGGCGTACGTCCGGATGCGCGGCCTCGGCGACCGCGACGTGCTGCTGGCCACCGACCTCGGTGTGCGCCACGCCCTCGACCGCCTCGGGGCCGGCGGCGTCGACCCCGCGGCGCTGGCCCGCCGCTGGAGCCCGTGGGGCTCCTACGCCGTCCAGCACCTGTGGGCGAGCCTGGCCATCGAGTGACGCACCCCGCGCCCGCTGGGCAGGGGCGCGCCGCGTCAGCCCGCGTCGCCGGCCGCCGACCCGGTCGTGTGGGCGCCGGTCGACCCGGCGGTGTCGGCGCCGGACGTCGGCTCGGCGCCGGTCCTCGACTGGTCGGCGCCGGTCGACCCGGCGGTGTCGGCACCGGTCGTCGACTCGTGGGAGCCGCCCGACCCGGCGGTCTGATCCGCACCCACCGCCGGGAGGTTCTCGACCGCGACGGGCTCGATGCCCTCGCCGGCGGGCAGGTCGAACCCGAACACCTGGGCGTAGAACGAGAGCTCGGCGTCGAGCGCCCGGCGGATGTTGGCCGCCTGGCGGAAGCCATGCTGCTCGCCCTCGAACGCCACGTAGGCGACGGGCACGCCCCGTTCCCGCAGCGCACCGACGATCATCTCCGCCTGATTGGGCGGCACGACCTCGTCCTCCAGGCCCTGCAGGACGATGAGGGGCCGGTCGAACCCGCCGACGTGGTGGATCGGCGACCGTTCGATGTAGCGATCGCGCGCCTGCGGGTAGGGCCCGATGAGCCCGTCGAGGTAGCGGCTCTCGAACTTGTGGGTCTCGGTGGCCAACGCCTCGAGGTCGGCCACGCCGAAGTGGCTCGCCCCGGCGGCGAAGGTGTCGCGGAACGCCAGGGCGGCCAGCGTCGTATATCCCCCGGCCGAGCCGCCGCGGATGCACAGGCGCTGCGGGTCGACCCGCCCCTGGTCGCCCAGCCAGTGGGCGGCCGCCACGCAGTCGTCGAGGTCGACGACGCCCCAACTGTCGCGCAGCTGGTTGCGGTAGGCCCGGCCGTAGCCGGTCGATCCGCCGTAGTTGACGTCGACCACGGCGAACCCCCGGCTGGTCCAGTACTGGGTGCCGACCTGCAGCATGGGCCGGGCGGCGCTGGTCGGCCCGCCGTGGATGAGCACGAGCAGCGGCGGCAGCTCGCCCGGCGTGGGCGTCACGTCGGGGTTCGTGGGCGGGTAGAAGAGCGCGTGGGCCGTGCGGCCGCCGCCGGTCGGGAAGCTGATCGATTCCGGTGTCGAGAACCAGGAGGTGTCGATGCCCAGGTCACGGGGGGCGCGGAGAAGCTCCGGCTCGCCCGCCACCGCCGTGCCCTCGACCCGGACGCTCACCACCGCAGGTTCGGCGGTGGCCGACGCGCCCACGAACACGACCCGGTCGCCCTGCGCCTGCACCGAGGCGAGCGACGTGTAGGGCAGATCGAGGTCGTGCACCGTGCCGTCGGCGGCGCGGACCGCCAGGTGGTCGATGCCGCCGCGCTGGTAGGCGAACACGGTGCGTCCCGCGTCGAGGAAGGCGTAGCGGGACTGCGCGAACACCCACTGGGGCACGCCGATCTCGGCGTCCATCTGCACGGTGGCCTCGACCGTGCCGTCGGTCGCCGCCGCACCCGGGGTCGGCGGCGGCGTCCAGCGGTACAGGTTCCACCAGCCCGATCGGTCGGAGACGAACCACAGCGACCCGTCGCTCGCCCACCTGGGCTGGAACACCGATTCGCCGGCGCCGTGGCCGCCCGGGCCCTGGTCGGGCCGGCCGGCGATCACCGCGGGATGGGCGAGCGAGGGACCGACCTCGGTGGCGCGCAGGTCGGCGACGCACAGCTCGGTGCCGTCCCACGGCATGTCGGGGTGGGACCACTGCAACCAGCACACCCGATGCCCGTCCGGCGAGATGCGGGGATCGGACACGAAGTCCGGCCCCGCCACGAGCACCCGGGGTGGCAGCTCGCCACCCGTGTCGAGCACGACGATCTCGTTGACGACCTCGGCCGGACCACCGTCGCGCTGGTGGTGCTCGCGCACGACGAGCAGCCAGCGGCCCGAGGCGTCGATGTCGCCGTCGGCCCACCGGTCGCCCCGGGGGACCTCGGGCTCGGCGGTGATCGGACGGGGCATCGCCCGGCCCGTCAGCGCGTGCAGGCGCTGGTCACCCCAGTTGGCGAACCACACCGTCGGGCCCGCCGTCCACCAGGCCCCACCGCCGTACTCGTGGGCGGCCGTGCGGGCGTTGAAGCCGTCGGGCAGCAGGTCGACGGCCGGGCCGTCGCCGGTGCGCTGCACCAGCTGGATGCGGCCGCCCTCCTCCGGTCGACCCTCGGACCAGGTCACGGTGTCGCCGTCGAGCGAGACGGCACCGAGTCCGGCCGCGGCCCGCACGACCAGCTCGGAGGTGACGGGAGTCGGCCACGAACCGTAGGGCGCCATGGCCCGGAGGCTACTGCCCTGCCCCGGGAGGTCTCGCCGCATGTCGGCGGGTCCGATGCGCAGGCGACCGGTGGGCAGGACGCCTCTGCGGCCCCGCACCCGCGCACGGCCGCAGCGACGTGCGGGTCGGGGTCGTTGCTGTGTCAGCTCGCTCTCTCCAGGAGCGGAGGCCGCCCCGCGCGGGCCCTTCTGGTGAGCCATGGGCCATGATCAGCGGCGTGGACTGTGCGATCTGTGGAACCAGGAACGCCCCCGGGGTGGGGACCTGCGTCGGGTGTGGCCGGAACCTGAGCGCCGCGGACGCATCCCCCGGCGCCCCGTCAGGCGACCCGGCCTCCGCCCCCGGGTCTGGCCCGTCGGGGGACGCCTGGCAGGCTCCTCCCGGCGCGGCCCCACCTCCGTTCCCTCCCCCGGCCGGCGCGTCCCCGCCCGGTCCCCCGCCTCCCGGGGAGCACCCCCCGGCCGCGCCCTACCCGCCGGGCCAGTTCCCCGGCGGCGACCCGAACCCGCCCGGGCAGTATCCGCCCGGGGGCGCACCTCCCGGGTACGGCCCGTCGGGCTCGTACCCCCAGTCCGGCGGCGGGGGCGGACGCGGCCCGCTGCTGTTGATCCTGGCCGTCATCGTGGTCGCCGCCCTGGTGGGGGCCGCCACCTTCGTCGTGCTCAACCGCGGTGGCGACGACGACGAGGAGGTCGTGCTCGAACCGGTCGGCATGGTGCAGGAGGACGACTTCGCCGGCAACCTCGACGTGGGCGAGTCGGCGGGCGCGGCGTTCTCGAGCCTGACCGTCGACGAGTCCGTGCCGGACGCCCGGGTGCAGGACGTGTCCACCGGGCTCGCAGGCCGAGTCGTCGACGGGGTCGAGCCTGCGGTCTACGGCGGCAGCCGTGACACGCAGGTGTGCGACACGGAGACGCTGGTCGCGTTCCTCACCGATCCCGCCAACGAGGCGAAGGCCGCGGCATGGGCCGAGACCCTCGGCATCGAGGTGTCCGAGATCGAGAGCTACGTCGGCGGCCTCACCTCGGTCCGCCTCCGGTGGGACACCCGGGTGACGAACCACGGGTTCAGCGACGGCGAGGCCACCCCGTTCCAGTCGTTGCTCCAGGCGGGCACGGCCGTGATGGTCGACGAGACCGGCGTGCCGCGGGTGAAGTGCAACTGCGGCAACCCCCTCGGCGAACCGACCGGGCGGGGCGACACGAGCGAGTCCGCGGCGCTCGACATCGACGGCATCGCCGAGAACCCCGACGACGCCTGGGAGGGTCTCGACCCGGCGCAGGCGGTCGCGATCACCCCGGGCGCGGCGGTGGAGGCCATCACGCTGGTCGACGTCGATGCCGGCGGCCTGATCGAGCGACCGGTCGGGTCGGACGGCGTCAGCAAGCGCGATACCGGCACCGGCGACGTCCAGCTCACGCTCGAATGGGAGTCCGCGGCCGACCTCGACCTCGCGGTCGTGGAGCCCGACGGCACCGAGACCTACTTCAGCAACAAGGGCCCGTCGCCATCCGGCGGCCAGCTCGACGTCGACTCGAACATCAGCTGCGAGGACGACGACGGCGTGCCCGGCGCGGTGGAGAACATCTTCTGGCCCACCGGCGACGCGCCCTCCGGCACCTACACCGTCAAGGTGACCGGCTACACCGTCGACGGACCGGACTGCGGCTCCGGCGACTACACCCTGACGATCACGATCGCGGGCGAGGAGCGCGTGGAGCAGGGCACCGTCGCCGACGACGAGGTCGACGAGTTCGAGTTCCAGGTGCCCTGACCGGGCGCCGTGACCGGGTGGGGCGGTCGGCCGATGGCCATCCGTCCCACCCGGGCGATCGGGTGTTTGCTGCCCCGCCACCGGGGCCGATGAACGCCGTCCGCCCGTCGCCGGTGACGCGGCCGAGGACCGCGCCGCCGATGCGGGAGCGCGCGGCAGTGACGAACGCGCCGTCCGCTCGGTCTCCGGTCCTCGTCTACTGCGCTTCGGCGAGCAGATCGGCGATGCGCTGGCAGCCCTCGCCCAGGTCGTCGTCGCCGAGGGCGAACGACATCCGGGCGTAGCCGGGGGCGTCGAACGCCTCGCCGGGAACGAGCGCCACCTTGGCCTCGTCGAGCAGGACGCCGCACAGCTCGACGGTGCTCGCCGGCGTGACTCCCCGGATGGTGCGCCCGACGAAGCTCGACAGGTTCGGGAAGGCGTAGAACGCCCCCTGCGGCTCGAGCACGTGGATGCCCGGGATGCCGGACAGCAGCCGGTGCATCGTGCGGCCGCGCCGCTCGAACGCCGACCGCATCTCGGCCACCGCCGTCAGGTCGCCGCTCACCGCCGCCAGCGCGGCCGCCTGGGACACGTTGGCGACGTTGGAGGTGGCGTGCGACTGGAGGTTGGCGGCGGCCTTCACCACGTCCTGCGGCCCGATCATCCAGCCGACCCGCCACCCCGTCATGGCGTAGGTCTTGGCCACGCCGTTGAGCACGACGCAGCGGTCGGCCAGCTCGGGCACGAGTGCCGCGATCGAGTGGAACTCGTGGTCGCCGTAGGTGAGGTGCTCGTAGATCTCGTCGGTGACCACCCAGATGCCGCGCTCCGCGGCCCATCGGCCGATGGCCTCGACCTCGTCGCGGGGGTAGACCGCGCCCGTGGGGTTGGACGGCGACACGAACACCAGCACCTTGGTGCGGTCCGTCACGGCCGCCTCGAGCTTGTCCACGGTGACGCGGAACCCGGTGCCCTCGTCGGTCGGCAGGACCACCGGCACACCGCCCGCCAGCCGGATGGGCTCGGGGTAGGTCGTCCAGTAGGGCGCGGGCAGCAGCACCTCGTCGCCCGGGTCGAGCAGGGTGGCGAAGGCGTTGTAGACGGCGTGCTTGCCCCCGTTGGTGACCAGCACCTGCGAGGCGCCGACCTCGTAGCCCGAGTCGCGCTTCGTCTTGACCGCGATCGCCTCGCGCAGCTCGGGCAGGCCGGCCGCGGGCGTGTACTTGTGGAACCGGGGGGTGCGGCACGCCACGACCGCGGCCTCGACGACGTGCGCCGGGGTCGGGAAGTCGGGTTCGCCCGCGCCGAAGCCGATGACGGGCTCACCGGCGGCTTTCAACGCCTTGGCCTTGGCGTCGACCGCCAGGGTGGCCGACTCGCTGATGGCGGCGATGCGGGCGGAGATGCGGCTCGTGGGGGGCAACGGGCTGGCTCCTTGTCTCAGTGGCCGCGATAGTGGCACGCGTGAGTGCACCGACCGAAGCCATAACGATCCCCGACGACCTGCTTCCCGCGGACGGGCGGTTCTGCTCGGGGCCCTCCAAGGTACGTCCCGAGGCGCTCACGGCCCTGGCCGACACCGGCCGCAGCTACCTCGGCACCAGCCACCGCCAGGCGACCGTGCGGTTCATGGTGGCGTCGCTGCGCAACGGCCTGGCCGAGCTGCTGTCCCTGCCGGACGGCTACGAGATCATCCTGGGCAACGGCGGTACCACCGCGTTCTGGGACGCCGCCACCTTCGGCCTCATCGACCGGCGCAGCCAGCACCTGAGCTTCGGCGAGTTCTCGTCCAAGTTCGCCACCTGCGCCCGCACGGCTCCCCACATCGACGAGCCCGACGTGATCGAGTCGGCCGCCGGCACCGTGCCCGAGGCCAAGGCCACCCCCGATGTCGACGCCTACTGCCTCACCCACAACGAGACCTCCACGGGCGTCGCGGCCCCGCTGGTCCGCCCCGACGGCGGCGAGGGCCTCGTGCTGGTCGACGCCACCTCGGGCGCCGGCGGCCTGCGCTTCGACCCGGCGCAGACCGACGCCTACTACTTCGCCCCGCAGAAGGCGCTGGCGTCGGACGGCGGACTGTGGCTCGCCGCCGTCTCCCCCGCCGCCGTCGAGCGCATCGAGCGCATCGCCGCGTCCGACCGCTGGTGCCCCGCCTTCCTCGACCTCGGCATCGCCCTCGACAACAGCCGCAAGGACCAGACCTACAACACCCCGGCGCTGGCCACGATCCACCTGGCCGTGCAGCAGATCGAGTGGATCCTGCACAACGGCGGCCTGCCGTTCTCCGCCGGTCGCTGCGACCGGTCGGCCGAGATCATCTACGGGTGGGCCGAGGCCAGCGACTACGCGACGCCGTTCGTCACCGACCCGGCGATCCGCAGCCACGTGGTGGCCACGATCGACCTCGACGACTCGGTCGACGCCAAGACGGTCAGCAAGGTGCTGCGCGACAACTTCATCCTCGACACCGAGAGCTACCGCAAGCTGGGGCGCAACCAGCTCCGCATCGCCCTGTACCCGGCGATCGACCCCGACGACGTCGAGGCGCTCACCCACTGCATCGACCACGTGGTCGACCGCCTGCGAGGCTGACCCGCCCCGCCCCGCCCCGCCCCGCCCTCGACGCCGGCCCGGCGTCGACGGACCTGTCCGTGAGGCAATGACTCTCGCCAGCGGACTCTCGAGGCAATCACGTGCGGCCCCCGCACGTCATCGCCTCGAGACGTCTCTGGCGCGAGTTATTGCCTCGCCGTCGCCGTCGCCGGCGTCGCCGCCGTCGAGAGCGTGGGAGCGGCGGCGGTGGCACGATGGCCGCGATGACGTCCGCCGTGCGGGTGCGCCGCGCCTACGACAGCCCCGAGCCCGGCGACGGCGCCCGCGTCCTGGTCGACCGGCTGTGGCCGCGGGGCCTCAGCCGCGACGAGGCGGCGCTCGACGAGTGGTGCAAGGCGGTGGCGCCGTCGGCCGAGCTGCGGCGCTGGTACGGGCACGATCCGGAGCGCTTCGAGGAGTTCGCCCGCCGCTACCGCGCCGAGCTGACCGACGGCGAGCAGGCCGAGGCCCTGGCCCACTTGCGGGACCTGGCCGGCCGCGGCCCGATCACCCTGCTCACCGCCAGCCGGCGTGCCGACATCAGTGATGCGACCGTGCTCGCCGCGCTGATCCGCGAGGGCGACGGCGACCGCCACGACTCCCACTGACGCCGAGGCGATGCCGACGACGCGCCGGACGCAGCGACGCCTGGGGACCCGGACCAGGACGAGGTCATGGGTTCCGCAATGCTCAGCCCGAGGTCATGGGCTCCGGATCCGGAACCTATGACCTCGGGCTGTCGGAATCGGAACCCATGACCTCATGATCCCGGGAGGGAGGTCTGGCACGATCAGCCGCATGACGACGACCGAACCAGCCGAGCCGTTCGAGGTCCGGATCGGCGACGACGCCATCGCCGATCTCCGCGACCGCCTGGCCCGCACCCGCTGGCCGGAGCCCGAGACGGTCGACGACTGGTCGCAGGGCATCCCGCTCGCCTACGTGCGCGACCTGTGCGCCTACTGGGCGGACGGCTACGACTTCGGGCTCGCCGATCGCGTCAACGCCTTCCCGCAGTTCCGCACGACGCTCGACGGCCTCGGCATCCACTTCCTGCACGTGCAGTCGCCCGAGCCCGACGCGCTTCCGCTGGTGCTGACGCACGGCTGGCCGGGCTCGATCGTCGAGTTCCTGGACGTGATCGGTCCGCTGACCGATCCCCGCGCCCACGGCGGCGACCCGGCCGACGCCTTCCACGTCGTGGCGCCCTCCCTGCCCGGCTACGGCTGGAGCGACAAGCCGGCGCGGACCGGCTGGAGCATCGAGCGCATCGCGCCCGCGTGGCACGCTCTGATGTCCCGCCTGGGCTACGACCGCTACGGCGCCCAGGGCGGCGACTGGGGCGCGGGGGTGACCGATCGGCTCGGCCAGCTGTTCCCCGACCACGTCGTCGGCATCCACGTGAACATGGCGGCCGTCGGCCCCGACAAGGCCATGCTCCAGGACCTGAGCCCGGAGGAGCAGGCGGCGCTCGACGACCTGGCGGAGCACCGGGCCCACGGCGCCGGCTACTCGGCCCAGCAGTCGTCCCGCCCGCAGACGCTCGGATACGGGCTCACCGACTCGCCCGCCGGCCAGTGCGCGTGGATCGTCGAGACGTTCTGGGCCTGGACCGACCACGACGGCGATCCGGCCGGCGCGCTGAGCCGAGACCGGATGCTCGACAACGTGTCGACCTACTGGTTCACGGCCACGGCCGCCTCGTCGGCCCGGCTCTACTGGGAGAGCTTCACCCGGCGGAACACCGACCAGGTGACGGTGCCGTCGGGCATCTCGGTGTTCCCGCGCGAGATCATCCGGCCGTCGCGCCGCTGGGCCGAGCGCCGCTACACCGACCTGCGTTGGTACGAAACGCCCGACCGGGGCGGGCACTTCGCCGCTTTCGAGCAACCGGCGGCGTTCGTCGACCAGGTCCGCGGCTTCTTCCGCACCGTGCGCTGACCGGGAGGTCTCGGACGACCGGCGGGCGGAAGCGGCATGCTGTCCCGATGCGCCTCTCGCTCTGGACGTCGTCCAACCAGCCGTGGTCCGAGATCCTCGCCGCCGCCCGCCACGCCGAGGCCACCGGCTGGGACGGCCTGTGGATCGCCGACCACTTCATGGGCAACGCGCCCGGACCGATGCCCGCCGAGGTGCCCACGCTCGAGGCCGGCTCGCTGGTGGCGGCGCTGGCCGCGGCCGTCGACCGGGTGCGCATCGGCACGCTGGTCTACGGCAACACGTACCGGCACCCCGCGGTGCTCGCAAACATGGCGGCGACCGTCGACCACGTGAGCGGGGGCCGGTTCGTGCTCGGGATGGGCACCGGCTGGCAGGTCAACGAGCACGAGCAGTACGGCATCGAGCTGCCCCCGACCGGTGAGCTGGTCGACCGGTTCGCCGAGGCCATCCAGGTCGTCCGCAGCCTCCTGCGCGAGCCGACCACCACGTTCGCCGGCGACCACTACCGGCTGACCGACGCGCTGTGCGAGCCCAAGCCGGTGCAGGACCGGTTGCCGATCCTGGTGGGCGCCAAGGGCGACCGCATGCTCGGCATCGCCGCCCGCCATGCGGACGAGTGGAACGCGTGGGGCCTGCCCGACCACATCGCCGAGCGGTCGGCGGCCCTCGACCGGGCCTGCGAGGCCGCAGGACGCGACCCTGGCGAGATCGCCCGCTCGGCGCAGGCCCTCGTGATGTTCACCGAGGACGACGCCGAGGCCGACCGCCTCGCCGCCGCGGTGCCGCGTCCCCTGCTGGTCGGCTCGCCGGAGCGGATGCGCGAGGTCGTCGCCGGCTACGCCGAGGGCGGCCTCGACGAGCTGAACGTCCCCGACTTCACCCTCGGCACCGGCGCCCAGAAGATCGAGGCCCTCGACCGCTTCCGCGAGGAGGTCGTCGGCCCGGCGCTCTCCTGAGTCGAGCGGACCTCATTGCCGTGACGTCGGGGCGTGCGGATTGCTGCATGCCGGTCCGCGTCCGTTCACACGTCCCAGCGGACCGGCTCGTCGGGCGCGTAGGCGCAGAAGACTCCGGTGCGGACGCTGACCTGGAGGTGCCGGGCGAGTCGCGGGTCGACGGGCTCGATGCGCCGGATCGTCGAACGGATCCGCTGCGTGACGGTCGACCGGGCGCGCTCGGCCGCACCGCCTGCCCTGCGGGCACGACCGCCGAGGCCGAGCGCGGCGGTGAGCTGGTCGACGACCGCGTCCATCTCGACCCTCGCTCGCTCGGCGCGCCCCCGGTCGTGGGTGGCGTCGGCCTCGTCGATCTCGGCCTGCAGGTCGCGCACGCGCTGCTCGTACGCCCGGCGGGCTGCGGCGTCGACCACCTCGCCGGTGTCCTGCTCGTCGACCCCACCGACCAGGTCGAGGCAGTGCACCTCCTGCCCGGGTGACGCGAGCAGGCGGGCGAGATCGGCCATGCCCTTGCCGTGCCGCACCGCGGCCAGCTCCCCGCCGAAACCGACCTCCCAGTAGTCACCTCCACGGCGGAACACCCCGACGCGCTCGACGCGCACGGCACCGTCGCCCGAGACAGCACCTGGTCGCGGCTCTCCCGATGCCCCGTCCCCCGACGGCGGACTGTCGGTCCCCGGGTCGACGCCGAGTGCGCCACCCTCGGTCGGCGCCCGCTCGGCGACGAGCGCCGTCACCTCGGCCCGCGTGCAGAGGATCGCCTCCCGGATGCCGAGCACCGCTCCCCCTGTGGGGTCGAGGGGCATCAGCTCGTGGCCCACGCTCGCGGTGATGCTCACGACCGGCAGCGTCAGGGCCGTGGCGGCGAGGTCGGCGGCGGGACGATCCCGCCCGGCCAGCCGCAGCAGCGGAGACGCGACGTCGAGGACCATGCGCAGCTCGTACGACGAGCCCCGGGCGAGCACGTCGTCGAGCAGCTCCAGCACCCGCGCTGCCGCGGCGGGCACGTCGCCGCGGCACAGTGCGGCCAGCACCCGGGAGCGGAGCGCCACCGACGTGCCGCCCGCGTAGCGCAGCCCGCGGCAGGTCTCCAGGGCCTCGACGAGCACGGCTTCGGCCCGGTCGACGTCGACCCGCAGGAGGATCGTGCCCTCGACCGCCCGGGTCCAGGCCGTCGCCACCGGGGCGCCGGCGTCCTCGGCCTCCGCCCGCGCGGCGTCGAGCACGGCGAGCGCGGCGTCGAGCCCGCCGTCGTCGTGCCCTCCGGCGCCGACGTCGGGAATGTCAGCGACGTCGATGGCGTCGACCACGTCGGCGTTGAAATCCCGGCTGGCGACGCCCGCCCCGGCGACATCGGCGACGTGCGCGACGTCGGCGACGTCCACGACGTTCCCCCCGGCATCGCCCTCGGCGACGTCGGCCACGCCCGCCCCAGCGATGTCGGCCAGGATCTGGGCGCGGGCGGCATCCGCCTCGACCGCGAGCGCGGTGAGGCCCCGCTCGCGGGCCGCGACGGCGGCCTCGGCGAACCAGGCGAGCCCGCCCGCCGTGTCGCCGCCGGCCCGTACGGCCTGGGCGATCGCCCGTCGCAGCGTCACCGGCGCGTACGGCGAGCGGTCGGCGACGGCCAGGCCCTCGTGCGCGAGGGCGACAGCACCGGCGAGATCGCCGAGCATGTACCGGCAGGTGGCGGCCGTGGCGTGCGCGTCGGCCAGCAGTTCGTGGCCGCCGTCGGGCCAGCGGGCGAGCACCGCCTCGGCCAGTCGCCCCGTCTCCTCGGTGTGCGCCTGGTGGACGACGCCCCACAGCGCAGCCGTGAGCAGCAGCGCCCGATCGGGGCGGTCGTCGTGCCGGGTGCACCAGCGCAACACCCCGGCGATCGTGTCGTACGAGGCCAGCAGCTCGCCGAGCGCGTCGGCGTCCCAGGTGGCGGCGCCCCGCAGGACGATGCCGGTCACCCGGTCGACCACGTGGTCGACGAGGCGCGCCACGATCGCGTGCGCCTCACCGGACCGGTCGAGGGCGTCGCGGGCGAAGGCCCGCAGCGTCCCCAGCTCCCGGTACCAGGTCGTGTCGCCCGACGGATCCGCCACCACCATCGACGCCGCGACGAGGTCGTCGAGCAGGTCCTGCGTCGTCGTGAGACCGGCGCCCGGCTCGCTCGTCACCACGTGGGCGTCCGTGGCCGTGAACGGGCCGGTGAAGACCGACAGGCGGTCGAACAGCCGCTGCTGGTCCACCCCCAACAGGTCGTAGGACCAGGCGATGGCGGCGTGGAGGCTCTGGTGGCGTCGGGCGCTTCGCCGGCGGGGCCGGTCGAGCACCTCGAGGCCGCCGCCCAGCCGGGCGAGCATCTCGGCCGGGGTCATCGCCCGGGCGCGGGCGGCCGCCAGCTCGATCGCCAGCGGCACCCCGTCGAGGCGGCGGCACAGCTCGGCGACGGGCTCGGTGGGCTCCGGTTCGGCGCCCGCGTCGCGGGCCCGCTCCAGGAACAGGCTCACGGCGGGCGAGACGGTCGTCCCCGGGGGCGGCAGACCGAGGGGCACGACCGGGATCACGGTCTCGCCCGGGACGTCGAGCGCGGTCCGGCTCGTCGCCAGCACGGTCGGCATCTGGCACGCGTCGAGCACCCGTTCGACGATCTCGGCCGCCGCGTCGAGGACGTGCTCGCAGTTGTCGACGAGCAGCAGGACCGAGTGGTCGCCGGGCGCGTCCATCATGGCCCGGAACGACGCGTAGCCGAGCTGCGCAGCGACCGACTCGCTGACGCCGGGCGCCGAATCGACCCTGGTCAGATCGATGATCCGGGTCCCCTCGCCGAACTCCGCGGCGCTCTCGGACGCCACCGCCCGGGCGAGA
>DASUQS010000236.1:0-2574 GCA_036280455.1 Acidimicrobiales bacterium
GTGCCGGGGAGCACCGCACGTGCACGGGTCGGCCGCTGCGCTCGGTCACGATCGCACCGGCGTCGGGATGTCGCCCTGGACGTCGGCGTTCGGGGTGGCGGCGGCCAGCAGGGGGCGGATGGCGGCGTCGACGTCGGCGGGATTTGCCACGGGGGCGCCGGTGGGACCGCGGTGCCATCCCTCGGCGATGGCGAGCCGCTTGCCGGACGCCACGATCACGCGCCCGGTCACGTCCGCGGACAGCGGCGAGGCGAGCCACACGAGCGGCGCCGACACCCAGGTCGGGTCGAGCGCACCGGAGCGGGCCTCGTCGGTGTCGCCGAGCCCCACGGCCTCGGTCATCGGCGTGAGCGCGGTCGGGCAGAGGGCGTTGACCGTGGCGCCGTAGCGCCCGAGCTCCATGGAGGCGGTGATCGTGAACGACGCGAGCGCTCCCTTGGCCGCGGCGTAGTTCGCCTGCCCGACGTGGCCGTACAGCCCCACCGACGACACGGTGTTCACGACCCGGGCGTCCACCGCGTCGCCGGCCTTGGACCGTTCCCGCCAGAGTCGGGCCGCCTGCCTGGTCACGAGGAAGGTGCTGCGCAGGTGCACGTTCAGCACCGCATCCCAGTCGTCCTCGCTGAGGTTCACGAGCATGCGATCGCGGGCGATGCCCGCGTTGTTCACCACGACGTCGAGCCGACCCCAGGTGTCGAGAGCGGTGCCGACGAGCGCCTCGGCGCCTGCGGCGGTCGAGACGTCGCCGACATGGCCGACGGCCACCGGCGTGTCGGGGGCCACCGGCGTGTCGGGGGCCTCGGGGTTCGCACTCTGCAGTGCGGCGACCACGTCGTGGACCGCCTCCGCATCGACGTCGTTGACGACCACGCGGGCGCCGGCAGCGACCAAGGCCTCGACGTGGGCCCGGCCGATCCCCTGCGCCGCGCCGGTGACGACGCACACGCGTCCCGCGCAGAGCCCGCTCATCGCCAGGCTCCGGGGGTTCGTTCCCGCTGGCTGCGGTGGTGGCCACCCGCCCGACCGGTCGACGGATGCGAGGCAATGGCTGCCGCCCCGGGACTCTCGAGGCAATCCCTTGCGGCCCCCGCACGTGATTGCCTCGAGACCCTTCGATCGCACGTCATTGCCTCGGGTCTCCTCGGCCCTGCGGGGGTGGGGGTGAGGTGGCGCACCCGATCAGGCGACGGCCGACGACGGCGTCGTGTAGGTGACGCCGAGGTCGCCGCCCACGTCGTGGCGCTGCAACTCCGGCAGCACCTTGGACGAGAACAGCTCGAAGTTGGCGGTGGCCTCGTCGGCCGGCATCCCGCCGAAGCACAGCGGCACCACGAGCCCGCCGGCGTCGGTGCGCTTCACGTAGTCGAGCAGCTTCTCGGTGACCTGGTCGGGGGTGCCCCAGACCTGCAGGTCGGCGAGGAAGCCGTTGAACTTGTCGATGCCGTGCTTGTTGATGTTGCCGGCGAGCGCGGCGTAGTACTCGTAGCCCTCGATCTCGGCGAAGCCGGCGTTGTCGAACTCGTAGTGCTCGACGGTCGAGCGGGCCCAGCGCTGCAGGTACTCCGAGCGCATGCGCTCGACCTGCGCCGGGTCCTCGCTCACGCCGGCCACGACGACGAGCACCGGCTTGGGCGCCTCGACGCCCTGCAGCTCGAAGAACCGCTGGCGGTAGGCCTCGAGCTCGGCCTCCGTGGTGTCCCACGGCTTCTGGGCGATCACGAGCAGCCCGACGCCCATGCGGGCCATGATCTCCATCGACTCGGGCGAGACAGCCGAGGCGAAGGTACGCCCCTTGAAGCTGGCGAGGGGATCGGGGCGGATCTCGACCGGCTCCTGCTGGTAGAGCTCGCCGTCGTAGCGCATCGTGCCCGTCTCGAGGGCGTCGAGCAGGGCGTGGCTGTACTCCTTGAACCGGCGGCGGGACTCGCCCATCGGCACGCGGAAGCCGACGAACTCCTTCTGGCCGAGCCCGCGGCCGAGGCCGAGGATCGCCCGGCCGCCCGACATGTGGTCGAGCACGGAGAACTGCTCGGCGACGCGCACCGGGTCGTGCCAGGGCAGGACGGTGACGAAGGTCCCCAGCCGGAGGCGGGTCGTCTGGGCGGCGAGCCACGACAGGACCATCGCCTGCTGCGGAGTCAGCTGGTAGTCGGAGAAGTGGTGCTCCGACACCCAGACCGAGTCGAACCCCGCCGACTCGGCCCGAGCGCCGAGGCCGAGCTCGAGCTCGTAGACCTCGGCATCGGAGAGTCGGCGGTCGAGGTTGGCGAACTGCAGCCCGAGCCCGATGTGCATGAGTGTTTACTTACCACAGCGCGAGAGGACACGCTATGCCTCGGCTGCTGAGCAGGCGACCGACCAGGCTCGTCGGCCTGACCGGTCAGCGGATCGCGCCCACATCTCGCAGCCCGGCGATCTCGGCGGGAGCGAAGCCCCAGTCGACGAGGGCTTCGTCCGTGTGCTCGCCCGGCGCCGGCGGGGGAGCGCCGATCGCGCCGGGAGTGCGATCGAACCGGGGGGCCGGGGCCGGCTGGACGACCCCGCAGACCTCGGTGAACGTGCTGCGCGCCCGCA
>DASUQS010000237.1:0-7720 GCA_036280455.1 Acidimicrobiales bacterium
CGCCGCCGGTGGCGGCGGTGACGACGGCCATCGGAGGGTCGAGGGAGGACATCACGTCGTCGAAGGCCTCACGCTCCATCGGCGTCCATCTCGTCATGCCCGCGGGCGTGCCCGGTGCGAGGCGCCGCTATCCCTCGTCGCCCTCGCCGTTCGCCGCCGCGGCGGCCGCGGCACCGGTGGCGATGTCGTAGGCCCGGCGCCGGGGGACCGCCAGGGAGGCCGCGACCGACCGGGCCGCATCGCGGGCCGTCGCCCCCGCGGCCAGCTCGCCCCGCACGGCGGCGAGGATGGCGTCGTCGTCGGCGGGCGGCGCCGCGGGAGCGCCGTCGAGCACCACGACGATCTCCCCCGGCGGTTCCCGCTCGGCCGCCCAGGCGACCGCGCCGTCGAGCGTGCCCCGCCACACCTGCTCGTGCAGCTTCGTGATCTCCCGGGCGACGGCGACGCGCCGGTCGCCGCCACACGCCGCGACCAGGTCGGCGAGCGTGCGGGCCAGCCGGTGCGGCGCCTCGTAGAGCACGGTCGTGCGGGGCTCGGCGGAGACCGCGGCCAGCCGTTCGGTGCGCCCGGCGCCCTTGCGGGGCAGGAATCCCTCGAACACGAACCGGCCTGCGGGAAGCCCGCTCACGACCAGGGCGGCCAGCGACGCGGACGGCCCGGGCACCACCTCGACCGCATGCCCGGCGGCGACAGCCGCGGCGACCAACCGCTCGCCGGGATCGGAGATGCCGGGCATCCCGGCGTCCGACACCAGCGCCACGCGCTCCCCCCGCTCCAGGCGGGCCAGGACGCGGGGGACCTCGCGCACCTCCGTGTGCTCGTTGACGACGACGAAGGGGCGGCGTTCGATGCCCGCCAGCGACAGCAACTTGCCGGTGCGACGGGTGTCCTCGCAGCAGACGGCGTCCGCGGCGCCGAGCGCCTCGGCCGCCCGGGGGCTCAGGTCGCCGAGGTTGCCGATGGGCGTGCCGACCAGCACGAGGGCGCCGTCGGTCACTCCGGGCCCTTCACTTCGAGCTGGTCGCCGGGCGTGAGCTGCCAGCGGGCGAACGCGCCGGCCTCGGCCTCGACCACCGCGCGCGACCGCCAGACGAAACGCGAGATGCGATGGCGCCGCATCGTGACGATGCGGATGACCCGCAGGTCCTCGTCGCAGAACGCGACGTCGATCGGGAAGCGCATGCCGACCGTGTGCACCGACCGGGCGGGACGCAGCAGCATCGCCCCCTCGCAGCCGTCCCGGCCGAGCAGGCCTCGGGTACGGGCGCGACGGCCGTCGGCCACCTCGAGGCTCGCCAGCACCTCACCGTCTCGGAGCAACCACGCCACGGGTCCATGATGCCGGGGTCGCCCGGTGTTCGGGTACATGCGGCCGGGCCGGGCTGCGCACCGCGCACCCGCCGGCGTGCACCCTGGCGGGCGATGCGCGGTCCCCCGCCACCGCTGGCGTCGAGGAGGCGCGCCGGCCCCCGAGCCTCAGCGTCGGGCGAGGAGTGCGCGCGTGCGGGGGACGGCCGAGGCGGGGAGCGTGTCGAGGATGTCGGCGAGCGACACGGCAGCGAGGCTGCTCCGCCAGGCCTCGTGGGCCTCGGCCATCTTGACGGCGAGGATGCACGTGCGGCGGCAGTCCTCGGCCGGGATCGCACCCCTGCCCTGCTGGCGGATCTCCCGGCACTCGTAGGGGTTCGCCGCGCCGTCGACCGCCTCGACGATGTCGAGCAGGCTGATCTCGGCGGGCTGCCGGGCGAGCCGGAAGCCGCCCCGCGGCCCGGTCGTCGCGGCGAGCACACCGGCCCGGACGAGCGCCTGGAGCTGCTTGGCCAGGTACGCGGCCGGCACGCCGTAGTGCTCCGCCAGCTGCGCGGCGGACGCGGAGGCGCCCGGTTCGAGCTGGGCGAGCGCGGCCGCGGAGTGGAGCAACCACTCGGTGCTCGTCGGCAACTTCACCGCCGGAACCGTATCGCGGTTATTCAGGATCTACGTAGTCCGAGATGGGCTACGCTGCCGACCGACGAAGGGAGATCACCATGCGCATCGCCATCGCCGGAGCCACCGGCAACATCGGAGCCCGCACCGTGTCGGTCCTCGAGCGGCAGGGCCACGACGTCGTGAGCATCAGCCGTTCGCTCGGGGTGGACCTGCTGACGGGCGACGGACTGGACCACGCCTTGGCCGATGTCGACGCCGTCGTCGACGCCACCAACTCGACCGCCAGGGATCCCGAGGAGGTCGTCCGGTACTTCGGCACGACCACCGGCAACCTGCTCGCCGCCGAGGAGCGAGCCGGGGTGCGCCACCACGTGCTGCTGTCGATCGTCGGCATCCACGGGGTCGAGGGCAACGCCCACTACGCGGGCAAGCGCGAGCAGGAGCGGCTCGTGGCCGCGAGCCCCGTGCCGTGGACGATCGTGCCGTTCACGCAGTTCCACGACTTCGCCGGGATGGTGGCGGCCTGGACGCAGCAGGACGGCGTCGCCACGATCGCGCCGCTCCTCGTCCAGCCGATCGCCCCCGCCGATGTGGCGGACGTCCTCGCGGAGGTCGTCACCGGCGAGCCGCAGGGGCACCACGTCGACGTCGCCGGCCCCGAGCCGCAGGACCTCGTCGACATGGCTCGCCGCACCTTCGAGGCCCGCGGGGAGCAGGTGCGGCTCGTCCCCACGTGGTCCGGCCCGTTCGGCGTCTCGATGGCGGGCAACGTCCTGCTCCCCGGCGAGCACGCCCGCATCGCCCCCACGACGTTCGACCGCTGGCTGGCCACCGAGGCGGCCGAGAACCCGACGGCCGAACCGGCCACGCGGTAGGTCCGCCGCAGCGGCATCGATACGGTTCCGGCGATGGGCGAGCGGATGACGTGTCCTGAGTGCGGCGGGCAGATGGTTCCCGGTCGGCTGCGGGTGAAGGGGTCGCTGGCGGGCCTTCTCCTCGTCGGGATGTCCTGGCAGCACCTCTGGTGGAGCGATCCTCACGAGAGCCGCGACAGCCGGCAGAAGGTGATCGTGAGCGGCGATCAGCGGCCCGCGGTCCGCTGCATCGACTGCGGGATGATCGCCTTCGCACCCTTCGACCGCTGACGCACGTCCCAGGCGTCAGGTCGCTGGAGCCCAGGCTGCTGAGGACCGGCGCTGAGGAGCGGCCGAGGCGCCACCGAGTCCGCTCGTCAGCGGCCGTCCGGGGTGGGGAACTCGCCCGTGTCGATGTACGAACGCCACAAGGCCCGGACGTCCGAGACTGACGTGCCCCAGCTCTTCGTCTGCACCTCGACGCTCCACCGGTGCATCGTCCCGGCGAGATGCCGCTGGCGCTCGCATCAGACTGCTGAGCAACTGGTCTCGCCGATGGGTGCCGGCGCTTGTTTCACCTTGTTCCGATGGCTGCGGGCGCAATCATCGGAACAAGGTGAAACCGCAGCCGTTGCACACGCCCGACCGTTGCCAAGCCCGACCGTGGCCAGCACCCCGGTCGGCACCGCCACTCACACGTTGAAGCGGATCTCCATCACGTCGCCGTCGGCGACCTCGTAGTCCTTGCCTTCGACGCGGAGCTTGCCGACGTCGCGGGCCTTGGACCACGAGCCGATCTCGACCAGCTCGTCCCAGTGGATGACCTCGGCCCGGATGAAGCCCTTCTCGAAGTCGGTGTGGATGACGCCCGCGCACTGCGGCGCCTTCCACCCGGCCCGGAAGGTCCACGCCCGGGACTCCTTCTCGCCGGTCGTGAAGAACGTCCGCAGGCCCAGCAGATGGTAGGCGGCATGCAGGAACCGAGGCAGGGCGCCCTCGCCGAGGCCCAGGGCCTCCAGCATCTCGGCGCGCTCCTCCATCGTGAGCTGTGCGGCCTCGGCTTCGAGCTGCACGCACATGCCGAGGACCTCGGCCCGGCCGGCCAGCTCCTCCTCGACGGGCTTGATGACCGACGCCACGTCGTCGAGCTGGTCCTCGCCGACGTTGACGAGCGCCAGGACAGGCCGGTTCGTCAGCAGGAAGTACGGCCGCAGCAGGGCTCGCACCTCCTCGTCGAGGTCGCTGCGGTAGATCGGGGTGCCCTCGCCCAGGACGGCCTCGGCCGCGTCGAGCGCCGCCACCTCGTCGGCCAGCGACTTGTCGGCCTTCGCGGCCTTGCGCCGCTTGGTCACCTGGTTCTCGACCGACTCCAGGTCGGCCAGCGTGAGCTCGAGCTCGACCACCCGCAGGTGCTCCAGCGGGTCGGCCGGGCCGGGCACCTCGCCGTCGTCGAACGCCCGCAGCACGTACACGACCGCGTCGACCTCGCGGATGTTGGCCAGGAAGCGGTTGCCCAACCCCTCACCCTTGCTGGCGCCCTCCACCAGCCCGCCGATGTCGACGAACTGCACGGCGGCCGGCACCACGTTGCGGCTCGCCGACATGGTCGCCAGGGCGTCGAGTCGCCGATCGAGCACCTTGGCCATGCCCACGTTGGGATCGCGGGTGGCGAACGCGTAGGGCGCGGCCAGCGCACCACCCCCGGCGAGCGCGTTGTACAGCGACGACTTGCCGGCATTGGGGAGACCGACGAACCCGAACCGTTCCACCCCGGAAGGCTAACGACCGTGCCCACCGATGGACGAGGTGGCCCGCGCGCGGTCGGGCGGGGCGGGGACGGCGATAACTTGCATCCCATGGAGCGGGAGATCGTCGTACGGGGAACGGGCGAGGCGCGCGCCCTTCCTGACCTGGCCAGCCTGCGCGTCGAGGTCACAGCCGACCACAAGACCCGCGACGAGGCCTACGAGGCCCGGTCCAAGCTGGCTGCGAGGGTCGACGTCGTGTTCGCCGATCATCGCAACGCCATCGGGCGCACCACCGTCGCGTCGCTGTGGGTGCAGCCCCGCACCCGCTGGCACCGGGGCGAGGACATCCGCACCGGATGGCGGGCGAGCCGCACCTCGTTCGTCGAGGTGGTCGTCCTCGACGCTCTGGGCGAGATCATGTCCGACATCGTCGAGGCGGGCGGCGCCGTGCAGGGCCCCCAGTGGTCGATGGCGGCCACGAACCCGGCCTACGACGTCGCCCGGCGTGCCGCCGCCGAGGACGCCCGGCACCGCGCGCAGTCCTACGCGCAGGCCCTCGACCTCACGCTCGGCCAGGTCGCGTGGGTGGCCGAGCCCGGCATGCGCACCGCCCCGGTCTCGCCGCTGTCGACCATGTCGTCCATGACCGATCCCGGCGCCGGCGCGCCGGTGACCCGGCTGGCGGCGGCGACGAACTTCTCCGCGGAGGCGTCCGAGCCCGCCGAGGACCTGACCCCGTCGGAGATGACCGTCGAGGTGGCGGTCGAGGTCGGCTTCGGCATCATCTGAGCCGGCAGCCGCGACCGTACAGCCCACCGACGCCCTCGACCGCATCGTCTACCTGCTCGACCGCCGTCTGGCCGACGGCCAGAAGGTGCGGGCCTTCGCCCGAGCGCGCGACGTCGTCGACGAGGCCGGCGCGGCCGAGGTCGAGCGGCTGCACCGGGCCGGCAAGCTGACCGACCTGCCCGGCATCGGGGCCACCACCGGCAAGGTCATCGCCGAGGCGCTCGACGGCGAGGTGCCCGCCTACCTGGCCCGCCTCGAGGAGGAGACCGTGCTGCCCCTCGGCGAAGGCGCCGACCTGCGGGCCGCGCTGCGGGGCGACTGCCACACGCACTCGACCTGGTCGGACGGCGGCGCATCGATCGAGAAGATGGCCCGCACGGCCATCGCGCTCGGCCACGAGTACATGGTGCTGACCGACCACTCCCCGCGCCTCACGATCGCCCACGGGCTGAACGCCGAGCGGCTGCGCGCCCAGCTCGACGAGGTGGCGGCGCTCAACGAGACGCTGGCGCCGTTCCGGATCCTCACCGGCATCGAGGTCGACATCCTCGTCGACGGCACCCTCGACCAGAGCGAGGAGCTGCTGGCCCGCCTCGACGTCGTCGTGGCCAGCGTGCACTCGAAGCTGCGGATGGAGCGCCGCGAGATGACCCGCCGCATGGTGTCGGCCGTCGCCAGCCCGCACGTCGACATCCTCGGCCACTGCACCGGGCGCAAGCTGGTGGGGCGGGGCCGTCCGCCGTCGGTGTTCGACGCCGAGGTCGTGTTCGCGGCGTGCGCCCAGTTCGACACCGCGCTGGAGATCAACTGCCGGCCGGAACGCCAGGATCCGCCGGACGAGCTGGTCGAGCTGGCGCTGGAGTGGGACCTGCGGTTCGCCATCGACACCGACGCCCACGCCCCCGGCCAGATGGAGTGGCAGGTGTACGGCTGCGACAAGGCCGCCCGCCACGGCATCGATCCGGACGCGATCGTCAACACGATGCCCGCAGACGACCTCGTCGCCTGGGCGGCCTCCCACACCTCGGGGTGAGGCCGCGGGCGGCGCCTCGTGATGCCGACCGCCGCCCAGAACCTTGACGCCCTTGCCTTGACGGCCTTGCACCCGTACGCTGAGACCCATGGCAGACCGACAGCCCGCTCGACAGACCGGCCGGCGCACACCCGCGACCAACTCGGCCGCGACCGCGGTCGACCCGTACGTCGAACGCGTCTCCGCCACGGTCAGCGCGGAGCTGGCCCGGCGGGTCGACGCCCTGCGCGCCCACGGCCAGGCGCCCGAGCAGCTCGGCGACGCCGACGCTCTGGCCGCCCGCATGCTCGCTGCCGTCCCCCAGCCGTCGCCGTGGGCCGAGCTCGGGCCCTTCTACAGCACGGCCGGCATCGCCCGGGTACTGGGCGGCATCAGCCGCCAGGCGGTCGAGGAGCGGCGCCGGCGGCGCACGATCCTCGCCCTGCGCACCACCGACGGCGTGTGGGTGTACCCCGCCTTCCAGCTCGACGACCGCAACCGGGTCGTGCAGGGCCTGGCCGAGGTGCTCGACCGGTTCCGGCCCGACACGCCCGACGACGAGTGGATGGTGGCCGCATTCGTCGCTGCGCCCCAGCCCGGGCTCGACGGGCGCTCCATCGCCGACCACCTGCGGACGGGCGGCGACCTCGGCCCGGTCCTCGACCTGGCCGAGGAGCGGGCGGCACGCTGGGCTCCGGCACCCGTCGCCTGACCGCCCGCAACGCCCGCCCGGCAACGCCGGCCGGGGCTGGTCGGCGGGGTCACATCGCGAACACCCAGGCATCCGGCGTAGTCGGGTCCGCTCCCTGCGTGCGATGGGCCGGATCTCTAGGATGGGCGCCCATGTGCCCCCGGTGTGCCTCCGCCCGGCCGCCGACCGCTCAGGCGGCCACGGGGGCATGACGGAAGACGCCCGCCGACCCCCGGATACCCGCCAGACGCCGAGCATCGGGAGCCCCCCGCCGCCCGAGCAGCTCGCGGGGTTCCCCGTGTGGCACGTGCACGCCGGCACCGTGCTGTGCCGGGTCACGACCTCCGGGCTCGGGCCGTGGTGGTTCTCCAGCACCGCGCACGGGCGGTTCGACCTCGATCCGCCCCGAGGCACCTGCTACCTGGCCGACGACGAGGTCGGCGCGCTGCTCGAGGTGCTCGGCCCGGTCACCGTCGTCAGCCCCAGCTGGGCGCGACGCCTGAGCATGTGGCACCTCGGCCTGCCCAACCAGTGCAGCGCGGCGGACATCACCGTGCGCGCAGCCCGGGGCTTCGGGGTGACCGCCGAGCTGGCGAGCATCACCCCCTACGCCATCCCCCAGCAGTGGGCCGCGGCCTTCGCCGCCGCCGGCCACCAGGGCGTCCGCTACCGGGTGCGCCACGATCCGGGCGGTGGC
>DASUQS010000238.1:0-3975 GCA_036280455.1 Acidimicrobiales bacterium
CGCCGCCGAGAAGGCCGCTGCGGAGGCCGACCGGGCCGCCACTGCGGCCGACGAAGCCGACGACGCCGCCCGCGCCGCCGAGGAGGAGGCGTTCGCCGCTCAACGCCGGGCGGACGAACTGGCGGACACCGCGCGCCGGGCGCGCGACGACGCGGGCGCGCGGGCCGCCGAGCGCGACGATGCCGCAGCCGAGCTGGCCCGGGCGCGCACCGCGCTCGACGAGCTGAGCCCGCCGGATGGCTGACCGACCCCCGGATGGTTCCGCCGTCCACGAGGCGGGTGGCGGCGCGCCGTCGACGGTCGGCGCCGCCCGGCCGGAGGAGCGGGACTGGATCCTGCACGTCGACCTCGACGAGTTCCTCGCCGCGGTCGAGATCAACCGGCGCCCCGAGCTGCGGGGCAAGCCGGTGGTGGTGGGCGGCGCCGGGGATCCGACCCAGCGGGCGGTGGTGGCGACGGCGTCGTACGCGGCGCGCGCCTTCGGCATCCACTCGGGCATGCCCCTGCGCACGGCGGCGCGACGCTGCCCCGAGGCGGTGTTCCTGCCCTCGGAACCGGCCGTGTACGACGCGGCATCCGAGCAGGTCATGGCGACGCTGCGCACGTTCGGGGTCGTCGAGGTGCTCGGCTGGGACGAGGCGTTCCTCGGCGTGCGCACCGACGACCCCGAGGCGCTGGCGGACGAGATCCGCCGGGCGGTCGAGGCCGCGACCGATCTCGTGTGCTCGGTGGGCATCGGCGACAACAAGCTACGGGCCAAGGTCGCCACCGGCTTCGGCAAGCCCGCCGGCACCTACCGCCTCACCCGCGAGAACTGGTTCGCCGTCATGGGCCACCGGCCGACGGATGCGCTCTGGGGTGTCGGCGCCAAGACCTCCCGCAAGCTGGCCGAGCTCGGCATCACCACGGTCGTCGACCTCGCCCGCGCCGACCCGGCTGACCTCGCCGCCCGCCTCGGCCCGACCATGGGGCCGTACTACCGGGCGCTCGCCCACGGCGCCGGCGGCACCGTGGTCAGCGACGCCCCCTACCAGCCGCGGTCCCGCAGCCGGGAGACCACCTTCCAGCGCGACATCACCGACCGGGACGAGCTCGACACGCAGGTGGCGGCTCTCGCCCGGCGCGTGGCCCAGGACGTGGTCGACGAGGGACGGCCCGCCGTGCGGGTGGCGGTGAAGGTGCGCTTCGCACCGTTCTTCACCCACACCCGCAGCGTCGGGCTGCCCGGTCCGACGAGCGATGCCGACGAGATCGAGCGGGCGGCGCTCACAGCGCTCGCCCGCTTCGACCTCGGCCGTGCAGTGCGCCTGCTCGGGGTGCGGGCCGACTTCGAGCGGACGTGACCGTCCCGCTCAGCGCTGCCCGGTGCCGTCAGTCGTCCTGCTGGACGTCGATGACGGTGCCTTCGGCGTCGAGGCGGACCTCGCGCTCGGTGCCGTCCGCGGCCCGCACCTTCGCCTCCCAGGCGACCTCACCGTCGTCCTCGGCATCGAGCTCGATCACCTCGGCGCCCTCGCCCACGGCACCGGCAGCGGCGGCACGCAGGGCCTCGTCGTCGGCCGAGCCTGCCGGCAGCCACGGGGCCGGAGCGGACACGTCGCGGTAGGTGTGCTCCCCGATGACGTACACGTCCGCGTCGTCGCCGTCGTCGTCGAACCGCACCAGCACGGTCAGCTCCTGGCCGACCAGGCCCGCGAGCTCGTCGCGCAGTGCCCCGGTGGTGCCGTCGCCGTCGAAGTCGGCGGTCGCCTCGGCCGTGGCCACCCAGTCGTCCGGGCCGAAGTCGAGATCGACGCCGTTGATCTCCAGGTCGTCGAAGACGTCGTCGCGGTCGTCGGTGTCGTCGGTGGAGTCGTCGCTGTCGTCGGCGTCGTTCCGGTCATCGCTGTCGTCGGCGGAATCGTCGCTGTCGTCGGCGTCGCCCCGGTCATCGCTGTCGTCGGTTGAGTCATCGGTGGTGTCGTCCCGATCGTCGGCCGAGTCGTCCTGCGTGACCGTGCCCGTCAGCTCGTCGAGGCCGGGGACCTGCCGGCTCGTCCCGCTCCCGGTGCTGCGAGCGGCGGCGCCGGCGGCCGTGGCGTCGCTGATGTCGACCGCGTCGACGGAGCCGTCCGGGTCGTCGAGCGCCGAGACGGCGGCCACGCCACCGAGTCCGACGATGGCGGCCACAGCGGCGCCGATGGCGATGGTCCTGCGTGCGGGCATTGGGGGGATCCTCCTGGTCGGGGTGTCACCGACGAGGCTGGCGAATGCACATGAGCGTGCCCTGAACCGGGGATGATGACGTGGTCAGCAAGATGAAGACTCTTTCATCCGCCTGTCAGGTCGGCGTCGGGTGCGGGCGGCAGGATCCGCGCGTTGGTCGCACGTGGCGGCGGGTGCGAGAGCCCGAGGAGGACAGGCGTTGACCATCCTGGTGATCGAGGACGAGGCGGGCATCGTCAGGTTCCTCCGCCGGGGGTTCGAGGCCGCGGGCTACCCGGTCCTCGACTCCGGGGACGGGGCGACCGGCCTGGCGATGGCGCAGCGCGACGACGTGCGGCTCGTCGTCCTCGACCTGGGGCTGCCCGGCCTGGCCGGCGAGGAGGTGCTGGCCCGCCTGCGGGTGCTCCGCCCGTCGCTGCCGGTCGTCGTGCTGACCGCGAAGGACACGGTCGCCGACAAGGTCGCCAACCTCGAAGCGGGTGCCGACGACTACGTGGTCAAGCCGTTCAGCTTCTCCGAGCTGCTGGCCCGGGTGCGCGCCCGGCTGCGGGCGACCGACCAGCCGACGGTCGCCCGCCTGGAGGCCGGCGACCTGACCCTCGATCTTCTGACCCGGCGGGTCGCCGTCAGTGGCCGCTCTGTCGACCTGTCGACGCGGGAGTTCGCGCTCGCGGAGGTGCTGGTGCGCCACGCCGGCCAGGTGCTGTCGAAGGCGCAGCTCCTCGATCAGGTCTGGGGCTACGACTTCGACGGGGGCAGCAACGTCGTCGAGGTGTACGTGCGCCACCTGCGGCGCAAGCTCGGAGCGGAGCGCATCGAGACGGTGCGGGGAGCCGGCTACCGCCTGGTCGCACCGTGAGCCTGCCGACGCGCGTGGCGCTCATCGGCATCGCCGCGCTGGCGCTGACCGTCGCCGTCGTCGCCCTGATCACCTACCAGATCGTGCGGGTCACGGGACTGCAGGACGTCGACGACCTGCTCCGCCGGGAGCGCGACGAGCTGGTGGCGTCGTTCCCGGGCGTGCTCGCCGACGCCGAGGCCGACGGGCTGACCGACGACGAGCTGCGCCGGGCCGCCCAGCAGTACCTGGCCGCCCATCCGGGCAGCGATCGGCACCTCACCACGATCACCGTCGCCGGCGACTCGTTCACCACCGGGGACGGCCCGCGAGTGCTCGTCGACCTGGGTGCGCAGGACGCCCTCCCCACGGCCGACCCGGGGCGGCTCACCACGGTCGACACCGCCGAGGGACCCGTGCGCTTCCTCAGCGCCGCCCTGCTGGCCGGGGGCGAGGAGGTGGGCACCGCCACCGTGGCGTCACCCCTCGACGAGGTCCGCGACGACGCCCTCACCTCGCTCGGGCGGGTCGCCGGCGCCGGAGCCGTGGCCCTGGTGCTCGGTGCCCTCGCCCTCGTGCTCAGCACCCGGCGTGCGCTCTCCCCTGTCGCCGACCTGGCCGCCACCGCCCGCCGCACCCGGGGCGGGGACGTCGGCGCCCGCGCCGCCGAGCCCACCCGCAACGACGAGCTCGGCGAGCTGGCCCGCGAGTTCAACCGCATGCTCGACCGCATCGAGGCGGACGCCGACGAGCGCCGCCGGATCGTCGCCGCCGTGTCGCACGAGCTGCGCACGCCGCTCGCGGTGGCGCGCGGCCACCTGGAGCTGTTCGAGGAGCTCGAGCCCGGCGACGCCCGAGCGGCGACGGAGGTGGCCGCCACGACCCGGGCGGAGCTCGACCGGCTCGTCCGCATCGTCGACGACCTCGCCGCC
>DASUQS010000239.1:0-9544 GCA_036280455.1 Acidimicrobiales bacterium
ACGCGTGCGACGAGTTCCGCCGCGACGTCGAGCAGGCGCTCGGCGAGCGGTTCGGCCGGTCGCTCGGCGTCACGTTCGTGGTGGAGGGCGAGGCTCCTCGCTCCGACCCGTCCCTGCCGAGCGGTCCGCCTGTCGCCCCGCTCTCGGGCGGTCAGCGCACGGCGTCCGCCGGGGCGGACGACGGGGACGAGCACATCGATCCGAGCGAGCTGCGCGACGCCGACGACGTCGCCACGAACGGCGTCGACCTCCTGCTGCGCGAGTTCGGCGGCGGAGAGGTCATCCAGGAGGACCAATGACCGATCCGTCCGACACACCCGACAGCCCCGCCGACCCGGGCGCCGAGGCCCCGGAGGTCCCCGAGGTCCTCGGGGCGCCCGGTGGCTTCGGTGACCTCGGCGGGCTGCTCGAATCGGCGCAGGAGGCGTTCAGCGCCCAGGCCCAGGCGGCCGCGCAGATCGTGCAGGGCACCGCCGGCGGTGGCGTCGTCACCGTCGAGATGACCGGCAACGGCGAGGTCACCTCGGTGACGCTCGCCCCTGAGGTCGTCGATCCCGCCGACATCGAGATGCTGCAGGACCTGATCGTCGCCGCCCTGCGCGACGCCGGGCTCCAGGTCACCGACCTGCAGCGTCAGGCGCTCGGCGCGCTGGGCGGTCTCGACATCGGCGGTCTCGGTGACATGTTCGGCGGGCTCGCCGGCGGCGGATCCGCCGATGCCGGCGACGACGCCGGGCTCGACGCCCCCGGTCTCGACGACGCCGGTCGCGACGCACGCGGGTCCACCGACCCGTCCGACGAGCCCGGTTAGGCGCGCGTGGCGGTCTACGCCGGTCCCGTCCAGGACCTGATCGACGAGCTCGGGCGTCTGCCCGGCGTGGGCCCCAAGTCTGCGCAGCGCATCGCGTTCCACCTCCTCAAGCTCGAGAAGCAGGACGCGCTCCGGCTCGCCCGGGCCATCTCGGAGGTCAAGGACAAGGTCTCGTTCTGCCGCACGTGCTTCAACGTGGCGGAAGGGGAGCAGTGCGGCATCTGTGCCGACAACCGCCGCGACGCCACCGTCGTGTGCGTGGTCGAGGAGCCACGTGACCTCGTCGCGGTCGAGAAGACCGGGGAGTTCCACGGCCGCTACCACGTGCTGCAAGGGGCCATCAGCCCGATCGAGGGGGTCGGTCCCGACCAGCTGCGCGTGCGGGAGCTGCTCGACCGCATCGGGCGTGAGGGGATCACCGAGGTGATCCTGTGCACCAATCCGAACCTCGAGGGCGAAGCGACGGCCATGTACCTCGGCCGGCTGCTCAAACCGCTGGGGCTGAGCGTGACCCGCATCGCGAGCGGACTGCCGGTGGGCGGCGACCTCGAGTACGCCGACGAACTGACGCTCGGGCGGGCCCTGGAGGGACGCCGGGAGGTCGAGGGCTGACCTCGGCTCGCTCCGGACCAGGGTGCCCGGGCCAGCTGGGGATAGGCGCCTGACGAGCCGGCGCTCCTCGCCGAGGGCCCGGTCGATGTACCCAGGTGCGTCGGCCCAACGGTCGAGGCGGGCGGACGGGACCGACCATCGGACCGACGCACCTGGATACACAGACCTCCGCGACCACCCCAGCGGTGTCGCCCCTCAGTTCCTCCTTCGAGGTTGCGCTGACGTTACACCTGTAACCTCCGCGGGTCCAGACGAACGCTGAATGCGCTGGTCACGGCTCGAATCGTGGGAAAACGACGCATCTGTCCCGCCCGAGGACGCTGCGGAGGGATCCCGCGGGTCGGGGACGCAGTCGGGCTCAGGCCGCGAGTTGGGACCGCAGCGCGGCCAGCATCTCGGCCCTCGTCGACGCCCCGAGCTTCTGGCGGATCTTCGCCACGTGGTGCTCCACGGTCTTCGGCGAGATGTAGAGCTGCGCCCCGATCTCCTTGTGGGTCAGCCCGTCGACGATGTACTGCGCCACCATCTGCTCCCGTTCGGAGAGCACGCTCGCCGTCGTCGACGCCTCGGCGGGATCGGATGTGGGGAGGGCCGCCTTGAGATCGCGGGCCTGCTCCAGGAGCGCCCGGGTGACCGTCGGATCGGACGACCGGATGGCCGCCTGGCCGGTGAGGCGCGATGCCTCCCACGTGAGCCCGAGTCCCGCCAGGCCCTTGGCTGCTGCGGCCACGCCGTCGGGATCGGCGGTGCCGCCCAGGATCGCCACCCAGGTGCGGGCTGCGTCGGCCAGCGCGCCGAGCCGCGGGTGGACCGGCTTGGTCGCCTCGACCTCGGCGGCGCGGCGGATGGCCGCCTCGTGATCGTCGGTCGCGAGAGCCACCTGCAAGCCGATCCACCGCAGCGGCAACAGCCACAGAGGGGGCTCGCCGAGCGCGCGGACGACGTCGCCGAGCTCGCGGGCCTTGGGTGCCACGCGGTCCCACAGGCCGAGGCGGGAGGCACCGATGGCCAGCTCGCCCACGACCTCGAGCGAGAACAGGTCGGCCGGATGCCGCAGCAGCACCCCCTCCGCCCGTTCCCATGCCTCGCCGAGGCGGGCGAGGTCGCCCGAGCGGCGGGCCAGGCCGGCGTCGATCGCCGCTGCGGTGAGCACCTCGCGCGGGGGGAGAGTGGCCTTGCCCACCTCGTCGAGCGCGGCCTGCGCGACGGCCCAACGGCCGCTGCGCACCGCCAGCCACCCCAACGCCAGGCGATGGTGCTGCTGCAGCGTGGCACCTCCGACCGCGTGGTCTCGGGCCCGGGACAGCAGGTGGTCGGCGGTCGACAGCTCGTTGAGCGCCATGCCCACCGTGGCGCCGATCGCGTGCGGGGTGGTGGGCAGCACCACCGAGGTGTGGGCCGACTCGAGCAGCTCGGCCGCTTCGAGGAAGGCCGGCAGCGGATGGCCGCCCTGCGGATCCGTCGACGCGATCAAGGCGTCGCGGGTGAGCCGCAGCGACTCGATCTCGAGACCCGTCACCGCGCCGGAGCCGGCATCACCACGACCCGGACCGCCGTTCGAGGGCTCGTCCCGGACGGTCGACGACCCGGCGGTGTCGTCGCCCGGCGTGGCGCCCGTCGCCAACTCGCCGATGGCGGCGAGCAGCGGCCAGGCGGCGGTGTTGCGGCCGCCGGTGGTGTCGCCGGACACGGTGCGTGCCCGGGCGAGATCGGCGAGCTCGCGGTACGCGGTCGCCGAGCGTCGCCAGAAGCCGCGGCTGGGCAGCAGGGCCGCGGCCACCGCCAGGGCGCGCTCGCGCTCGTGGCCGGCGGGCTCGGCGATCACCGCATCGGCCAGGTGCAGCGCCGTGACGGCGTCGCCGCTCAGCGCCGCGGCCTCGGCCCGGCGGGCGGCGATCTCGGACGGGGTCGTGCCGGCGGCGATGGCGCGGTCGTACCACCCGCTCGCGAGCTCGGGCGCCTCGGTGAGCGTGGCGTCGCCGGCCGCGACGTACGCGGCGGCGACCCCGGGCCCTTGGGCTCCCGCCGCAGCGAGGTGCTCGCCGGTGCGGGTGGCGGGGGCGCCGCGCTCGGCGAGCGCGGCGGCGAGGCGCGAGTGGAAGCGGCGCCGGTCGGCCACCGGGGTCATCTCGTCGGCGGCCGCGGCCACGAGCGGCACGACGTCGCCCGTGCCCGGGACGACGAGACCCGCGGCGTGGAGGTCGTCGATCGCGTCGCCGAGCCGATCGGGCGAGATGTCGGTGGTGGCGCTGAGCAGGTGGTCGTCGAGGTCGGCGCCGGCGCTGAGCGCCTCGAGCACCGTACGGGTCGCCGGCTCGAGCTCGTCGACGCGGGCCCGCAGGGCGGCGACCAGCGAGGGGCCCGGAGGTGGCGGCGGCCCGGTGAGCTTGCCCCCGCGCACCGTGCCGGCGTCGACCCAGGCCGACAGCAGAAGCTCGACCAGGTCGGGCATGCCTCGGGTCTGGTCGTGGACGGCGTCGACCAGCCGGTCGTCGACCGCCGAGTCGAGCACGATGGCGGAAAGCTCGCCGACCTCGGACTCGTCGAGGGGGCCGAGGGCGACGAGCATCTGACTGCGGCCGAGCACCGCGTCCAGTGCCGCCAGCTGGGCGTTGCCGGCGACGGGTCGGTGTGCGACGACGACGGTGAACCCCCGCTCGGCCGCCCTCTCGGCCACCCCGATGACGACCCGGAGCGACGCGGGATCGAGCCACTGCGCCTCGTCGACGACCAGCGCGGCGGCCTCGCCGGCCAGCCGTGCGACCAGCGCATCGCGCACGGCACGTTCGTCGGCTGCCGTGGTGGCGCCGTCGGCCGCGTCGGCCACCGGCGCGGCCTCGACCAGATCGCGGACGGCGCCGAATGCATCGTCGCCCTCGAGGCGTCGGCCGGATGCCCGCACGACCGGTACGTCCCGGGCGCGCAGGCGGTCCACGATGGCAGCGATGACCGCGGCGGCGCCCCCGGTGCCCGACGCCACGACGCCGAACTGTGCCGGGCCGCCGGCATCGGGGACCGCCAGGGTGGCCACGCGCGCCACTCGAGAGGGAAGACGAGGCGCCATGACGGGCTGATGCTACAACGTGCTGCAGGCATGTTCTCCCACGTCATGGGCACGCAGGTGCCAGCTGGATCAGCCTCGCCATCCGTGCCGCGAACGGCACCGCGCGTGTCCCGCATTGCACGGTGCGAGAGGGCGCTGGCTAGGTTGGTGCGAGGTCCGGGAAGGGGAACGACCGGTCCATCGATGGGGGAGCACCAATGACCCGCCGCACCTTTCTGACACTGCTCGCGTTCGTGCTTGCGCTCGTCATGACCGCAGCGGCCTGCGGCGGTGGCGACGACGACTCGTCCTCCAGTGACGACACCGCGGCCGACGAGACGTCGACCGACGACTCGGCCGACCCGTCCCCGAGCGACGACTCCGCGGCCGACGAGTCGACGACCGACGACCCGGACGCCGGGACCGAGGCCGCCGGCGGGGCCGGTGAGGGCGACGAGGGCTCGGGCGGCGCCACCGCCGAGGGCGACGTGTCGACCCAACTCGGCGTCGATCGCGAGTTCACCGGCGACGACAGCGACGCCTTCTGCGCCGAGGTCGTCGGCATGCGCGATGCCGGGCAGGACGCGGCGGGCGTCGACAACGCCGCCTTCGCCGACGCCATGATGGCGATCACCCCACCGGCCGAGATCGCCGCGGAGTGGACCAACCTGTTCACGGTCCAGAAGGCGATCGCGGCCGACCCGTCCGGAGACGCGTTGGCGGCGATGAGCCCGGAAGAGCTCAACGCCTGGGGCACCGCCGGCAACGTCGTGGCCGCCTACCTGGGCGATGTCTGTGGGCTGGCCGACGGTGGCGGGTGACGTTCCCCTGGCTCCACCGCTAGGGTCGAAAGCCTTGCGTGGCCAGCGAGGCGACTGAGAGACATGTTCGTGTGGGCCTGATCTGGGCGGAGCACACACCCGACTAGAAAGAGGCAATCCATGCGACGCACCTTCATCGCGCTGGCGGCCGCAGGCGCGCTGGCCCTCACCGGATGCAGCGACAGCGACAGCGGTGACCCCAACGCCGACGACGCGAGCGCCGACGGAGGTTCCGGTGGCAACTTCTGCGACGACTTCCAGGCGCTCGACGAGCGCTTCGCCGATGACCCCGAAGCGGCGGCCGACCCGGAGGTGGTGATCGAGGCGCTCGAGGCACTCGACCCGCCGGACGAGATCGCCGAGGACTACGACGTCATGCTCGAGGCCAGCCGCAACACCGCGGACGTCGACCAGTCCGACCCGGAAGCCATGGCCGACGCGCAGGCCGAGATCGAGGCCGCCGGCGAGGCCCAGGCACGGGTCTTCGCCTACCTCGATGAGGAGTGCGGGGTCACCCCGGGCGGCGGCTGATCCCGTCGACCTGGCGCCCCGAGCAGGTCGGCGGCGTCAGGTCGCGCCGGCGTCGGCGGGCGGCCGGTAGACGGTCAGGCTCACCGTGGTGCCGTTGAGCGCCCGGGTGAACGCCACCCGATCTGTGAGGGTGCGCATGAGCGGGATGCCAAGCCCGCTCTCGTGGCGCAGCCGGCGGGGATCGGTGGCGGCGGGCAGGATCTCGACGCGGTCGGGGTCGAAGCCCTCCCCGCTGTCGACCACCTCGACGGTCACCTCGTCGTCGTCGACGACGCACCGCACGATCACGGGGTGCTCGGTGAAGCTGGCCTCGTTCGCCTCGATGGCGTTCGAGCAGGCTTCGGTGACGACGATCTTCAGGTCGTCGAGCCGGGCGGCGCTCAGGCCGGGGGCCAGCGAGCCGACGGCCGCGTCGACCACGAGGCGGACGAGGGACAGGTACGCGGGTCGGGCCGGGATCGCCAGCTCGACGACCGCCACCGGTCAGCTCCCGGCGACAGCCGCGTCGACGGAGGGCAGCAGCGGAACCGCCTTGTCGAGGCCGGTGATCTCGAACAGCCGCGCGATGCGCGCCCGTGTGCAGACGAGGCGGAGGTCGCCGTCGTGGGTGCGGACCCTCTTCAGGGCACTGATGATGGTGCCGAGGCCGGTGGAGTCGAGGAAGTCGACGCCCTCGAGATCGAGCACCAGGCGATTCGAGCCCTCGCTCACCAAGCGGATCAGCGTCTCACGCAGGGTGGGCGACGTCGCGACATCGAGCTCGCCCCACACGTTGACGACCGTCCAGCCGGCGATCTCTGACACCTCGGTGCGCAGCTCCATGACGAGGATGACACTACCGCCCCCACGCGCCGTGGTCGGCGAGGCCGCGAGGGGCCTTTGCAGGGAGGTCACCTGAGTCTCCGCTCGACGCGCTCACCTGCGGGCTACACAGGTGGAATTTCACGTGCGTAACCTGGGGACCGGCCATGGCTCTCGTCGCTGTCGATCCACTCGATCCGCTCGACTCCCTGCAGGCCGCACTCGCGGTGCGTGCCGGCGCGACACCCGGCGCGGTCGGGTTGTCGGCCGGTGTCCGTGGCCGAGGCGATCCGCCGGTCCACGAACTGCCCGACAGCCCCGAGCTCGACGCCGGGATCGACCGCCTCGTCGGCGCCAGCGAGCCGACCTCGGCGCTCGCCTACGTGCATCGCATCCCAGCCCGGTCGGCGCGCACAGCCGGCCTGGACCGGCCGCTGCCGGAGGACGTCGCCACCCGCATCGGCGTCGATTCGCTGTGGGCGCATCAGGCCCAGGCGATCGACCTGGCGCGGGCCGGGCGATCGGTGGTGATCGCCACCGGCACCGCCTCGGGCAAGTCGCTCTGCTACCAGGTGCCGATCGCCGAGGCGGCCGCCTCACCGGTGCGCCGGGGTACGTCGCTGCTGATCTTCCCGACGAAGGCGCTCGCCCACGACCAGCTCCGCTCCCTCACCGACCGGGACTTCCCGGGGGTCGTGGCCGGCGCCTACGACGGGGACACCGGCACGGAGGAGCGGGCCTGGATCCGTCGCCACGCCACCGCGGTGCTCACCAACCCCGAGATGCTGCACAGCGGCATCCTTCCCCACCACGACCGGTGGGCGAAGTTCCTGGGTCGCCTGCGCTACGTGGTGGTGGACGAGCTGCACGCGTTCCGCGGCATCTTCGGGTCACACGTCGCCCACCTCCTCCGCCGGCTGCGGCGCCTCGCCAACCACTACGGCGCCGATCCCACGTTCGTGTGCTGCTCGGCGACGATCGGTCAGCCCGAGCGGCTGGCCTCCGCGGTGTGCGGGGTGCCGGTCGACGCCGTGATCGACGACGCCTCGCCCCAGAGCGAGCGCCTGATCGCGGTGTGGAACCCGCCGCCGCTCGACGAGGCCACGGGCGCCCGGGTGTCGCCCAACGGCGAGACTGCGGGGCTGGTGGCCGAGCTGGTGCGATCCGGGCAGAAGACGATCGCGTTCTGCCGCAGCCGGCGGACGACCGAGGTCGTGGCGGCCGACGTGCGCCGCCGGCTGCCGACCCGGGCCCGGCGCCGGATCAAGGCCTACCGGGGTGGCTACCTGGCGGGGGAGCGCCGCGAGATCGAGGACGAGCTCTTCGGCGGACGCCTCGACGGAGTGATCGCCACGAGCGCCCTCGAGCTGGGCATCGACGTCGGCGGGCTCGACGCCGTCGTGCTCAACGGATTCCCCGGCACCATCGCCTCGTTCTGGCAGCAGGCCGGCCGAGCCGGGCGCTCGGCCCGACCCTCCGCGGCGGTGCTCGTCGCCGGTGCCGACCAGCTCGACCAGTGGATGGCCGCCCACCCCCACGAGCTGGTGACCCGCCCGCCCGAACCGGTGGTCATCAACCCGGCCAACCCCTTCGTCGCCGATGCCCACCTGCGCTGCGCGGCCCACGAGAAGCCGCTCACGCATGCGGACGAGCGCTACTGGCCCGGGCTCCTCGACGAGATCGTGTGCCGGCTGGCGGTGGACGACGACGTGGTGGTGCACGAGGGAGGTCGGGGCCGCGGGCCCCAAGCGCTGTACTCGGCCGGCGGGTGGCCGTCGCACGGCGTGGGACTGCGGGTGGGTGCCGGGGGCCAGGTGGTGCTGCGGACCGTCGACGGCGAGGCCGTCGGCACCGTCGAGCTGGCCCGCGCCTGCGAGCAGGCACACCCCGGCGCCTCGTACCTGCACGCCGGCCAGTCGTGGCGGGTGGCCGAGCTCGACCTCGACGGCCGCTGCGCCACGGTCGAGCCCGACGACGGGGCCACCTACACCGTGGCCCGCACCGACATCGACATCCGGGTGACGAGCTGCGACGCCCGCCGGCCGTTGGGGGCGCTCGAGGTCGGGCTCGGTGCCGTCGAGGTGCACCAGCAGGTCACCGGCTACCAGCGCAAGGAAGCGCTCACCGGAACGTCGCTGGGTGTCACCCCGCTCGATCTGCCCCGCTCCACGCTCACGACCCGGGCGTTCTGGTACCACGTGCCGGAGTCGCTGCTGGCGGCCGCCGGCATCGACCGGCGGGATGCCCCGGGGGCACTGCACGCGGCGGAGCACGCAGGCATCGGAGTGCTGCCCCTGTTCACGATCTGCGACCGGTGGGACGTGGGCGGCGTGTCGACGCTGCACCAGGCCGACATCGGCGGCCCGGCCATCGTCATCTACGACGGCTACCAGGGCGGTGCCGGCGTGGCGGAGCTCGGGTTCGAGGCAGCCGAGCGTCACGTGCGGGCCACCGCGGCGGTCATCGAAGGGTGTGCCTGCACGGCGGGGTGCCCGTCGTGCGTCCAGTCGCCCAAGTGCGGCAACGGGAACGAACCGCTCGACAAGGCGGCGGCGCTCGCCCTCCTCCGTGCGGCCCTGGCCTGACGGCCCCCGGGTGGAACCGCCCGCCCTCATCGCTCGACACGCATGGTGGCTGACGCCGTCAGGGTGACGTCGTCGAGGCTGCGACCGACGAGCGGGAGACGGGTGGGGACGGTGTACCGGACGACGACCCGCACCCTGCTGCCGACCCCGTCGCGGCCGGTCACCTCGACGCCCAGGCGATCGGCAGCGAGGGGACCAGCCTGCTCGGCCGCCCGGCGCGCCGCGTCGACATCGGGGTCGACGGCTGCGGCGCGGACGGCCTCGCGGGCGGCGTGGGCGACGAGGACCTGATCGCGGGCGACGACGGCCACCTGGACCAGGGCGAGGAGGAGCAGCGCCA
>DASUQS010000240.1:0-5873 GCA_036280455.1 Acidimicrobiales bacterium
GAGCGTGCAGCGTCCGGTCGGCGGGCTGAGGCGGCCCGACCCCGGGAACCGCTGGCACGACGTCGGGAGGGGCCACGGCAGCGGGCGGGACCGCGATTTCGGGACGGGGCGGCGGAGCGGGCGGGACAGCGACCTCGGGTCGCGGCGGCGCTACGGGCGGGACAGCGACCTCGGGACGGGGCGGCGCCTCGGCCGGGGCCGGGTCCACCGAGCGGGGCACGCCACCTGGGCGGGCGGGCAGGGCGTCGACGCCCCACCCCATGGCGACGATCGTGGGTACGATCGCCGTGCGGTCGGCCAGGGTGGCGCCGACGACCGTGGTGCCGGACGGGGCGGCGGTGAGCTGGGTCGCCTCGGTGAGCCCGGCCAGCAGCTGCGCGACGCCCGGACGACGCCGCGGGTCCTTGGTGAGGGCCTCGCGCACCAGGCGGTCGAGCGGGGCCGGGAGATCCGGCAGCGTGGCCGCCTCGTGGACGATCCGGTAGAAGACGGCGTCGGCCGACCCCCGACCGAAGGGCAGCTTGCCCGATGCGGCGAAGGCGACCACGAGACCCCAGGTGAACACGTCGGCGCGGGGGCCGGTGCGGCGGGCCCGCACCTGCTCGGGAGCCATCCATCCGGGCGTGCCGACGGCGATGCCCGTCTGCGTGAGCCCCGGGGCCTCCCGCAGCGAGGCGATCCCGAAGTCGATGACCACCGGGGTCTCGGCGGTGAGCAGGATGTTCGACGGCTTGAGGTCGCGGTGCACGACCTTGGCCCGGTGGATGGCCGCCAGCGCGTCCGCGAGCGCGACGGCCAGCGCGACCAGCCGGTCGCCGGACATCGGGCCCTCCGCGGCGACCGCCTCCTGCAGGGTGGGCCCGTCGATGAAGGCCGTGGCCAGCCAGGGCGGCTCCGCGTCGGCGTCGGCGCCGAGGACCCGGGCCACCCGAGGGCTGCGCACCCGTTCGGCGACGGCGACCTCGCGGCGGAACCGCTCGCGGAACGAGGTGTCGGCGGTCGCGCCCTCGCGCACGAGCTTGAGGGCGGCCGTGCCCAGCTGCGGATGCTCGGCCAGGTACACGACGCCCATGCCGCCGGCCCCGAGGCGGCCGACCACCTCGAACCCGGCGACCTCACGGGGATCACCGGCGCGGAGCCGGTCGACATCGCGCCAGAGCGCCCTCTCAGCCACCGGGCGCGAGGCTACCGGCCGCCCGGTCTCACGGTCCGTCACGGGCCGGGCGTCCGGTCCGACCCGGGGTCGTAGCATTCGGCGCATGGCCACCCCGTCCTCGTCCCGTGCCCGGTCGCTGCCGGCACCTCCCCCGCGCTTCGGCCGGCAGAGCAGCGGGCACGAGGTCGAGGAGTACATCCGCCTCCTCATCTTCGACGGGCACCTGCGGCCGGGTGAGCGGGTGCCGCAGGACGCGGTGGCCGAGGTGCTCGATCTCAGCCGCATCCCGGTGCGCGAGGGGCTGATCGCCCTCGAGCGCGACGGCTGGGTCACCATCGAGCTGAACCGGGGCGCGTTCGTCGCGGCCCTCGACGAGGACGCGGTGCGCGACAGCTACGAGCTGTACGGCGAGATCTACGGCTTCGCGCTGCGCAAGGCGGTCGAGCGGGGCGGCGACGAGCTGGTGCCGACGCTCGTCGAGCTGGAGGCGGGCATGCGCTCGATCGACGACCCGGTGGCCTTCCGCGACATCACCCTGCGCTTCCACAACGCGGTGGTGCAGGCGAGCCGGTCGCCACGGGTGCGGGTGGTCCTGCGGTCGGCCCGCGGGCTGGTCAGCGGCAACTTCTTCGAGGAGATCCCCGGGGCGGTCGAGGTGGAGCGCCGAGGCATGGCGGCGATCGTCCGGGCGCTGACGGAGGGCGACGTCGAGCGTGCGGCCGACGAGTACCGCACGATGCTCACCGACCAGGGGAACCTCGTCGCCGCGGTCTTCGCGGAGCGGGGACTGTTCGCGCCGAACGTATAGGTTATACAGATGCCCGCCGCCATCACCGACGACGGAGTCGCCCAGCTCCGACGGCGCATCGGGGTCGCCCGCCCGCACAGTGCGCCGCCGCACTACCTGGTGCCCAACGAGGACGCCTTCCGCCACGTGGCCATGGCCTACGGCGACGACAACCCGCTCTGGTGCGACCCCGCCTACGGCGCCGACACCCGCTGGGGCGGCCCGATCGCCCCGCCCCACCTGGTGGGCGGCGACACGCTCATCGGCGAGGACGAGGTCACCCGGCTCGACGGCGAGGTCCGCGACCTCATGAAGGGCGACCCGCTCGGCGGCGTCCACGCCTTCTACTCCGGGTCGTTCCGGGAATGGTGGCAGCCGCTGCGCCCGGGCACCCGGGTGTCCCGCCGCAACGCCCTCGTCGGCGTCCACGACAAGGTGGGCGACTTCGCCGGGCGGGCCGTGCACGAGTGGTTCGGCGAGGTGTTCGCCGCCACCGGGGGCCCGGTCCTGTCGGGCCAGTACCGCCTGATGATCCGGGCCGAGCGCGAGAAGGCCACCGAACGGGGCCGCAACGCCGAGGTCGAGATCCGGCCGTACACCGACGACGAGATCGCCGCCATCGACGAGGCGATCGCCGGCGAGCGCGCCCGCCGCCGCGGCGCCGAGCCCCGCTGGTGGGAGGACGTCGCCGAGGGCGACGAGATCGGCCCGCTGGTCAAGGGCCCGATGCGCGTCACCGACATGGTGGTGTGGCACACCGGCGTGGGCATGGGGCTCTACGGCGTGCGGGCGCTCGGGCTCGCCTATCACCAGCGGCAGCGGATGCCCCGCTTCTTCAAGCCCGACGCCCTCAACATCCCCGACGTGCAGCAGCGGGTGCACTGGGACCCGGAGTGGGCCCGCCAGGCCGGCAACCCCACGAGCTACGACTACGGGCGGATGCGCGAGACCTGGCTCATCCACCTGTGCACCGACTGGATGGGCGACGACGCCTGGCTCTGGAAGCTCGACTGCCAGTTCCGCAAGTTCAACTACGTGGGCGACACGCACTGGATGCGCGGTCGCGTGACCCGCAAGCACCTCGCCGACGGCGACCGGCCTGCGGTCGACCTCGAGGTGTGGGGGGAGAACCAGCGGGGCGAGACCACCACGCCCGGCCACGCCACGGTGCTGCTGCCCTCCCGCGAGCACGGCGCCGTGCGCCTGCCCGACCCGCCCGGTGGCGCCGCCACGTGTCAGGAGGCGCTCGACGCGCTCGCCCGGCGCTTCGCCGCGGAGGAGGTGGCGTGAAGCCCTATCCCGAGGTTCCGCCGGGGCTCGTCGTCGAGCACGACGGTCCGGTCCTGCGGCTCCGGCTCGATCGCCCCGACCGCCGCAACGCGATCACCGACCCCATCGTCTACGGCCTGATCGACACGCTCGACGCCGCCGCCAGCGACGAGTCGGTGCGGGTGATCCACCTCACAGGCACCGGCGACCACTTCTGCTCGGGGTTCGATCTCGGCGAGCGCACCCCGGGGCCGGACAAGCCGCGCGTCGGGTCGATCCACCGACGCATGACCAGCCAGGTCAACCGGCTGATTCCCGCCATGCTCGCCACCCAGACCCCCATCGTGTGCACGGCGCGGGGCTGGGTCATCGGCCTCGGGCTCGACCTGCTGCTGGCCTGCGACTTCGCCGTGGTGGCCGACGACGCCCGCCTGTGGGCCCCGTTCACCACCTTCGGCTTCACCCCCGACAGCGGGGCGTCGTGGCTCATCCCCCGGCTCGTCGGCGTGGCCCGCGCCAAGGACATGCTCGTGCTCGGCACCAAGGTGACCGGCGCCGAGGCCGCCGACTGGGGCCTCGTCCATCGGGCCGTACCGCGCGGCGAGCTCGACGCGACCGGCGAGGACCTGATCGCCCGGCTGGCGGCCGCGCCGACCGTGGCGGTGGGGCTGACCAAGCTTCTCGTGCACCGCGGGCTGACCGCCGACCTCGACCGCCACCTGGCCGAGGAGGCGTGGGCGATGGAGATCTCCAGCCGCTCCGACGACTTCAAGGAGTACGGCAACGCCGCCCGGCAGCGACGCGACCCCGAGTTCCGCGGCCGCTGAGACCGGTCCCGGTCAGCCCTGCAGCGATTCGGCGAGCTGCTTGCGCAGGATCTTGCCGACCTCGCTGCGGGGCAGTCCGTCGACCCAGCGGAAGGCCGCCGGCACCTTGTAGGCGACGAGGTGCTCGCGGCACAGCTCGACGAGCTCCCCGTCGGGCACCGGTCGCCCGACGAGGAAGGCCACGGGCACCTCGCCCAGCCGTTCGTCCGGGCCCGCGACCACCGCCACGTCGTCGACGGCGGGCGACAGCCGCAGCACCTCCTCGACGGCGTCGGGGAAGACCTTGTTGCCGCCGCGGTTGATCACGTCGCCCGCCCGGCCCTCGATCCACACGAAGCCGTCCTCGTCGATGCGGGCGAGGTCGCCGGTGTCGACGAAGCCCTCCGCGTCGGTGCGGTCCGCGATGCCCACGGCCGTGTTGGGCGGCCGCACCAGCAGGCGCCCGTCCTCCGCCAGCTTGATGTCGACGCCCTTGTGGGGCCGGCCGACGGCACCGACCTTGCCCGGGTGCGCCTTGGCGTCGGCCGCGGTCCAGCCGATGACCTCGCCGATCTCCGCCTGCCCGTAGCCGTTGAGCACGTACACCGGGAACTTGGCGGCGAAGCGCCGCGCCTGCACCGGCGAGAGGGGGGCGGTGATCGACCGGACGTAGCGCAGCGGCGCCAGATCGGTGATGTCGGAGTCGGTCAGCATCGCCATGGCCGCGGGCGGCAGCACGGTCGAGCGGATGGCGAAGCGCCCGACCAGCTCGGCGAACAGCTCCGGCTCGAACCGCTCCATGATCACGAGCGCAGCGCCGGCCCGCAGTCCGAACAGGGCGTTGTAGAGCCCGGCGTTCAGCGCCATCGACACGGGGATGAGGTTGGGGGTGGGCCGCCGCTGCCCCGTCGCCGCTCCCGCGCCGCGCAGCGGCGCCAGCACCCGGTCGAGCAGCTCGACGTACGCGGTGTGGGTGTGGTGGACGGCCGTCGGCCGCCCCGTCGTGCCGGAGGTCCACATCACGAAGGCCACGTCGTCCTCGTAGGGCGTGGCGTCGGGGAGCCGCCGGATGCCCGACGTGGTGACGTGGGCCGCCGGCCCGGTGGCGTCGAGGACGGCCGCCACCTCGGCCTCGGGCAGCCGCGGGTTGACGGGCACGTGGACCCCGCCGGCCAGCCACACGCCGACCATCGTGGTCACCAGCTCCGGCCCGTTGGGCAGCTGCACCGCGACCGCCCGGCCGTCGAGCGGGCCGAGCTCGTCCGCGACGCGGCGCGCCGCGGCCCGCGCCTCCCCCGCCGTGACCGTGCGGTCGGCGGTGTGGAGCAGGCCCTCGGCGTCGCCGAACGGGTGGGCGATCAGCAGGTCGGCCAGGCTCATCGGCGCACCCGTCGCTCGCGGAGCCCGGTCACTCCGGCGGCGCCCACACCGGGGCGCGCTTCTCGGCGAAGGCGCGAGGCCCCTCGTCCTGGTCGGCGTGGCCCCACATGCTCACCAGGTGCTGGGCCCCGACCTTGCAGGCGTCGGTCAGGCCGTGCTCCAGCGCGGCCCACAGCGCCTTCTTGGTGGCGGCCATCGCTGCGGGCGAGTTCTGGGCGATGGTCTCGCCCAGCTCCTGGGCCCGCTCCCGCAGCCGCTCGGGTGGGTCGACGATCTCGGAGATCATGCCGAGCTGAAGCGCCCGCTGGGCGGGCATCCGCTCGTAGCGGCCCATGAACGCCATCCGCATCACCGCCTCGGCGGGCATCTTGCGGATCAGGGCGATCGCCTCCAGCGACACGACCTGCCCCACCGAGGTGTGCGGGTCGAAGAACTGCGCGTCGCTGGCGGCGATGACGATGTCGGCATCGGCCAC
>DASUQS010000241.1:0-11012 GCA_036280455.1 Acidimicrobiales bacterium
GACCCTCGCCGACCAACTCCTCCCCCCGACGCCGGCGGCCTCGTAGCCGAGCACGGCCCTTGGCCGTCGTGCGCGAGGTGCGGTGGAGATTCGCCCTCAGCCGAGCTCTTGGGCGAGACCGAGGAGAATGCCCTCAGGTCCGCGGACGTAGCAGAGCCGGTAGCCCTCGTACTGGACCACGTCGTGGCTGACGAGCTGCGCACCATGCGTGGCCAGCCGGTCGAGCGTGTCGTCGATGTCGTCCACGGCGAACATCACTCGCAGGTAGCCCAGCGCGTTCACCGGGGCGCCCCGGTGGTCGGCGACCACCGGCGGATCGAGGAAGCGCGACAGCTCGATCCGGCCGTGGCCGTCCGGTGTGCGCATCATGGCCACCTCGACGCGTTGGTCGCCCAAGCCGGTGACGCTGCCCGCCCACTCGCCCTCGATCGTGGAACTGCCCTCGAGCTCGAGGCCGAGCTCACGGAAGAATTCGATCGCGGCGGCGAGATCCTCGACGACGATGCCGACGTTGTCCATCCGGAGAGGCATCTCGCGATCGTATTGAGCAGGGCTGCCCCACGCGCCGACCCGCAGGGGCGGCGATCGGTGGCCCGAGTCCCGCGCAAGCCAGCGTGCGACTGGCATCCTGCACCGGGTGCGGTGCTACCTGTCCTCGTTCCGGATCGGGAACCAGGCGGCTCGGCTCCAGAGGCTCGTGGGAAGGAACGTCGAGACGGCCGTCATCGCGAACGCGATCGACGCCGACCCGACGCCGGTCCGGCAGGCAAAGGTGGAAGGAGAGCTCGAGGCGCTGTCGGGGCTCGACCTCCGGCCGGAGGAGCTCGATCTCCGCACCTTCTTCGACCGTCCAGACGCCACCGAGGCCGCTCTCGAGGGCTACGGGTTGGTGTGGCTCCGCGGTGGCAACGTCTTCGTGCTGCGACACGCGCTGCACCGATCCGGAGCGGACGAGGCGCTCCGGCGCCTGCTGCGCCGGGACGCCCTCGTGTGCGGCGGCTACAGCGCCGGCCCCTGCGTGCTCGGCCCCACCATCCGCGGGTTCTCCGCGACAGATGACCCGACCCTCGTGACCGAGGTGTACGGAGCCGACCCCATGTGGGCCGGCCTGGGAATCGTCGACTTCGTCGTCGTTCCGCACGTCGACTCGCCGAACCACCCGGAGTCGGAACGACTGAGCGACCTCGCAGCGACGTTCCACGCGAACGGCGTGCGCCACCAGCGCCTGCGAGACGGCGAGGTTCTGATCATCGACGGCGACCACGTCGCCGTGGGATGAGCCGCCGTCACGCCACCGGTGCCCACGACGCCCCGCCCTGAGCGGGCGGGGCTTCGTCCGATGCGGTGCTCAGCCGAGTCGGTACACGGCGGGGATGCTCTCGCCGGGTGCACGGCGAGTCGCCCGGCCGCCCTTGACCGGCGAGAGGAAGGCACGGGGGACGTTGAGGCGGCGGGAGATCCGGTAGGTGGCGGGGGGACTGGAGGTGACGAGCTCCTTGTAGCGGACGGCGCGGCCGCCGGTGAGGTGGAAGCGTCGAGGCGCGTCGTCTCGCTTGGTGAACTGGATGACGGCGTCGTGGCGACCGAGGCTGACGGGTTGGTGCCAGTAGCCGAACCGGAACGGCTTCGGCGCCCTGCCCCGCAGGAGGCGGCCGAGGTTGTCGGCGGCGTGGGCGCCGCTGGGGATGCCGCTCTGACACGTGCCGTGGATCTCGCCCCACGCCAGCCGGATCGCCGCAGCGTCGCCGATGGCGAACACCGCCGGGTGAGACACCGACCGCAGGGTCGCGTCGACGACGATGCGGCCACGGGCGTCGGTGGCCAGCCCCGCCTCGCCGGCCAGCGGGGAAGCCCAGAAGCCGGTGGTCCAGAGCGTGGCGTCCGACGTCACCACCTCACCGTCGTCGAGCTCGACGCCGTCGGGCAGCACCTTGACGATCCGGACACCGGAGCGCACGGCGACGCCCAGCCGCTCCAGCGCCCGATCGAGGTAGGCACGGGCCTTGGGCCCCATCATCGACCCCGGCTCGCCGAGGCCGACCAGGACCACCCGCAGGTGGGGGTGCGACTCGGCGACCTCGGTCGCCGCCTCGATGCCGGTGAGGCCGTTGCCGCCGACGAGCACCACGCCGCCGGGTGCCAGCTCGTCGAGCCGGGCGGCGAACCGGGCCGCGGTGCGCGGGCTGTTGAGCGAGTGGGCGTGGGCATCAGCGCCGGGGACCCCGGTCATGTCGGTGGCGCTGCCGATCGCGTAGACGAGCTGGTCGTAGTCCAGGCGGCGCTCGCCGTTCTCGGTGGCGACGGTGATCGACCGTCCGTCGAGGTCGATCGCCTCGGCGAACCCCGCAACGAACGCGACGCCGGTACCGGCGAGCAGGTCGGGGATCTGCAGGTCGGCGAGTGCCTGGCCGGTGGCGACCTGGTGCATCCGCAGGCGCTCGGTGAAGCGGGAGGAGGGGTTGACGAGAGTCACGCGGCCCCCGTGACGGCGGGTGCGACGTGCGGACCGGATGGCGGCGATCATGCCCGTGTACCCGGCGCCGAGGACGACGATGTGCTGTTCCGTGCGGTGCGTGTTCATGGCCCGCATCGTCGGCGTGGCCACCTGGAGCCGGGTTGGAGCGACTAGGAGCGGCCCCGGTGGGCTCCTAGTGTCGGCTCCGTGCTGGAGTTCCGGGTACTGGGGCCGCTCGAGGTCCTGGCCGACGGTCGACGCCTCGACCTGGCCGGCCCCCGGCAGCGCGCCGTGCTGGCGGTCCTCGTGATCGACGTCGGTGCGGTCGTGTCGGCCGATCGGCTGATCGACGAGCTCTGGGGCGACGCTCCGCCCGCCTCCGCGACCGGGTCGCTGCAGGCCTACGTGTCGAACCTGCGTCGCGTCCTGGAGCCGGACCGCACGCCGCGGGCTCCGGCGCGGGTGCTGGCCAGCCGCCCGCCCGGCTACGTGCTGCAGGTCGAGCCCGACCAGATCGACGCCGTGCGCTTCGAGCGCCGCCTCGCGCACGCGCGGGCGCTGCTCGACGGCGGCCATCCGCCCGAGGCCCGGCGAGTCGTGGCCGAGGCGTTGGGCCTGTGGCGGGGTCCGGCGTACGCCGACTTCGCCTTCGAGCCGTTCGCGGCGAGCGCGATCGCCCGGCTCGAGGAGCTGCGCCTCACCGCCGAGGAGGTGCACGGCGAGGCGCTGCTGCGCTCCGGCGATGCCGCCACCGCGGTGGCGGAGATGGAGCGGCTCGCCGCCGAGCATCCCCTACGGGAGCGGGTCCGCGAGCTGCTGGTGTGGGCGCTCTATCGCAGCGGTCGCCAGGCCGACGCCCTGCGGGAGTGCGACGCTGCCCGGGCGCTTCTGCGCGAGGAGCTGGGTGTCGACCCGGGCCCCGGCCTGGCGCGGCTCGAAGCGCAGATCCTCGACCACGACCCGGCACTCGGCCTCGTGCCGCCGTCCGCGGTGCCGCCGTCCGTCATGCCGCAGGCAGTTTCGCCATCACCTACGCCGGCGCCGCAGGGACCCGGGCCGGCCGCCTCGCCGGACGCCAGGCCCTTCGTCGGGCGAGTGGCCGAGATGGCACAGCTCCGCTCGGCCTGGGCGGAGGTGCGCGCCGGCCGCACGCGGGGGATGGTCCTGACCGGCGAGGCAGGCATCGGCAAGACCCGCATCGCCGAGGAGCTCGGGGCCATCGCCGCGGCCGACGGCGCCCGGGTCGCGTGGGCTCGCTGCGGCGAGGACAGCGGCGCCCCCGCCCTGTGGCCGTGGCACACGTTGCTGCGCACCCTCACGGGGACAGAGGTGACAGTGCCCGGTGGTGAGGCGCTCGACCCGATGACCGCCCGGCTGGCGCGCTTCCAGGCCCTCGAGGCCCTCGCCGACGCGCTGGAGGCGACGTGCCGCGACCGCCCGGTGGTCGCGGTGATCGACGACCTGCAGTGGGCCGACGAGGCCAGCCACGACCTGCTCGAGCTGACCCTGCGCACCCGGCGTGACGTGCCCCTGCTCGTCCTCGCCACCGTGCGCACGGGCGGCGCGGAGCCGATCGGGGCGGCGGCGGTGCTCGGCCGCCTGTCCCGCCACGACCACGTCCGGCGCATCGAGCTCGGCGGCCTGCTGGCCGGGGACGTCGAGGCCTACGTGACAGCGCTGGGCCTCGACGGGGCCAACGGGCTCGGTGCCCAGGTGCATGCCCGGACCAGCGGAAACGCCTTCTTCGTCGCCGAGGCCCTCCGGTGGCTCGCCGATCGGCGGGGCGACCTCGGCCGGGTGCCGGACACCGTCGTCGAGGTCGTGCGGACGCGCGTCGGCGACCTGCCCGACGATTGCCGGGAGCTGCTGACGATGGCGTCCGTGGCCGGGGGCGCCTTCTCCCTCGCCCTGATCAGGTCCGCCTGTGAGATGGACGTCGACGCCGGGCTCGACGCGGTCGAGCCGGCGCTGACCGCGCAGCTGGTCAGGGAGGATGACACCGGCGTCGACCGCTTCCGCTTCGCCCACCCCATCGTCCAGGAGGCCATCTACGCCGCGCTCCCCCCGACCCGCACCGCCCGCCTCCACCGCAGAATCGCCGATCTCCTCGCTGACGCCGCCGCCGAGGGAGCGAGCGCCGTCGAGATCGCCCACCACTTCAACCGCGCGGCGGCCGCCGGGCCGACACCGAGGGCCGGCACGTACGCCGCCCGAGCGGCGGCGGAGGAGGAGGCCCGCCTCGCCTTCCCCGAGGCTGCGGCCTGGCGGGAGCGCGCGCTGGCGCTCGAACCGGCCGAGCCCGGCTCGAGCCGTCGCCACGACCTGCTCGTCGAGCTGGGGCGAACGCTCTGGCTGGCCGGCGATCTCACCCGCAGCCAGGAGCTCGTCGCCGAGGCCGTCGTGCTCGCCGAGCGGCTCGGCGATCCGCAACGGGTGGTCACGACCGCCGCGAGGGCCGACAGCTTCACACCCTGGGGCTGGTGGCCACCGGGCGACCACGATCCTCGTGTGGGCGCGGCCCTCGAACGGGCCCTGCGCGACGATCGGTTGCCCGCCGCGGCCGCCGTCGCGGCGCGCGCTCGGCTCGCCGTCGAGCTCGTGCTGATCGGGACCGGACCGGTCGGCGACGCGGTGGCCCACGCCGCGGCGGCGGTCGCGGCGGCACGCCGGCTCGACGACCCGCTCCTGCTCGCCAGGGCCCTCCAGGCCCAGCTGCTGGTCGGCCTGAGGCCCGGGGGTGCGGCGGAGCAGCTCCGAGCGGCGGTCGAGATGACGGAGCTCCGCCCGCCGGCGGTCCCCGTCGAGGTGAGCCTGGTCGGACGGCTCGTCGCGGCGTCGGCCGGCCTCGCGCTCGGCGACCCCGCCGGCTTCGACGAGGCCATCGAGGCCTGCTGGCGGGCGGCGGCACCCCTCCGCCAGCCCGCCGTCGACATCCCGGTTGCCCTCGCGCGCGTCACGGCCGCGATGGTGCGTGGCGACATCGACGCCGCCGAGGACGCAAGCGTCGACGCGTACGAGCGCTACGCCGGCCTCTCCTTCCCCGGCCGCGAGGACGCCCGCGCCGCGCAGATCCTGGAGATCTCCCGGCGGCGCGGCGACCTGGGGTCGAGGCTGGGCGAGCTGGACGACCTCTGCGCCCGCAGCGCCTGGTCCGGCGCCTCGACGCTCATCCGCGGTGTCGCCGCCGTCGCGGTCGGCGACCTCGACCGCGCGCGGGACGCGCTAGCGGCGGTCCCCGAGATCCAGGAGCGAGCCGACTTCTCCTGGCTGTACCGCCTGAGCCTCCAAGCCGAGATCGCCGCGGCGACCCGGTCGCCCCGGGCCGCTGGGTACTACGACGCGCTCCTGCCCCACGCCGGCGAGGTCGTGGTCCTGGCGACCGCCGTGGTCTGCCGGGGCTCGGTCGACCACCTCCTCGGGCTCCTCGCCCGACACGTCGCCCCCGATGCCGTCGACGCCCACCGCGCCGCGGCCAACCGCATCGACACCCGCCTGGGCCCGGCCCTGAGCGCACCCTGGCCCACGGGCACGGTCGTTCCCTGAGGCGGTGTTCGCCGTCACCCACCTCGGCGTTCATCGATCCTGACGGTGGACAACATCAGGGTCTTGGTGGGCGAGGGGGGACTTGAACCCCCACGACCTTACGGCCACTGGCACCTGAAGCCAGCGCGTCTGCCAATTCCGCCACTCGCCCGAGCGACAAGGAGGGTCACGATAGCGCGACGGCGATGGCGACCACCATCCCGCGGTCCGGCGCCGTGCGCCGCGGCGGTACTGTCCGGCTCAGCAGGAACGGTCGCGGAAACGGCCGGCTGCGGGGCGACACAGAGGCGGGGCGAGATGACGATGTGGGCGGACGGTGGCGTGCTGGCAGCGGCCGGCGGGGGCCTGCTCGACGAGTGGGCCGACAAGGGCCCGGCCCTGTGGGTGGCCACGGCGGTCCTGACGGTGGCGTGGTTCGGGCTGCTGGGGCTCCTGACGGCGTTCACCGATCCTCGGCGGGTGCGGCCCGGCGCCGCCACGCTCGAGCCGCAGGGGGCGGAGCCGCCCGCGGTCGTCAACCTGCTCACCACGGACTGGGATCTCGGCCACGAGGCCATCCCCGCCACGCTGATCGACCTGGCCTCCCGCCGGTACGTCGAGCTCGATCTCGAGGGCGAGCGCACCTTCGTCCGGGTGCGCCCGACCCGCACGCCCCGGGCCGACGACCGGTTGACGCGCTACGACGAGATGGTGCTCGACCACGTCCACAGGCTGGCGAGGCAGACCCCGGACGGACGCGTGCCGGCCGAGGCGCTGACCACCGGCCCCGACGAGACCGCTCACCGGTGGTGGAAGGACTTCCGGGCTGCGGTGGCCGCCGACGCCCGCAGCCGGGGACTGTCCCGACCCCGCTGGCCCGCGACGCTGAGGGCGATCCTCGTCGCGGCAGCGGTGCCCGTGGGCCTGGCCGCCGCGCTCGCGTTCTCGACGATTCCCGACGATCCGGACGACGAGTACGACTCCAGTGACAAGGCCGGTGCGGTCGTGATGGTGGGACTGTTCGCCGTCGGTGGTCTCTGCAGCGTCGCCGCCTCCCGCTCCGGCGAGCGCGACACGCCCGCGGGGCGGGAGGCTGCCGCCCACTGGCTCGGCCTTCGCGAGCTCCTCGCCGAGGACCCGTTGTTCGCCGAGCAGCCGCCTGCCGCGGTCGCCATCTGGGACCACCTGCTCGCGCACGGCACGGCGCTGGGCGTCGCCCACGGCGTCGTGCAGGCGCTGCCCCTCGGAGCCGAGAGCGAGAAGGAGGCGTGGAGCTCCGTCGGCGGCCGCTGGCGCGTCGTGCGCGTGCGCTATCCCCGGTGGTTGCCCCCGGGATACGGATGGCACCCGGCGTTGGTGGTGCTGCTCGGCCTCCTCCACCTCGTCGTCGCCGTGCCGCTGCTGGGCCTGGCCCTCGCCCCGCAGACCCTGCTGCCCGTCTCCGAGCACGAGACCGGCGACAGGGGGTGGAGCGACCGCCTCACCGACCTCACGGCCGACCTCGACACCGCGGCGCGGCTCGCCGTCATCGCCACCGTGGCCCTGTTCGTCGGTGTCCTCGGGGCCGCCGCGCTGCGGGGTGCGTGGATGGTGCTGGCTGGGCTGGCCGACCTCGTGACCGGCCGGCAGGTGGTCGAGGGCCGCGTGCTGCGCAAGCGGGTGCGGACGAGCGACGACAAGGTGTTCACCCATCTCGCCGTCGACGACGGCACCGGCGATCGGGTGCGGGCATGGTCGTTCCGCCGGCGAACTCCGGGATCGCCGGGCCAGACGGTGCGGGCGTCCGTCACCCGCCGCCTCCGCCACGTGCGTGACCTCGAGGTCGTGCCGGCGGCGATGGCGGGGCCCGGTGTCGCAGCTCGTGTGGGCGGACCAGCATCCGCCTTCGCCGACTCGCCACCCGGGGCCGTCGCGGCCATCGTTCCGGCGATCGCGACCGCGCTTGCCGCCACCGCGGCCACGGCAACCGGCCCGGACACATCCGCACCCGCAGCCGCCGCGGGCGTCGGTCGCGACGACCGGCGGCTCACTCCCGCGGCCGGTGCTGCGGTCCCGCCACCGCTGCCCGACGATGCCACCGTCTCGGCCGCCGCGGGCCGACCGTTCGTGCGCGATGCGGGTGCGCCACCGCACCCGGCCGCGCTCCGCGGCGGCTCGGCGATCTACCGATGCGGCGGCGGGCGGGGTGGAACCACGCCCGACGGCGGCGCGACCAGTGGCGGCACGGCAGGCGCAACCGGCGGCATCCCGGACGGGGCCGGTGCTGCACCTGACCGCCCGACCGGTGGCGGCAGCGGCGGTGAGGGCCACGTCCAGGTCGTGTGGGTGCCGGCGGCGACGATCGAGGCGTTCCGACGGTTGCCCGGCGAGTCGCGGCACACGATCGCCGGCGTGGGCGACGAGGCCTACCGGGCCCGGTTCGGCGGTGGCGTCGTCGTGCGTGTCGGCGATCGGGTGGCGATGGTCACGCCGCACCTTCCCCACCTCGATCCGTCTGTGCGGGACGACCTGGCCGTGCGAGTCGCCCGGGCGGTCGTCGCCCTCGCCGCCGGCTCGGCTGAACCCGGCCGTCCGGCCCCGGGCGTGCCTGCTGAACCGGTCGACGCCGGGAACGACCGTTGAACCACCTGGCGTACCGGTAACCTGCCATGCCGTGGCGATCCGTGGTTTCGAACGGCGACTGGAGCGCATGGTCGAGGGGGCCTTCGCGCGCGCGTTCCGGTCGAGCATCCGTCCCGTGGAGCTTGCTCGCCGCCTGGCGCGCGAGATGGACGACCACGTGTCCGTCGGCGTACGTGGCACACCTGTGGCGGCCAACCACTTCACGATCTTCCTGTCGCCGGGCGACCACCAGGAGTTCGGCGAGGTGCGCGACGCGCTGCGCCGGGAGCTGTGCGATGCCGCCCGGGCCCACGCCCGCGACGAGGGCTACGGGTTCATGGGGCCCGTCGATGTCGAGCTCGTGGTGGAGGAGACCTTCGGCACTGGCTGGTTCGAGATCGAGGGCCGGTTCCGCGAAGGCGCCGGCGGAGCGGGCGCGGGCAGCCTCGTGCTGCCCACCGGCGACCGCTTCACCCTCGAGGAGCACGTCATCAGCATCGGCCGCCGCCCCGAATCGAACATCGTGTTGGCCGATCCCAACGTCAGCCGCAACCATGCCGAGATCCGCCCCCAGGGCGACGGCTTCCTGCTCGTCGACCTCGGCTCGACCAACGGGTCGAAGGTCAACGGGATGCGGGTCGACCAGCGCATGCTCACCGACGGCGACGAGATCATGTTCGGCAACACCCGCATGCGCTTCGAGGCCAGCTGACGCTGCCCCCCGATCCGCACCGATCGCGCCTCGCGCCTCACGCTGCGGACGGCCGGTCGGGCCTCTCGACCTGCCCGGGGAGCGTCGTCTCCCACGGCCGGTCGGGCGGACGGGCTCGCTACCGATAATCTCCCGCTCGGTGCCCGACCCGCTCCTCAACATTCTCAAGATCTTCCTGCTCGTCCTGCTGTACCTGTTCTTCCTGCGCGTGCTGCGCGCGGTGTGGACCGAGGTCAACGTGCCGCGCCTGGCCGACGCCCCGGCGCCGGCCGGCCAGCAGAAGGGTCGGGCACGCCGTCCCGCACGCGCGGGCAGGTCGAACCACCCCCACCTCAAGGTGCTCGAACCCGCCGGGCTGCGGGGCCGCAACTACCCGCTGGACGAGGAGATCACGCTCGGTCGGGCGTCCGGCTGCCAGGTCCCGCTCGAGGACGCGTACGCGAGCCAGGTGCACGCCCGCGTGTTCCAGCGTGACGGCCACTGGTACGTCGAGGACCTGGGGTCGACCAACGGCACCTACCTCAACCGACGCCGGGTGGCGGGCCCGATGGTGATCAAGCGGCGCGACAAGCTGCAGATCGGCAACACCGTGCTGGAGCTCCAGTGACCGCCCGCGCCGACCGCACGGCGATGCGCTGGGGCGGGGCGACCGACGTCGGGCGGGTCCGCTCCAACAACCAGGACCAGTACCTCGCCCGCGACGACATCGGCCTCTGGGCGGTCGCCGACGGCATGGGCGGCCACAGCGGCGGCGAGGTCGCGTCGCAGATCGCGTGCGAGACCCTCGGGCACGTGTTCGCCGAGCACACGGTCGACGGCCTCATCGACGCGGTCGAGCAGGCCAACACCGCGGTGTTCCGCACGGGCGCCGACGACCCGGAGCTCACCGGCATGGGCACGACGGTCGTGGCCCTCGCCGTCGTCGAGCACGAGGACGCCGAGGTGCTCGCCATCGCCAACGTCGGCGACTCGCGCTGCTACCGCTACGCCGCCGGCGAGCTCGACCAGGTGACCACCGACCACAGCCTGGTGGCCGACCTGGTGCGCGAGGGCAGCCTGTCGCCCGAGGAGGCGGCGGTGCACCCCCAACGCAACATCGTCACGCGGGTGCTCGGCGTCTACGACCACATCCCGGTCGACGTGTTCGCCGTCGACCCGCAGCACGGCGACCGGTACGTGCTCTGCTCGGACGGCCTGTTCAACGAGGTGCCGGAGCCCGCGATCGCCGCCGTCCTGCGCTCGGTGCGCGACCCCGCCGACGTGGCCGACGAGCTGGTGCGCCTCGCGGTCGACGGTGGCGGGCGCGACAACGTGACCGTCGTGGTGGTCGACGTCGTCGACGACGGCGGTCGGTCCGAAGCCGCGTCGGCGGCCCTGGCGGCCGACGGCGAACCGCTCTCCGGCAGCGGGCCGGCGCCGAGCCCCGCCTACTCCGACGCCTCCGAGCGTCCTGCGCGCGGTGGGCGTCACACCGACACCGCGGAGCTCGACCGCCTGCCGGCCCTCGACGAGCCACTCGGCGACGAGGTCGGCGACGAGCCGGACGGAGCCCGCCACAAGGCGGGGCGCAAGGGGCGCAAGGCCCGCAAGGCCGCCCGCGAGCCGAAGGGCCGACGCCTCACCTGGCGGGTCGCCCTGTTCACCCTGCTGATCATCGGCCTGGTCGGCGGCGTGGTCGCCACCATCCAGTGGTACGGCACGTCGGCCTACTTCGTCGGGTTC
>DASUQS010000242.1:0-13294 GCA_036280455.1 Acidimicrobiales bacterium
GGACGGTGTCGTGGGCCGACGGGCTCGTACGCATGGCCAGCGAAGCCGCCGACGCCCTCGACCCCACCCTCGCCCGCACGGGCCAGCGCGGCGACCGCAACCTCGTCGTCCTCCACGTCGATGTCGACCCCGACGGCACCCACGGCCCCGCCCAACTCGAACTCGGCGCCGTGGTGCCCGACCACGTGGCCCGCTACATGTGCTGCGACGCCCGCGTCCAGGTCATGACCTACCTGCAGGGCCGGCTCACCGGGGTCAATCCCGCCGAGCGCACGGTCAACCGGGCCACCCGCCGCTACCTGGCCCGCCGCGACCAGGGCTGCACGTTCCCGCTGTGCGGCCAGAAGCTGTGGCTCCACGCGCATCACATCCAGTTCTGGGAACACGGCGGCGTGACCGAGCCCAAGAACCTCACGATGTTGTGCCCGCACCATCACCGGGCACTGCACGCCGGCGAGTTCAGCATCGACGGCGACCCCGAGGCCGGCACCCTGCGCGTCCTCGACCGCTGGGGCCAACCCATCGCAGCGCGCGACCCGCGGCCACCCGATGACCCACCCGGCGACGGGCCAGGTCCCCCCGGCGCTCCGCCCGGCCGGCCGCCCGGCGACAAACCGCCGAAGCCACCCGCGCAGCCGCCGTTCACGCCGCCGCTCGCCGAGCGACTCGACAGCGACGCCTTCCGCTGGAACTGAGCGGGTCGGATTCTCAGCGACCGAGGTCGTCGAGCGTGAAGAGCGACCGTACCCGCAGGGAGACCGCGTCGAGTCGGGCATGGTCGCCATCGCTGCGGTCGATCACACACAGCACGTCGTCGACGACCGCGCCGCGCTCGCGCAGGTCGCTGGTCGACAGCGCGACCTGACCTCCCGTCGTGATGACGTCTTCGACCACGAGCACCCGCTTGCCTGCGACCTCCGCACCCTCGGCGAGCTTCGCGGTCCCGTAGGGCTTGGCCTCCTTCCGCACGAACGCTGCGGGCAACCCCGCTGCGAGCGACAGCGCCGTCGCCACGGGTACACCGCCGAGCTCGAGACCCGCGAGGACCTCGGTGCCCTCGGGGACGAGCGACACCATCTGCCGCGCGACGTCACGGAGGATCTCCGGGTCGCCCTCGAAGAGGTACTTGTCGAAGTAGGTCGTCGACGTGGCCCCCGACCGCAGGGTGAAGGTCCCGGTCACGCGGCAGCGCTCGCCGACTCGGCGAGCGAGATCGGACGGTGCTCCTGTCACGTCGACCAGCCTCGCATGCGTCGGTCGAACCGTCGCCGGCTGCCCGGGTACGCGGTCAGCCGCCCGCCGAGCCGCCGAGGCCGGAGTCGGGGGCGAAGGCGTCGCCGCCGTCGGCCCAGCGGCGCAGCGAGTCGAACGGGAAGATGCCCGTGTCGTGGCGGTCGTTCCAGACGAGGACGATGCCCCACGCGCCGTGGCGGTGGGCGTCCACGATGCGCAGCGGGGTCGGGCTGCCGGGACGCGGCCAGGCGGGCTCGCCCCGGTCACGCAGGCCCCGGCAGGCGGCGCAGGGGCAACCCTTGCGCAGCCGTTCGAGGTCGAAGTGGACCACGTGCCCGTCGTGGTAGGTGATCGTCACGCCCTCGCCGCGATCGATGTCGATGAGCTCGGGCTCGTAGCGTTCGTCCACCGAGCCAGCATGCCAGCGCCGGGGCGAGACGGGGTCAGGCCGCGCGCCGGTGGGGCTCGGAGTGGTCCCAATCGGCGAGGAGCGTGCGCAGGGCGGTCAACAGCAGGAGCGGCTGGTCGAGCATGGCGTGGTGGCCGGCCTCCGGCACCTCGATCACGGGCGCCACCCGGCCGAGCTTCTCGTACATCTCCGCCCCGATGTCGGCGGTGACCAGCCCGTTCTCCGACCGGAGCAGCGCCAACCGACACCGGACCTGCGACAGGTACGGCAGGGCGATCGAGCGCATGCCCGACGCGAACTGGGCGAACACCTGACGGTCGAACTTCCACTGCCAGCCGCCGTCGACCCGGCGCAGCGAGTGTCGGGCGACGTGGTCGATCACGTAGTCGAGGTAGTGCTCCTGGGGCGGCACGGTGCGGAAGTGGGCGAGCGCGGCCTCGACGGTCGGGTAGGTGCGGGGCGCACCGAAGGCGCTGCCGAGTCGCGAGGCATTGACCTCGGGGTCCGGTTCCGTGACCGGGGAATCGCACACGACCACGCCCGCCAGGCGGTCGGAGTGCAGAGCGGCCGTGCCGATCGTGACGAAGCCCCCCATGCTGTGGCCCACGATCACCGGTGGACCCTCGATGCCGCCGTCCTCGGCGACGGCCATCACCTCGTCGGTCCACTGCGCGAGCGCGTACTCGGACCGATGACCGCTGTCGCCGTGGCCCGAGAGGTCGATGGCGAGCACCCGAAGCTGGTTGGCGAACGTGGCGGCGACGTGGGTCCACCAGTGCGCGTGCGCGCCGCCGCCGTGGACGAACACGAGGCCACGCCTGCCCTCGTCGCCCCAGGCCAGGTAGTGGATCCCCACGCCGGCCACGTCGACGCGCTCGTCGGTGTGGGGGACGTTCAGGGCCCGGCGGAACCACGCCGGCCCACCGTCGGCGGCGGGACCGGTCCAGGTCGGCGGCGGGGAGGGAGGGGAGGCGGCGTCTCCGGTCACGCCCGCAACGCTAGGGCGGCGGAATACGTCGCAGGTGGAAGCGGTTGGTTGGCCCGTGCCTCAACGTCTCCGCGCGCTCGATCAGCGGTGGGTCGTGGCGATCGTGTTCGTGGCGGCGATGTTCATGAGCCTGCTCGACACGACCATCGTCACCGTCGCCCTGCCCACCCTCGCCGACGAGTTCGCCGTCGGCACGGCGGAGATCGAGTGGGTGGTGGTCGGCTACCTCGTGAGCCTGGCCGTGTTCATGCCCGCATCGGGCTGGATCAGCGACCGCTTCGGGGCCAAGCGCACCTTCCTGGTGGCACTGGCTCTGTTCACCACGGCGTCGGTGCTGTGCGGGCTCGCCGGCAGCCTGCCCACGCTGGTCGCGTTCCGCGTCCTGCAGGGCGTCGGCGGTGGTCTGCTGGTGCCGGTCGGCATGGCGATGCTCTTCCGGGCCTTCCCCCCGGCCGACCGCGCCCGTGCCTCCCGCGTGCTGCTCCTCCCCACCGCGATCGCCCCGGCCTCGGGCCCCGTCCTCGGCGGCGTGCTCGTCGACAACCTGAGCTGGCACTGGATCTTCCTGGTCAACATCCCGATCGGCATCGCCGCCTTCGTGTTCGGGTGGGCTCTTCTGGAGGACCAACCGACCGGCCGTGGCCGGTTCGACCTCGCCGGGTTCGTGCTGTCGGGTGCCGGCCTCGCCCTCGTCCTCTACGCGCTCGACCAGGGGGCCTCGCGGGGATGGGCCACCGGCACGGTCGTCGCCACCGGCCTGCTCGGCGTCTCCGCCCTGGTCGCGTTGGTGGTCGTCGAGCTGCGGCTCGATCAGCCGATGCTCGACCTGCGGCTGCTCGGCAATCGCCTGTTCCGCACGGTCAACGCCACCTCGTTCGCGGCATACGGCTCGTTCCTCGGCGTGCTGTTCCTCATGCCGCTGTTCCTGCAGGAGGTGCGGCAGCTGTCGGCGACCGAGTCGGGACTGACCACGTTCACCGAGGCGTTCGGGGTCATCATCGCCTCGCAGATCGCGTCGCGCCTGTACCCGCGGGTGGGCCCCCGGCGGCTGATGGTCGGCGGGCTCGCCTTCACCGCCGCGGTGTCGGCGAGCCTCGCCCTGGTCGGTCTCGACACCGACATCTGGCTGATCCGGCTGGCGATGTTCGCCCTGGGGTTGGGCATGGGGTTCATGATCATGTCGCAGCAGGCGGCGGCGTTCGCCCAGATCTCCCCGGCGGACACGGCCAACGCGTCCGCCATCTACTCGATGTTGCGCCAGACCTCCTCGGCGGTCGGTGTCGCGGTGCTGGCGACGGTGCTCAAGGTCAGGCTGCCCGCCGCCGGCCGGGACGCCGCTCCGACCGACCAGATCGGGGCCTACCAGGCCGCCTTCCTGGTGGCGGCCGCGCTGGCGGCGGTGTCGGTCGTCCTGGCGGCCACGGTGCGCGACCGCGACGCGGCGGCGACCATGCGGTCACCGACCACCCCCGAGGACGTCCCGCGCGCGGTGCCCGCCGAGGTCTGAGAGGCGTCAGCGGTAGCCGGTGCAATCGGCGGGCTTGCCGGCGTCCTGCACCTCGACCAGGTAGCGCCAGGCGTCGGGCCGGCTGCCGTCCACGTCGGCGAAGCCGTACTCGCGGGCCAGTTGGCCGCTCGACAGCGACTGCATGTTCCAGCGGCCGACGTCCGGGTCGGCGGCCAGGGCGGCGACGGCCCGGCCCGTGTAGGTCGGCGTCTCCGAGATGCAGAAGTGGGCGGTGTAGCTGTCGAGGTCGTCCCCGGCCCGGCGCATGACGTCCTGCCAGGTGTCCTCGGTGACGCCGAAGTTGTCGAGCATCATCTCGGACCGCATCCACCCGGGGGTCAGCGCCACCGCGGTGCCGCCGAGCGGCGCCAGCTCGGTCCCCTGCGCGAACGCGAGGCGCAGCACCGACCACTTGGCCAGGTCGTAGAAGGTGGAGAGCCTGTAGCGCGTGGCGTTGTAGTCGTGGGTGCCGTCGGTGACCTCGACGACCAGGCCGCCCGGCCGCCGGGTGAGCAGCGGCAGGGCGAAGTGGCTGGTGATGAGGTGCGTGTCGACGGCGAGCCGCAGGAGGTGGAGGCCCTTGTCGAGGTCGTGCTCCCACACGGGGGTGTTCCACTCGGCGATCGTCTCGCCGCCCCAGATGTCGTTGACGAGGACGTCGAGTCGGCCCTGCTCGGTGTCGATCCGGGCGATCAGCTCCTCGACCTGATCGGGCTGCAGGTGATCGGTGGGGACGGCGATGCCGCGGCCACCCGAGTCGCGGCCCGCCTCGTCGACGAGGTCGGCGGTGTCCTCGATCGTCTCTGGTCGGTCGTACTCCGAGCGGTGGGCCCGGGTCGAGCGGCCGGTGGCGTAGACGGTCGCCCCGGCGGCGCCGAGGGCGACGGCGATGCCGCGTCCGGCTCCCCGGGTGGCGCCGGCGACCAGCGCGACCTTGCCGGCGAGCGGCGCGCCGTCCGGCGGCGAGGAGGGCGACGCGGGTGAGGATCCTGCGGGCTGCGATGCGGTCATGCGGCAACACTCGCGCCGACACCCTGACAATCGCTGTCAGGGATTCGCTCTACTCTCGAGCCCATGCGCTCCGCTCGTCTGCTGGCGATGCTGCTGTACCTGCAGCGCACCGGTCCCGCCACGGCGGCCACCCTGGCCGCGGAGCTCGAGGTGTCCGAGCGCACGATCTACCGCGATGTCGCCACGCTGCAGCAGGCCGGCGTGCCGTTGTGGACGGAGGCGGGACCGCGCGGCGGCATCCGTCTCGTCGAGGGCTGGCGGTCGCCCATCGACGGCTTCACCGCCGCCGAGACCGTAGCCCTCACCCTCGGCACCGCCGGGGCCGCCGACCTGGGGCTGGGGGCGGTCCTGGCTGCGGCCCGCTCCAAGCTGCGCTCCTCGGTCCCCGGCCCGGAGGGCGCCGACCTGGCCCGGGTGACGGGTCGGTTCATGCTCGACGCCCCCGGCTGGTTCGCCAAGGAGGACGTGGGCGAGGCGCTGGCGACGGTGTCCTCGGCGGTGTGGGACGCCCGCCAGATCGACATCACCTACCGGCGCGGCGACCGCACGGTGCAGCGCCGGCTCGACCCGCTGGGCCTCGTGCTCAAGGCCGGCACCTGGTACCTCGTCGCCGCCCACGACGGCACACCGCGCACCTACCGCGTGTCGCGCATCGCCGACGCGACCGTGCTGTCCTCCCCCGCTTGGCGACCGGACGACTTCGACCTCGCCGCCTGGTGGGACCAGTCGGCCACCGCGTTCGACCGCGCCATCCGGCCCCTTGCCACGCGCCTGCGCCTCAGCCCTGACGCGGCGCGCCAACTGCGCGGAGCAGTGCCCGGCGACGCCACGGCCGACGCTCTGGCGGCGGGCCGCGCCGGCGAGGACGGGTGGATCGAGGTCGACCTGCCGCTCGAGTCGGTCGACGTGGGGGTGAGCCAGCTGGCCGCCCTGCGCGGCGTCGAGGTGGTGGAGCCGCCCGAGCTCCGGCGAGCCCTCGCCACGCTGGGCGAGAGCCACGCGACGCTCAACGTGTGACCCGTCGACCCGCAGGTCGCCCTGGACGCCCCGATACGGTGGCCACGTCCGCCCACCCGCCGGAGGCCACGATGACCACGACCGATGCCGCCACCAGCACCGCCACCACCGGCTCGTCCGCGCCGGAGTCCGCGCCGCTGCGCCCCGGCCGGGACGAGACCGCCCGCCTGGCCAAGCGGGTCGCGGTGCCCTCCACCGGGCGCGAGCAGGCCGAGGTCGCCTCTCCGCTCACCGGCGAGATCGTCGGCACGGTGCCGATCGGCACCGCGGAGGACGTCACGGCGGCGGTCGCCCGGTCCCGCGAGGTGCAGCAGCAGTGGGCCGCACTGCCCGTCCGCCAGCGGGCCGCCGTGCTGCTCCGGTACCACGACCTGGTGCTCGACCATCAGGACGAGCTGATGGACCTGATCCAGGCCGAGAACGGCAAGGCCCGCGTGTGGGCGTTCGAGGAGATCATGGACCAGGCCGTCACGGCCCGGTACTACGCCCGTCTCGCACCCCGGGCGCTCAAGCCCCATCGACGTCTGAGCGCCCTGCCCGGCCTGGTGAACACGCGCGAGCACCACATCCCCAAGGGCGTCATCGGGGTCATCGCACCCTGGAACTACCCGCTGGTGCTGGCCGTGTCCGACGCCCTCGCCGCGCTCGTCGCCGGGAACGGCGTGGTGATCAAGCCGGACTCGCAGACGCCGTTCACCGCCATCCGGGCGTTCGAGCTGCTGGAGCAGGCGGGACTGCCGGAAGGGCTGGTACAGATCGTCACCGGTCCGGGCCGGTCGGTGGGCACCGCCATCATCGAGAGCTCCGACTACGTGATGTTCACCGGCTCGACCGCCACCGGCCGGGCCGTGGCCCGCCAGGCGGGCGAGCGGCTCATCGGCATGTCGGCCGAGCTCGGCGGCAAGAACGCCATGGTCGTCACGGGTGACGTCGAGCTCGACAAGGCCGTCGAGGGGGCGGTCGTCGCCTGCTTCGCCAACACGGGCCAGCTCTGCATCTCGATCGAGCGGATCTACGTCGAGGCCCCGCTGGCCGACGCCTTCATCGAGGGCTTCGGGGCCCGGACCGGGGCGCTGAAGCTCGGGGCCGACCAGGCCTACGGGCCGGAGGTGGGCGCGCTGGCATCGCAGGACCAGCTCGACAAGGTGCGCGCGCACGTGGACGACGCGCTGGCCAAGGGGGCGCGCCTGGTGGCCGGGGGCCGTCACCGCCCCGACCTGGGGCCGCTGTTCTACGAGCCAACGATCCTCACCGACGTCACCCCGGAGATGGACCTCTACCGGGACGAGACGTTCGGCCCGGTCGTCGCCGTCTACCCGGTGGCGTCCGACGACGAAGCGATCGCCCAGGTCAACGACACCGAGTACGGGCTCAACGCGAGCGTGTACGCCGGCGACGCCGGCCGGGGTCGGGCGATCGCCGAGCGCATCCTCGCGGGCACCGTCAACGTCAACGACGGGTACTCGTCCGCCTGGGCCACCCTCGACGCCCCGATGGGCGGCATGAAGGCGTCGGGCATGGGCCGCCGGCACGGGCGCGAGGGCCTGCTCAAGTACACCGAGTCGCGCACGGTGGCGGTGCGCTCCGCGCTCGCGGCGAAGCTGCAGGACCCCTCGGGCGACCCGGCCGGCTACGCCCGGCGCTTCACGTCGCTGCTGCGCGTCGCGAAGCACCTGCCGCGCTGATCGTGCTCTAAGCTCCCGTCGGGCGCGGTGGACACGAAGGCTGGGGGGCCGTTCGTTGACCGACCACGACGACAGACCCGAGTCGTTGCCCGACGACGGCACGGCGCGATCCGAGCTCTGGCGCCGCCGGTCGGTGATCGCCGGCATCGCGGGGACCGCGGTCACGGCGACCGCGTTCACCGCGCAGCGGGTCCTGCCGGGCGGCGACGAGCCGCCGGCCGTGACCGACGTCCGGCGCACCGCCGACGCGCCGGCCGACGCCGGGGGCTTCGCCAACAGGGACGAGAGCTACGCGGCGATCGGCCAGTCGGAGCAGATCTCCGCCACGCAGGTGCCACCGCCAGCGCAGGCGGCACCACCCACTCTGGTGTTCGCCACGGCGTCCGAAGCGGCGGCCGCCGCCGAGGTGACCGTACCGACCATCCTCGACACGTCCGACCCGGCCCTCCACCTGCTGCGCCGCACGACGTTCGGGCCCACACCGGACCTGCTGGGCGAGGTGCACGCCGTCGGCATCGACGCCTGGCTCGCCGCCCAGTGCGAACCGATCCGCATCCCCGATCCCGCGGCCGATCTCGGCTGGGCGGCGTTCCCATTGGCGAGCGCCGACCCGGCGACCGTGCGGTCCTCGATCGAACGCACGACGTGGGGCGCCATGGCCGACTACGGCCGGGCGACGCTGGCCCGCCAGGTGTGGTCCCAGCGCCAGCTCTACGAGGTGATGGTCGACTTCTGGGCCAACCACCTCAACGTGCCCACCCCGGGCCCGGGAGGATGGGACGTCGGCCCGAGCTACCAGCGCGGGGTGATCCGCACCCACGCCCTCGGCACGTTCACCGACATGCTCGTGGCGGCCGCGCGGCATCCGGCGCTGCTCCGGTACCTCACGGCCGAGCAGTCGAACAAGGACTCGGTGAACGAGAACCTCGGGCGCGAGCTGCTCGAGCTGCACACGGTGGGGGTCGCCTCGGGCTACGGCGAGGACGACGTGCGCAACAGCGCCTACATCCTCACCGGGCGCACGGTCGTGGGTCGCGACGGGCCGGGCGAGGAGGGCAGCTTCCGCTACGACCCCGACAAGCACTGGGTCGGTCCGGTCACGGTCCTCGACTTCCAGCACCCCAACGACACCGCCGAGGGCGGGCTCGAGGTCGGCGACGCCTACCTCCGTCACCTGGCGGGGCACCCCGCCACAGCGCAGACCATCGCCCGCAAGCTGGCGGTGCGGTTCGTGTCGGACATGCCGCCCCCGGCGCTGGTCGAACGGCTGGCCGCGGCCTACCTGGAGGCCGGCACGGCGATCGTCCCGGTGCTCGACACGCTGTTCCGCTCCGTGGAGTTCTGGGCCGCGGTCGGCCAGAAGACCCGGCGACCGCTCGAGAACGTGACCGCCAGCGTCCGCATCCTGGGCGTCATGCCCGACGGCGACATCGCCCACAGCGTCGGCCGGCTCTACAACGCCACCATCGATGCCGGCCACCAACCGCTGTCGTGGCCGGCGCCCAACGGCTACCCGGACGTGCACGCCGCCTGGCGGTCCGCCGGCAACGTCGTCGCGATGTGGAACCTGCATCGGGCCCTGGTGGGCGACTGGGAGGACGGGCTGACCCGGCCCGATCCGATAGGGCTGGTCGCCGGCCGCCCGGCGGCCACCGTGGGCGAGTACGTCGACAGCCTGTGCGCCCGTCTGTGCTTCCAGGCCTTCCAGTCGGCCCACCGCGACGCGCTCGTGGCCTTCCTGGGCGGCGACCCGGCCGCTCCGATCGGACGCTTCGTCGACAACAACGATGCGCTGGGCGCCATCGCCCTCGTCCTCGATTCGCCGTACTTCTCTTTGAGGTGAGGTGCCCGCCGTGACCGATGAGCCCCTCTCGACGAGCCTGCATCCCGAGTGCCCCGACCCGTCCCGCCTCGGCCCCGACCCCGCACAGGGGCTGTTGCGGGCGCGAGCCGCGCGCGTCGCGGCCGATCGGGCCGCGCGCGACGACCGCTGGCGCCGCGGGTTCACCAGACGGCGGTTCCTGGCCGGCGCGGGGGCGGCAGGCGTCGCTGCGCTGGGGTCGCAGCTCGCCACGGCCCGCGCCTCGTTCGGCCAGGCCGGCGACGGCGGCGGGACGCTGGTCGTCGTGTTCCTGCGCGGGGGCATGGACGGGCTGTCCGCGCTGGTGCCTGCGGGCGACCCGCACCTGGCCGCGGCGCGGCCGGACATCGCCGTCCCGGACAGCGCGCTCCTGCCTCTCGACCGCACCTTCGGCCTGCACCCGGCACTGGCGCCCCTGCACGACCTGTGGGCGCTCAACCGGTTCACGGCCGTCCCGGCGGTCTCGACGCCCGACGTGTCCCGCAGCCACTTCCAGGCCCAGGACTGCCTCGAGCGCGGCGGGTCCTCCGCCGGCACCGCCGAGGGCTGGCTCGACCGCGTGCTGGACGCGATGGGCCCTGGCACCACCTTCCGCGCCGTGAGCGCGGGCGCGACCGTGACGCGCTCCCTCGCGGGCGACCAACCCACCCTGGCCCTGCGGGGGATCGACACGTTCGTCCTCCATGCGGGCGACACGCCGATGCACGCCCGAACCGTGGAGGCGCTGTCCACGCTCTACACCGGCCTCGACCATCCGCTCGCCGGCGACGTGGCCAGCACCATGGAGGGCCTGAACGTCGCCACCTTGCTGTCCGCCGTCGGCTACGAGGCTGACGCCGCGTACCCCGAGGGCGCGTTCGCCGGCCACATGTCCGAGATGGCGAGGCTGATCAAGGCCGATGTCGGGCTGCGCGTCGCCTGCGTCGACGTGGGCGGATGGGACATGCACACGGGCATGGGCCGGTTCGACGACGGCACCATGGCCCGGCAGCTGTCGGATCTCGGCGAGACGCTGGGCGCGTTCGCCACCGATCTCGGCGGCGCCCTCGACAGGGTGAACGTCGTGGTCATGACCGAGTTCGGCCGACGCGTCGAGCAGAACGCCAACCAGGGCACCGACCACGGGCACGGCGCGGCGGTGCTGTTGCTCGGGGGTGGGCTCGCGGGCGGCACGGTGCCCGGCGCCTGGGGCGGGCTGGCGCCGGATCAGCTCGACCAGGGCGACGTTCCCGGGTGGAACGACTATCGCGACGTGCTGGCCGAGGTCGTCACGGCCCGTCTCGGCATCGGCGCCGGGGCGCTTCCGACGATCTTCCCGGGCCACCAGGTCCGCCCTGTCGGCGTGATGGCCTGACGGGATCGGGCCCGGTGAGGCGGCGACGTCATGGCCCCGAAACGGGAATGCGTGGCATCCCGCCTGCGGTTACGTAGCATGGACCAGTTGCCTAGGAGCGAGGACCGACCGCTTGGCGAAGACAAAAGACGACGCTTTCATCCTTGAAGGACGCACCGAGGAGGCCCTCAAGGGGGGCCACTTCCGTATCTCCCTCGACAACGGCCACACCGTGCTCGGCCACCTGAGTGGAAAGATGCGCAAGAACCGCATCCGCATCCTCCCCGGTGACCGCGTACAGGTCGAGGTGTCCGCGTACGACCTCAGCCGAGGTCGGATCACCTACCGCTACAAGTAGCGGACCTCCGGGTCCGGTACATTGTTCCCGAGCTGGTCGCGCGGATCGGCTCGTTACTGAAGAGAGAGACAATTGGCTACAGGCACTGTGAAGTTCTTCAACGCGGAAAAGGGCTTCGGCTTCATCTCGCGTGAAGATGGCGACGACGTGTTCGTGCACTTCTCGAACATCCAGGGCGAGGGTTACAAGACCCTCAACGAAGGCCAGACCGTGGAGTTCGACATCGGACCGGGCAGGAAGGGCGACGAGGCTCAGAACGTTCGAGTGGTCTGATCCACCGCCTGCTTGCAGGCACGCTGTCGAACCGCCGGCCCGCGCCGGCGGTTCGTCCATTTTTCGGGGCTCGTCACACACAGGCGACATCCACCACCGTGAGTGGCTAGTGTGCCCGTGGGCAGATGAGGCACGCGACCGACCTTCCGGATGTCGTGCAAGCGGCGGGACGAGGAGAGCACTGGGCGCTCTCCGAGCTCTTCCGCGCCTACCAGCCAGCGCTCCTGCGCTACCTGCGGGCCCAGGCCCCCGGCGTGGCGGACGACCTGGCCAGCGAGGTGTGGATCGGCGCCGCTCGCGGCCTGGTCCGCTTCACGGGCGACGAGACCGCCTTCCGCCGCTGGCTGTTCGCCATCGCGCGCAACCAGCTGATCGGGCACCGGCGACGGGTGACCCGCCAGCGCACCGACGTGATGGCCACCGGCGATCTCGACCTCGTGGCCGACGTTCGCCGGGCCCATGATCCCGTCGCTGCGGCGCTCGACCGGCTGGGCGCCCAGGGAGCCGTCGACGCCCTGATCGCGGGCCTCACCCCCGAGCAGGCCGAGGTCGTCCTGCTGCGGGTGGTCGGCGGTCTGTCGGTGGCGGAGACGGCGGCCATCATGGATCGCGCCCCGGGGGCGGTCCGCGTGCTGTGCCACCGTGCTTTGCGGCGCATGGCCGAGCAGTTCGGCGACCGGGTAGGGACGCCATGAGCTCCGACCGCGACCGCCTCTGGGCCGACATGATCCAGTTCGACCACGACCTGGCCGATCGTGCCCTGGACGGCCAGGTCACCGACCCGGAGGCGCCTCCCTGGTATCGGGACCTGCGCTCGATGATCCATCGCGCCCGCGGGCCCGCCGAGGCGGACGAGCTGGTCGACGAGGCGTTGATGGTCGACACCATGCGTCGGGTCACCCTGGGCGCGCGGGTCGCGGGCCTCCCCCGGCGCAAGGGCGTGCGGCGGGTGGCACAGGTCGTCGGCATCAAAGCGGCCGCCGCGGTGACGACGATCAGCCTGACGAGCGTCGCGGCCGCGGCAGCGACAGGGCTCGTCGCCACGGTGGCGGCGACGGTGGTCGTCCCGGTCATCAACGAGCGCGTGATGCCCATCATCGAGGACGGGCTCACCCCGGCGGCCACGCGCCCCGCGCAGTCGCCGAGCAGGTCCGGCGGGCAATCGAGGACGCCGCCCACCTGTGAGCGCACCGACGGACGGGCGTGCGGCGAGTGGGACGAGGACGTGGCGAGCGCCACCGCGGCGCCGGTGCCTGGGCCGATCACCCCCACCACGCTTCCCGCAGCCGAACCGATCGCCGGATCGACCGGCGACGTTCCGTCGTCGACCGCCACGACCGTGGCGTCCGGTGCGAGCGACGCGACCACCGTGGCAGCGGGCGAGCCGGCCATCACGGGGGACGCCACCATGCCCGCGGAGGGGTCGGGCGGCACCGTGGGCGACAGCCAACCCGCCGAGGTTGCGCCGGCCGAGCCGGCGACCACCCTGCCGGCGCCCATGGCGGCCGACGCTCCTCCATCGACCGAGCCTGTGCCCCCGCCGACTCCCGCGGTGACAGACCCCGCGCCGGCCTCACCCCCGCCCGCCGCCACACCAGGTCCCACACCCCTGCCGGCCC
>DASUQS010000243.1:0-4803 GCA_036280455.1 Acidimicrobiales bacterium
GACGCGGCGCTTCGGGGAGCTCGCGGCGGTCGACGGCATCGACCTCCGGGTGCCGGCGGGCAGCCTGTACGGCTTCCTCGGCCCCAACGGCGCCGGCAAGTCGACCACCATCAAGATGATCACCGGCATCCTCACCCCGAGCGGCGGCCGGGTCGAGACGCTCGGCCTGGAACCGACCCGGCGGCGCACCGACCTCGCTCGGCGCATCGGCGTCGTCTTCGGGCAGCGCACCCAGCTGTGGTGGGACCTGCCGCTCGCCGACAGCTTCGAGTTGCTGCACCACGTCTACCGCACCGACCGGGGCCGGCACGACGAGAACGTGGCCGCGTTCGTCGACCTGCTGGACCTCGGGGCGTTCCTGGCCACGCCCGTGCGCCAGCTCTCCCTCGGCCAGCGGATGCGGGGCGAGCTCACCGCCGCCCTGCTGCACGACCCCGCCCTCGTCGTCCTCGACGAGCCCACCATCGGGCTCGACGTCGTGAGCAAGCAGGCCGTGCGGGACTTCCTCGTCGTGCTCAACCGGGAGCGGGGCACGACGGTGCTGCTCACGACACACGACCTCGACGACGTGGAGCGGCTCTGCCAGCGGATGATGATCATCGACCACGGCAAGGTCATCCACGACGGCAGCGTCACCGGGTTCAAGGCGACCTACGGCACCCACCGCCGCGTCGTGGTCGACCTGGTAGAGCCGGCACCCCCGCTCGTCGTGGCGGGCGCGTCGGTGGACCGTGTCGACGGGCCGCGCCAGTGGCTCCGCTTCGACCGGCGGGAGACGACGGCCGCGGCCGTGGTGGCCGGGGTGGTCGCCGTCGCCGCCATCCACGACCTGTCCATCGAGGAGCCGGACATCGAGCAGCTCGTCCATGCGGTGTACACCGCACCGCGGTCGCCATCCGGCGACGGAGACGGGAGCGGTACCGTGCCGTGATGGCGACGTGGGGGCGGGTGGCGGTGTGGATCGCCCTGCTCGCGGGCCTGGGCGCGGCGGTGGCCCCGCTGTCCGCGGCGTGGAACGGCTCGCGCGGCCGGGCTCGCTCGACCGTGCTGCTGGCGGTGTCGGCCATCGCGTGCCTGGCGGCCACGGGCGTGCTCGTGCGGGCTCTCGTCGTGGGCGACTACTCGCTGACGTACGTGGCCGACTTCAGCCGGCGTGGTGCGAGCTGGCCGTACCGGGCTGCGGCGCTGTGGGGGGGAATGGCAGGGTCGCTGCTCTGGCTCGCCACGCTGGTCGGACTGGTCGGCCTGGCCGCCGCGCTCCGGCTGGACCGGGACGGGCTGGACCGGGACGGGTCCGATCGGGGGCGGCGCGAGGGCGTCGCGGCCGTGGCGGGGGGCGTCGTCGCCGTGCTGGTGGCGTTGGTCCTCGCGTTCGCCGACCCGTTCGCCACCTTGGACGTGCCCGCCATCGACGGCGCCGGGCTCACGCCGATCCTCGAGCACGCCGCCATGCTCTACCACCCGCCCCTCCTCTACCTGGGCCTCGCGACGCTGGTGGGGCCGTTCGCCCTGACCGTCGTCGCGCTGGTCGACCGCCGGCTCGACGACGCCTGGCTGGCGACGGTGCGGCGGTGGTCGCTGCTGCCGTGGACGCTGCTGGCGGTCGGCATGGTGGCCGGCGCCCACTGGGCCTACGTCGAACTGGGCTGGGGCGGCTACTGGGCCTGGGACCCCGTGGAGAACACCGCGCTCCTGCCGTGGCTGGCGGTGACGGTCCTGCTGCACGGCGCCCGGGGAGCCCGGACGGACCGCCCGCCTGTCAGCCGGGTAGCGCTGGCGGGCATGGCCTGCCTGCCGTTCGTGCTCGCCCTGCTCGGCAGCCTGCTCACCCGCTCCGGTGCGACGTCGTCGGTCCACGCCTTCGCGGAGTCGCGGGCCATCGGCCGTGCCCTCGCCGTGGTGGTGGCCGCGGTCGTGGTGGGGGTGGCGGTGCTGCTGCGACGGGTCGCGGGCCGGGCGCCGTCGTCGCCCTCGACCACCGATGGCTCGGCTGGCTGGATCCCCGATTCGCCCGGAGGCGAGGCGCGCCTGGTGGTGACGGTGGCGAGGCTCGTGGGCGCCCACCTGGCACTCGTGGGGGCGGTGCTGGCCGTCGTGCTGGCGGGAACGCTGTGGCCGCTGTGGGCCGACCTCCGCGGTGGGGACGGTGTCGCCGTGCAGGGCAGCTACTTCGCGCAGTTCACCGGTCCCCTGCTCGCCCTGGCGCTGGCGCTGGTGTGCCTCGTCCCGGTCGCAGTGTCGTCCCGCGGGTCCTTCCGGTCTGTCGGGGCCGCCGCTCTCGCCGGGGGTGGCGGCGGCCTCGCCCTGCTCCTCGCCGCCGCGCCGTCGGTCGACCCGCCCCGGGGGCTGCTCGCGCTCGCCGCCGGTGCGTGCGCCGGCAGCGCGCTCGTGGGCGCCTGCGGGGCGTGGCGCCACCGGTCCGATGGGGTGCCTGCGCTAGGCGGGCACCTCGCCCATGCAGCGTTCGGGCTCCTCGCCGTCGGCGTCGCGGGGACGGCGACCGGAGGCAGCCACCTCGTCTCGCTGCGGCCCGGGGAGTCGGAGACGGTGCTCGGTCACGAGGTCGCCTACGACGGTGTCCGGGTCGAGGACGGGCCGGTCGCCGGATCGGACGCCGTCGTCGCGGACGTGACGACCGGCGGCCAGCGGCTGGCGCCGTCCCTCATTGCCTACCCCGATCGCGGTGTCCTGCTGGCCGAGAGCTCGTTGCGGTCGACGCCGCTGGTGGACGTGCAGGTCACCCTGCGCGACGCCCGGGACGACGGGACCGCGCTGCTCGAGGTCGGCGTGCACCCCCTGCAGGTCCTGGTGTGGTGGGGCGGTCTGGCCGTGGTCGCCGCAGGCGCCTTTGCCACCTGGGAAGCGGCTCGCCCACGGAGGCCATGGACACCGGACGCGTCGGCGAAAGCGACGTCGACGCGGCGGACCGAAGCCCGCGCGCCGATCCAAGCCCAGGACTGACGCACGGATCTGGCCCACGATTCAGACGAGCCCGTAGCGGGGATCGTGGAGCATCTGATCGCGGATGCGGGCCCGCACGGCCGCGAGGCAGGCCACACGTTGTTCGACCGTCGACGGCGGTGGTGGGTGCTTGGCCGGCACGGGCCTCGGCAGTGGCTTCTCCCGTTGGCGGTTGTGCGGAGGGCACTTCAGCTCGCCGTTGCTCAGGACCGTCGGGCCGCCGTCGCGGGCCCGCCGCAGGTGGTCGACCTCGCAGAGATGCGCGGGCACATCGCATCCAGGCCCCGTGCAATGCCGGTCGCGCACCTCGATCGCCCGGCGCAGCGCACCACGGAAGAACCGGGCCTCGCCGACCTCGATCACCCGGTCGGGACCGTCGAACACGATGCGCTCCACCATCGCCCCGTCGATCACCGGAGCCAGTTCACCGGGCGTGACCAGGGTGCCCGCTGCCAGCTCGCACACATCAGCGAACGCTCGATAGCCGACAAGGACCGTGAACAGCGGGGCGGGGCGCTTACCGCCCGCAGGCGCGGTCGCCGCCCTCGTGGCCAGCTCGACGAGTGCGTCATGGCGCCGCTGCCGTGGTGTGCGCGCCAGGTGCGCGGACGTGGTGGCGGCCCCATGTTCGGCTTTGGCTGCCGCCCAATCGGCCTCGAACAGCTCGCGCTCGATCGGCCCAAGCGCCCCGGCCAGGGTGGCCTTGGCGAGCGGTGTGAGCTCACCGTCGAGGAGGCCGGTGCCGCGCAGCCCGTCGTGGAGACCGACACCGCGGTGCTCCCAATCGGATCGTGCCTGCTTCTCGTCGTCCTCCGGGCGAGCGTTGCGCCGCCAGTAGGCCATCGCCCGGGCGAAGTCCGCCCAGCGCATCGTGCGTGCCTGACCGACCAGGAAGTCCTCCGCCTCCGCGAACGGACCAGCTGTCGCCGGGCCGTTCAGCCCCGCGAGCAGCCGCGCGTGACGGGGCGTGATCGTGCCCGCCGCCAACGAGGCGGCGGTGGCCGGCATCGTCCGAAGACGACGCGCCAGGCGCACCTCCGCGTGGGCGTCGGCAACCGGGCTGTTGCCCCGATCGGCCAACCACGCCGCGGTGTTCAGGTGACCGGTGGGGGCGAAGGTCCGCCGATTGTCAGCGGCCGCCACCAGCCGGGCCCGTGCGGCGGCGATGCGGGCATCGGCACGGCGCAGCTCGTCGAGCGCGTCGGTGAGCTCGGCATCGCCAAGATCATCCGGATCGAGCCCCAGGGCCTCGTCCACCCCTTCGTGCAAGGTAGCGAACATCTGTTCGCAGAATAGTCGCCGAAACCACCTCCCACAAGGGCTTTCGCGGCATTCTCAGACGTTCTGCGAGCGTCCGGTCGGGGTCGGGAACGTCAAGGCACCAGCCGCCCGGGCGGTCTCGATCCTGTCGGCGACCGACGCTGCGGATTCGGGCGCACCCGACGACTCGTGCGGGCCGCCGACGAAGACATGGCGGCGATCGATGTCGGCGTCGGCGAACTCGCGGTGCATCGTCCTCGTCGCGGCCGCGTCGGTGAATCCGTGGCCGACCCGGCTCGCCACCCGGTCGAGGCACTGCTCGACCGTCGGGAGGAGGACGACGTAGTCGAGCCGATCGCAGCCTGTCGCCGCCCCGAATATCGGCAGGAACCAGGGCCCGACCACCCCGTCGTAGATCGTCTCGAACCCGCCGGCGACGAACCGGCCAGCGGCCGCGCCCGCCGCCTGGGTGACCACCTCGTTCTGCCGGTCGGACGCCGGCAGCCACGGAGGGATCGCCCCACGGGCGAGGAACCCGAAGAAGTCGTCGCCCGTCACGAGCACGCTCGGCTCGACCCGGGA
>DASUQS010000244.1:0-8495 GCA_036280455.1 Acidimicrobiales bacterium
GGCCGAGCGGACGATCCGCCCGTCGGCCCCCCGGGTGATCGACCAGCCCCGGGCGAGGGTGCGGGCGGGATCGAGCGCGCGCACCTGGGCCTCGACCGCGTCGAGCTCGCGCCCCGCGACGGCGAGCGCTCGGGGCGCCCGGTGCACCAGCCGGACGGCAGCGGCCACGAGCGCCTGCTGATGCGTGCGCAGGTGGGCGCGGCCCCCGGCCTCGACCCGGCCGACCGCCCGGTCGAGCCCACCGGTCGCCCGCTTCAGGGCACCGTCGGCCGCGCCGCCCACCCGCTCGCCCCGTCGGGTCAGGTCGCGGTCGGCCGCCGACAGCCCCTGGCGGGTGGCCAGGGCCACGTGCCGGCCGCAGGTGCGCAGGCGCTCGGCCTCCCGCTGGCTGCGGTGCCGGGCCGAGGACACGATGCCGCGCCAGGCATCGGCCGTGCGCTGCTCGACCGCGCGGACATCGGCGACGACCGCCTGGGCACAGGCGGTGGGTGTCTTGTAGCTGGCGTGGGCGACCTCGTCGGCGACCGAGCGGTCGATGTCGTGGCCGATGCCGGTGAGCACCGGCACGTCGAGGCCCGCGACGGCCCGGGCGATGACCTCGCCGTCGAACGCGGCCAGGTCGGTGGTGGCCCCGCCGCCGCGCACGAGCAGCACGGCGTCGACGCCCCGGGTGGCGACGGCCTCGAGCCCCCAGGCAACCGACCGCGCGGCGCGGGTGCCCTGCACGCGCACGTCGGCGCGTGTGATCGAGAACCCGATGCCCGACCCGCGCAGCTCGTCGAGGACGTCGTGCTCGGCGGCGCTGCCGCGGCTGGTGACCAGGCCGAGGCGCAGCGGCACGAGCGGCCGGGGCAGGGCGGCCTGGCGGGCCAGCAACCCTTCGGCGTCGAGCGTGCGCAGCAACCGCTCGCGGTCGGCCGCCAGCCGGCCGAGCGTGAACGCCGGGTCGATGTCGGACATCTGCAGCTGCAGACGCCCGCCCCGGTCGTAGAACGTGAGGCGGCCCCGCAGCCGCACCTCGGTGCCGTCGGCCATGCGCACGCCGCCGCCGGCGTCGGTGAGCCGGGCGTTGACCCGGCGGCGCGCCGTGTCGAACAGCACCACCGACAGGCTGGCCTGCGGCGGGCGCGACAGGTCGCCCCCCACCGCCGGCTCGACCAGGTCGAACCACACCGTGCCGCCCCGCCGGCCGGGGTTGAGGTTGCGGATGACACCCCGCACCCACACCTCGTCCGGGAACGCGGCCCGCAGGCTGAGGCCGATCGCCTCGCCCAGCTCCGGCACCGACCACGTGGGGTCGCCCGGCTCGTCCCACAGGGTGGGCGTGGTCGCGCCGCTGGGGATCTTGGGCACACCGGAAGCTCTGGCCATGCCCCCGCCAAGTTAGCCACGGGGTGTGACATCCGACGCGGCCCGAGCAGACAGAGCGGCGGGAGGGGTGGAGCAGGTCAACCGGTACGATCGGCGGTCCGCGGCGGGGGCAGGCGGTCCCCGACCGACCTCCCGTACACACCGAGAGGGTGACGTGCACACCGAGATCGCGCCGGGCGTCCTGCAGATCGACACGCTCCTCGGCGGCTGGCACCAGGTCACGGCCGGTTACCTGATCACCGGTGACGCCCCCGTGCTGGTCGAGACGGGCAGCCAGACGTCGGTGCCCCACCTGCTCGCCGCTCTCGCGGAGCTGGGCGTCGACCCCGGCGAGCTGGCGGGCGTGGCCGTCACCCACATCCACCTCGACCACGCCGGCGGGGTGGGCGACGTGGCCGCGGCGTTCCCGCAGGCGACCGTGTACGTCCACGAGCGCGGGGCGCGGCACCTCGTCGACCCGACCAAGCTCGTCGACAGCGCCGCCCAGGTGTACGGCGACCTGCTCGACTCGCTCTACGGCCGCCTCACGCCGACCCCGTCCGAGCGGGTGCAGGTGCTGGCGGACGGCGACGAGCTGGTCGTGTCGTCCAACCGCACGCTCACCACGGTCGATTCCCCGGGCCACGCCAAGCACCACCTGGCGCTGCACGACAGCGACTCGGGCCTGCTGTTCGCCGGCGACGCGGTCGGTGTGCGCCTGCCCGACGTCGGCATCCTGCGGCCGGCCACCCCACCGCCCGACTTCGACCTCGACCAGGCGCTCACGTCGCTGCAGCGCTTCGCCGACCGTCGCCCGGCGGGCATCGCGCTCGCCCACTTCGGCCTGGTGCCCGACCCGCAGGCGATCCTCGACGAGGCCCAGGAGACCCTGACCCGGTGGGCCGAGGTCGCCGAGGCAGCGTGGCGCGACGGCCGCGACATCGCGGCCGCGCTCGACGCGGCGTTCGGCGCCGACCTCGACGACGTCGAGCCGGAACGCCGCGAGAAGCTCGAGACCCTCAACGGCATCCACTCGAACGCCGCCGGGTTCCGGCGCTGGCTCGACAAGGGCCATCACGTCCACGCGGACGACCACCCACCCGACCCGCCCGGTCACTCCGGGGACGGTCGGGTTGGTGACCGACCGGTAACATAACTAGACATCGCGGAGCAGATCCGTGCCAGGAGGACAACCGCCATGACCGAAGCTGTCATCGTCTCGACGGCCCGTAGCCCCATCGGGCGGGCCAACAAGGGTTCGCTCGTCGACGTCCGGCCCGACGACCTGACCGCCACCATCGTCAAGGCGGCGCTCGACAAGGTTCCGGAGCTCGACCGCACCACGATCGACGACCTGATCCTCGGCTGCGGCCAGCCCGCGGGCGAGTCGGGCTACAACATCGCCCGCGTCGCCGCCCTGCTGGCCGGCCTCGACAACGTGCCGGGCGTGACCGTCAACCGGTACTGCTCGTCGTCGCTCCAGTCGATCCGCATGGCCGCCCACGCCATCAAGGCCGGCGAGGGCGACGTCTTCGTCGCCGCAGGTGTCGAGACCGTCAGCCGCTACATGAGCGGCTTCTCCGACGGCGGCCCGCACAACCCGCTGTTCGCCGAGGCCGAGGCCCGCACCGGCGAGCTCGCCGGCGGTGCCGACTCGTGGGAGCCGCTCGCCGGCCTGCCCGACATCTACATCGCCATGGGCCAGACCGCGGAGAACGTCCGGCTCAAGGAGGGCGTCGCCCGCAAGGACATGGACGAGTTCGCGGCGCGCAGCCAGCAGCTCGCCGTGGCCAACCAGGAGAACGGCTACTGGGACGGCGAGATCACGCCGATCACCACGCCGTCGGGCGTCGTCGTCACCAAGGACGACGGGCCCCGCGCCGGCACCACCGCAGAGAAGCTCGCCGAGCTGAAGCCCGCCTTCCGCCCCGACGGTGAGATCACGGCCGGCAACGCCTGCCCGCTGAACGACGGCGCCGCCGCCGTCATCGTCATGAGCGACACCCGCGCCGCCGAGCTGGGCCTCACCCCGCTCGCCCGCGTCGTGTCCTCCGGCGTCACCGGCCTCAACCCCGAGATCATGGGCCTCGGCCCGATCGAAGCGTCGCGCCAGGCCCTCAAGCGGGCCGGCATGTCCGCCGACGACATCGACCTGTTCGAGATCAACGAGGCGTTCGCCGCGCAGGTGCTGCCCTCGGCGGCGCAGATCGGCATCCCGATGGAGAAGCTGAACGTGAAGGGCGGGGCGATCGCCCTCGGCCACCCGTTCGGCATGACCGGCGCCCGCATCGCCACAACCCTCATCCACGCGCTGCAGGACGAGGACAAGACCTTCGGCCTCGAGACGATGTGCGTCGGCGGCGGCCAGGGCATGGCGATGATCTTCGAGCGGCTCAGCTGATCCGGTCCGCCTTCGGGCGGTGATCCCCTGAACCGAGCGATCCAAGCGGGGCCCCGGCGCACGCCGGGGCCCCGCCGCGTCGGCCTGCGGGTCGGCTTGCGCGTCAGCGCGTGGCGAGGCGGCGGAGCTCGGTGACGCCGATGCCGGCGAGCGACGGGACCAGGGCGTCGACGCTGGAGGCGGGCACGTCGACCGCGTGGGGGACGCCGAGCACGGTGCAGCCGGCGGCGCGGGCGGAGGCGGCGCCGATCGGCGAGTCCTCGATGGCGATGCAGTCACGGGGATCGACCCCGAGCCGGCGGGCGGCCTCGATGTACGGATCGGGATGCGGCTTGCCCCGGGCGACCTCGTCGCCGACGACCAGGTCCGCGAACGTGCCCGGCGGCAGCAGGTCGACCACCGCGCTGGCGAGGCGCCGCCACGACATGGTGACGAGCACGCAGGGGATGCCTTCGGCCCGCAGGCCGGTCAGCAGGTCGAGCGCCCCGGGCTGCCACGGCGGCTCGTCGGCCATCAGCTCGACGACCCGCTCCATCATCATGTTCACGATGTCGACCGGATCGATGTCGACGCCGCCGACCCGGCGGATCTCCTCCGCTGCGACGAGCAGGTCCATCCCGACCAGCGTCTCGGCGTGCGCCTTCGTCCACGTGCCGCCGTGGGTGGTGACGAGCTCGGTCTCGGCCCGCATCCAGAACGGCTCGGTGTCGACGAGCGTGCCGTCCATGTCCCACAGCACGGCCGCGGGACCGCCGGAGGCGGGCCCGGCGGGCGGGTCGGCAAGGGGGGCGGTCGGGGCGCGGAGGGAGGAGGTCTCGTCGGTCATCGGAACGGTCGAATCTATCGCTGCGCTGGGCCGATGCGGCCGTGACGGCGGACACGGACGCCCTGTCCGGCCGGGCGCGAAGGTCTACGGCAGGCCGGCGTGGGGGACGTCGACGGTCGTGGTGAGCAGCACCGCCTCGTGGTTGCTCTGACGGCGGGACTCGTCGAAGTCGGGCGCGGCGCACATGAGCAGCGTGCGCCCGTCGGCGCCGCCGAGCATGCACGCGTAGACGCCGAGGCCGTCCGGGACGGCGATCTCCTCGATGACGCCCCGGTCGGCGGCCACTCGCACGAGCCGGGACCCGAGAGCGTCGGCCGCCCAGATGTGGCCCTCGGCGTCGAGGGTGCATCCGTCGGGCGACACGCCCGGGACCTCCGCCCACACCCGGCGTTCGGTCAGCAGCCCGCCGACCGTGATGGTGAACGCCGTGTAGCGGGCGCCCATCGTCTCGCCCACGATGAGCATCGTCCCGTCGGGGGTGATCACGCTGCCGTTGGGGAAGCCGAGGTCCTCGGCGGCCACGGTCGTCGTGCCGTCAGGATCGACGCGCACGAGCGAGGCCGAGCGGGGCGTGGCGCCACCCATCAGGTCGAAGCCGAAGTTGCCGACCCAGGCGCGCCCGTCGGCCGCCACCACGAGGTCGTTGGCGTGACCGTCGCAGTACGGCGTGAGGTCCGCGTGCACGCTGGTCGTGCCGTCGGTCGCGACGCGCAGCAACCGGTGATCCCTCATCGACACGACGAGCAGCTCGCCGTCGGGCAGCCAGCCGAGCCCGGACGGCTGGGCCTCGACGGTCGTGATCGTCTCGGTCGTGCCGTCGGGGGCGATGGCGAAGACGGCGTGGCGGTACAGGTCGGACACCCACCACCGGCCGTCGTGCCAGCGCGGCCCTTCGAAGAAGCTCCCGCCCGTGGCCAGCGCGGTGAAGGTGCGTTCGGTCATCGCCGGCAAGGTAGCGGCACCCGGTCGGCGATGCCTGGAGTCGGGACCGACGTCGGACCAGGTCGGGCACGGGTGGGCGGGCCGACTGCGCTGCGGTGTCAGGCCTCGGCGTAGCCGGCGTTGGCCGCCTGCATGATCCGCAGGGTCTCGGCGTAACCGGGCTGCGGCAGCCCGAGGGCCTTCGACGTGATGGCGCCCAGGTAGGTGTTGACGATCACGGCTACGAGGGCGTCGGTGTCGAGAGCGGCGGAGACCGTGCCGGCACGCTGCCCGCTCTCGACCGACGCTCGTGTCAGCTGCTCGACGAACTTGACGCTGACGAGAAGCGGGGACTCGGCGAGATCCTCGCGGATGACGGCCCCGGTCACCTCGGTGAGGAGGCGGTGACCGGCCTGCGTGGGCGCGGCGACGTGGCCGGCCATCAGGCGCGTGAGGGCGTCGGAGATGGCGACGCCGGCGGTGGCGTCGTCGGGGTCGGTGGCGCCGTACGCGGCCAGGTACTCGTCGAGGACAGCGCGCTCGGTGCGGTACCAACCGTCGAGCACGGCCTGGGCCATGAGCTCCTGCTTGCCGCCGAAGTTGGCGTAGATCGCCCCGGTGGTGAGGCCCGCCTTGCGGGCGACGGCCTGCACGGTGGTGGCCTGGTACCCGCGCTCGACCAGCAGGTCGTAGGCGGCGTGCAGCAAGCGGTCGCGGGTCGACGCCGCGCTCGGAGCGGGAGCGTCGTCGCTGCTCGGCGAGGGCATGGTGGCGGCCACGGCTCGGCCGAGGTTACCGGGTCGTCGCAGGCGGTCCGGTCATGTCCTGGTGCCGGACCCCCGTCGGCGCGCGCAGCGGGGGCGGCCACGCGCCCACGGTGCCTGTGGGTCGACTCATGGATCCCCAACGACGTTGTTGTTGACCGATCGTGCAATAAGGATAATGCTGTTATTACTCACGGGTGCCGCATCGACCGCCGCCCGGTGGCCGCCAGCCGGTGCCAGGTCCACATCAGGAGGGGATAGATGAAACCCACGAAGAGGCGCCGTGCTCTCGTCGTGGCGGGAGTCGCCGCTGCGCTGGTCGTGTCCGTGTCGGGGATCGGCACGAGCAGCGCTCAGGAGCACGACCACCCGACGACGACGACCACGGCCCACGACGACCACCCGACCACCACGACGGCACCGTCACCGACGACGTCGACGACAGCCCCGCCACATCCGGAGTCGAAGACCTCGGTCATCAAGTACGGGCCCTTCGGCGTCCAGGCGGCACCGATCCAGCCCGATGGCAAGCACGGGCACGCCCACACGGGGAACCAGTTCTCGTTCTTCATCCAGAAGCCGTGCAGCGATTGCTACATCACGGGGATGACGGCCGACCTGGTCAACGCAGACGGCACCAGGGCCGGCTGGAGCACCGACGCCCAGCTGCACCACATGGTGCTGTTCAACCAGGGCTGGGGGCGGTCGGACGCCACGTGCGGATCGTCGCTCCTCGGGTTCCTGGGCCAGCGGTTCTTCGCCTCGGGCGACGAGCGCACGCCCATCGTGGCCCCAGCGCCCTACGGCTACTACGTCGGGCTCTTCGACTCGTGGCACATGATCTGGGAGCTGGCCAACCACAAGGCCGAAGCCCAGAGCGGGCTCCAGATCCAGATGACCTACACGTGGGTGCCGGCGAACACGCCCGGCATCCGGGCGGTCGAGCCGGTCTGGCTCGACGTCAACCAGTGCGGGACCTCCGAGATCGCCGTGCCCGAGGGCCCGAGCGAGCGGTCCTACACGTGGACGGTCAACCGCCCGGGCCGGATCATCGGCGCCGGTGGCCACATCCACGACGGCGGCATCAACATCGCCACCCGCAACACGTCGACCGGCGAGATGATCTGCGACTCGGTCGCCCGCTACGGAGAGAGCCCGCTCTACATCGGGCACCACGGTGAGCAGCACCTGTCGGGGATGTCGGTGTGCACCGGCACCCGGGACGACCCGGTGGCGACGATCCGCCAAGGCGAACGGGTGCAGATAACCGGCAGGTACGACATGGAAGAGGCGATGCACAACCAGATGGGCATCGTCGTCATGTACGTCGACACCAGCACCTGACACGGCCCGGTCGTGGACGCCGTGCCGCTGCCTTCCCTCTGGCGCGGCGTCCACTGCCGACCTCGGCAACGGACGGACACCACGGGGGGACGATGACGTCGATCCACCACGTCCGGCGGGGCGCCAATCGTGTCGCCGCTGCCGGAGCACCCGAGCGGACAGGCCGCATCAGCGTGCGTTGCGGTCGTCATGTCCCCCGCCGCCGACCCGTCGCGGGTCTGGTGGCGCATGTCAGGAGCGCCGCCCGTCGGGTGCGCGGAGCGCCTCGTCCCCTCGGACTCGTCCCCGCCGTGCTCGGGCTCGCCGTGTGCGCCGCGATCGGCTCGATCGCGGCACCGCTCCCCGCCGCAGGGCATGCCCGCGTGGTCGGGGATGCCCTTGTCGCCGGGCATGCCCGCGTGGTCGGGGATGCCCGCGTGGTCGGGGATGCCCGCGTGGTCGGTCACGCCAGGGTCGCCGAGACGTCGCCCGCCGACGGCACCGCCGTCGCGGCGCCGCCGGCGCGGGTGACCATCACCTTCGCCGCCAAGCCGGTGACGGTGGAGGGTGATCCCCTGCGGGTCTACGACCCGTCCGGGGGTCGGATCGACGACGGCGAGGTGCGGCTCGAACGAGATGGCGAGGTGCTCTCGGTCGATCTCGCCGCCGGCGCCGCCGCCACGGGGCGCTACGCGGTCGCCTACCACGTCGTGTCCGCGGACTCGCATGTGGTGGTCGGCCGGTTCACGTTCACCGTGACCAGCGGTGCACCGGCGGCGCCGGATTTCGCACCCGACCGGCGTCCACCCCGCACGGGGCCCGCCGACGTGCGCCCAGATCTGGCGGCAGTGGGGGTGGGCGTCGTCGGCGTCGCGGGACGCCTGCGGCGCGTGCGAGCGGCTCGCCGGTC